>DATKUU010000219.1:0-2086 GCA_035530455.1 Phycisphaerae bacterium | reverse complement strand
CACGTCGTAGCCCCGCAGCGCCTCGACCATTTCTTTGTGATGCGCCGCCTCGTCCTCCTCTCTCTGCCGCTCCCCCCAGATCCGAGTGGCCTCGACCAGCACCTGGCGCTTCGCGGCGCCGACGATGCCCCGGGCGCTGAAGAACGGCGACACGTCCCGCCCGGCCTCGATCAGCAGCACGTAGTTCATGGCGATCTCCGCCGCCTGATGCCGGGTCAGCATTTGCCGCGCCTCCTTGCCGCTCACGCGGCGAAAAAGGAATTCCGTATACGCCGTGCGAAACTGCAGCTCGGCCGACGGCCACTTCAACACAATGATCCGCTCCGGCCAGGGCTCGGCATGAAGGCCCCACGGCGCGGGCTTGGGCCCCATCAGGTCGCGCGCCTCCGTCATGCACGCCCGGGCGTCGGCGATGGCCACTTCATTCCAGTGGGGCGCCAGGTCCGGCACGTCCAGGGCCGCGCCGATCACCTGCAGCAGCCGACGCTCGATGGCCGCGAACCGAGGCAGATCGCCCTTGATCGGCCCGGGAATGTCCGCGAGGTAGGCCTCCGCCGCGTCGTGCAGCAGGCCATGCAGCGCCAGGCGCGGCGGCACGTGCAGCGAGACAAGCACCGAATGCTGGGCCACCGAATACGGCAAAGCCGTCGCGCCCGAGAAGCGATTCGTCAGCGCCAGGTGATGCGCGATATCCTCAATACAAACGTCCTCCGCCCTCGGTTCGAGCGGGTAGAACTTCTTACCCGTGTAGGTCTGAATCCAACTCATGGCTTCTCCTCGTGTTGCCGTTCCTTCAGCCTGTCGTTGCCATTCTCTGTGCTCTCTGTGTCCTCTGTGGCTCGCCGCTATCAGACGGCCTGCCGCTTGAGCGCCTCCACGTCCTTCTTGATCTTGCCCAGCTCGCCCATGAACTTGACGTCATTGCCGCGCAGATCGCCCACGGCCTTGATGAGCACCTTCAGCCCGTCCAGAATCGCCGCATCGTGGTCGGCCCGCGAGCCGATCGCCTCGGCCAGGGTCCGGAACACCCCCGCCACCTCGCCGTCGTGGGCTTTCGCTTTGCGCGGCGCCTTCCGCCCGATCGAGGGCTTCGACCACTTGCCCGCGATGCCATGCACTCGCTTGCGATGCGCCCCCCGCCCCTGGCCGCTCTGAAACTCCATGCCGCACTCGGGGCACGTGTACTTCTTCCCCGGCGCCGGCTGGCCGGGCGGCAATTGCTCGGTCGTCTCGGCGCGGCGGCCTATGGTCAGACCCGCCTGCGCCGCGCTGTCCACCGTCTGCGTCGTCGCGCCACCCATCACGTCTCCTTTCGTTGGGACCCTTCCGGGCCGTTCTCTGCGTCCTCTGTGTCTCTGCGGTGAATCGCCGTTCGTTCAAACGTCACCGCCCACACCCACGGGTTCGTCGCCCAGGCGTAGCCGCGCTTCGCGTTGATGCTGTCCCACAGGACGCTGAATCGCTCGACGGGCCCCGGGACGCCCTCCGATTTCGGCCATGCGGTTCGCAGCACGCCTTCCGCGACCGCATCGTCGCTGCCGATGTCCTGCAGCCGCTCGACCCGCACGGCCGTCACCCGCAGCTCGAGCCGGCACGCCCAGCGGGGCATGAAGATGGAGGGCCGCCAGCGGCAGGTCGCGTCCGGCGTGTCGGGATAGGCCAACTCCGGCGGCGGGTCCGTCGCCCGGTAGTGGCATTGCTCCCAGTAGTCGTCGAACTCGGCGTCCTGGTGGCGCTTCACCGGCCGGCCGTCTGCCCAGGGCGGCGGGTACTCGTCCTCGTGGGCCAGGTTGAAGTTGCTCTCGACGCAGAACGTCTCCCTCACCCACAGCCCGTCGCCGATCTCGATTCGCGGGCGGAATCGGTGGCTCGTCTCCGTCCAGCCCATCTCGTCGCAGCGCGGGCAGCAGCTGTCCTCGGTCGAGTGGCACGGCACGTGGAGATATTCGCCTGCGCCGAAGCCCCGGTCCGCCCAGGCCGACGCCCAGTCCGCATGCTTCTCCCAATACTCCCTCGGCGCCGAGCCCGGCCGCCCCGTCTTCAGCGTCACCACCCGCCGCGTCTGCGTCTTCCTGTCCTCCAGACT
>DATKUU010000218.1:0-4608 GCA_035530455.1 Phycisphaerae bacterium | reverse complement strand
AGACCGCCCAGCCCGCCCCGGGTCGAACTCGTTGTAGTAGGCGGTCACCGCGCCTCCTCGAACAGTGCCGGGGCGGGCTGGGCGGTCTCCTTGTGATCTGGCCGCACGCTGCTATATTCCTTCTTGTTCCATCCGCCCTTGCCGTCAGGCCAGCGGATGGAGAACTTGTATTGGGGAAACAGGACGGCGGCGACCTTGATCTTCACAATCGCGTCGTCCTTGGCGTAGAATCGCGTCCCCTTGCGGCCCTTGATCTCGTGGCACTCTTTCGTGCCGTCCGGCATTTCCACAAAGAAGTCGGGCGTGTACGTGCATCGCTCTGCCAAGATGAGCTTGAGTCCCTGAAACGAGAACGAGGATATTTGCCGTGCCCGGCCAAGGCAGTACAAGTGCCGGGCGTAGTCCCTTTCTGTGCCGTTCATGTCGTCTTGGGCGCGGACGATTTGAACGCGGGTGTCGGGTGTTGGCGCGGGCTTGCCCGCCAGTTGCCGCTCGACTTCGGCGCGGGCGTGGGCGGGCAGGCCAGATATGTCACTGCGTTTCATGTCGGACTCCTTTCTGTGTGTCAATCCGTTGGGTCAGTCCTGGTCGGGATCGTCGTCGCGCAAGGCCAGCGCCCTGGCTTCTGCGTCGTCGCAGACCTCATCCAGTAATTCGATATAATCGCCGGCAGAGAGCGCGGCTGACGCTCTATTCAAAATCGACCCAATCTGGTCTAGGTAGGTGTTCATGGTTTCACTCCCGCCGCCTTTGCGGCCTCGCAATCCACCATTTCAGCCCGCAGACAACGTATCGTCAGGTCCTTTTGGTCAAGCACGAGCCTGACCAGTTTGGCGGGTGCGGTGCCAAGGGGGCCATGTTCAGCAATCGCCGACTCCGAGAGACCTAACTCGTTCACCACGTCCTCAAGCATTTGCTCAAGTTGTTCCTTGGTCCAACAACTCATTGCTCTACTCCCGCCGCGTGTGCGGCCTGTTCGAGGCAGGCGAGGAGGGTGGGGCCGGTCTCTTCGCAGACCGTCCAGCAGTCAACTTCGTCATAGGGACTGACAATAGTGAATCCACATTCCCCGTAGTAGTGGGCACTCAACTTCTCTATCAGGTCCACCGCCTGCTTGGCTTCGGCGTAGGGCAGGCCGGGGTTGAGAATCCCCCTCCGTACTTCACAAAAGGCACAGTCGCAATCCTTGTTGTGTGGGCCAATCATACTGGCCTGCTTGTCAAGGCGATCTACCAAAAGCCGCATCGCCGCGCACGCCGCCTGGGCCGTAGCCGCGGCGACAAGGGCTTGACGCCATGCCTGCTCATACTCAAAAGCCACGCGGACTTGTTCCTGTGTCGCAGCGTGGGCCTCAGCAAGCTGGCGGCGAAGTTCATCCACCTCTGTCGGGTACGCCTCGCGGCGTTTACAGACCAGACACTCATAAAACCCAGGAGCGCCAACCATATTTTTGCCGCAACATACCGGCCATTTCTCATCACTCATCGCTTCGTTCCTTTCTAGCACGGGCAACCGCCTTGGCCGCGTCACCACTGTTGACCGCCCGCGTGACCGCCTCGATCTGCCCTGTGGTACAGTGGGCAATCAGGGCCATGCACCACTCGGCGTCGCGGTCGTTCTTCGCGGCGGCAAGCAGGCGGCGGAGGTCATCCATTTCGGCTTGGTTATAGAGCCGCGAATGTTGGGGTTCGTGCCGGCGGCAGTACATATCCGTTGCCGGAGCCGTACTAAGATCAACTCCGCAAATCAGACAACGATTCATCGCTTCGTTCCTTTCTCGGCCTCGGCCGGGGTCGCCAACCGGAATGTGTACGCGAACACCCACGAGTTGTCTGCCCACGCGCAGCCGGGCCGCTTGCCGTTGATGGAGTCCCACAAGGCATGGAAAGCCCACTGGCTCGCCGCCGGACACGGCAGGTCTGGGCGACACTCGGCGTACAGGGCTACGATATTCCGATCCGCCAGCGAGATATTCACGCCCTCCGCTATCGCGTCCTCTTCGCTGATGTCCTGCACCCGCTCGCACCGCACGTCTGTCACCACCATGAAGGTACGCGCGGCACGGCGGGGCATGTACCGCGAGGATAGGATGCGGCACTTCCAGGGCCAGGTGATAGTCTCAGCCCCATCCAGCCAGACAGTCTCGCCGTCGTCGGCGTAGAGCGTGATGCCCGACTCGCTGGGGCGCAGGGGTTCGCGGAGATACCACATGTCGCCGGGCTTGCCGTGGGGGCTGCGGACGGGATATGGATACGTGTCGGTTGGGTAGGCCATGTCGATGAAGGCCCATATGTCGTCCTCGTCTTGCGGACCCCAAAATTGAGGACGCTTGGCAGGCTCCAGGTGATATTCCTTGGCCTTTTTCACCGTCCGCCGCGTCTGCGTCTTAAGCCCCGATCTTATTGCGGCTCGTAATTCAGGACGGAACATCGGCGCGGGGCGGACTCGGCCAGTCAGGATTGTGTCAGGCATTGGGGTCTCCCTTCTTCACCACAACCCGCATTGCTCTTGCCGCCTGTTTATCGCTCGGCAAGATTTCCTCGGCGGGCAGATTCATGTAGGTTGGCGATCTGATATTGTCCGTTTCCAGGTCGCGCCCGGCCAGAATCGCGGCCACGTTGTTTCGCTGAAACCGTCTACCGGCAGCCTTCGCGGTGCATGCGCGGATTTTGCGGTCTTCCCCACCACCCCACCAACCCATGCGGTCGGCGCTCACCCATATCTCGTTGCCCCTCAGGCCAACGTACCACAGGCGCGTTGTCGGGCGGCGCGGCTTCATTTGTGGTCTCCCGGCATCTGGTGCTGCTCCATCCATTCACGTATCCATTGAACGGTATCCCATCGAGGCTTCTCCACATCGGGCCACAGGGACGACAGCCAGAAAATGGCCTCCGCTTCCTCGCCGCCATTATCCCACGAGTCGGTATCTACGTTGTGGTCGCGCAAAATATCGAGCGAGCGGAACCTGAAGTCGCGGTCCACGTATCTGTTTTCGACCCACAACGGCCCCAGCATCGGACCCCAAAAGCCCAGGCAAAGGCGGTCGAGGCACAGAGCGCGATACAGCCACGAGGCAAACTTGAATCCGCAGGCGTCGAGCAGGGCTCGCATGGGTTCTCGGTGGTGATCGTGCGAAAACTCACAATATCCCGCGCCAGCGAAGCCCCCCCAATGCTCGCTCCAGTAGATATGCCGGCACAGATCATCCTCGTGCTGATCCTCGCGGCAGACATCGCAGTAGACGTAGTGGTCGGCGCAGTCGTCGCAGAGTCCATTCTCTACGCCATCGGTTTTGTGGCAGCGCCAACACTCGTCGAGAGTTCTGGTCATAGTTGGTCTCCCGGCATTTGATTCCACTCGCGCCCGTCGAGCAAGCGACCGGCGGCCTTCTTGCCGACGCGGGCCATGCCCCCTTCGCCGTCAGTGAGTCCAGTCCCCTGGCGTATCATGTATGGGGGCCAGCCTTCCGGTCGGTCGTCGAGTAGCAATGTCGCGCGGTGTTTCTTGCGGTAGCGCCCCAAGGCAAGGTTGTACTCCCGGTTGCCTGATCCGACTGCCGGGGTGTAGGTGAAGGGTTCCGGCAGAGGCGCCCAGCTTCCCCAGCCCTTGAAGAAGAAGGGCACGTTCGCGGCAACGCACTGGTCGCGCACGTCGCGTACCCAATCGGGGTGCATCGGCCGCGCGCCGGGGCCGGTCTCGCCACCGACGATTACCCAGTCGAGTACCGGCCAAGGTTTCGCCATTTCGGCGCGGACGGCATCGCCCGTCATCCCGTGAAACATGCAGCCGAGTTGGTGTCCATACTCGGCCTCGTAGCAGGAACACTCTCGCGGGTCGTACAACCACGGTCTCAGGTTCACCGGCCCGAGCAACGGTTCCATCGACACGAACCGCACCGCCGCCGGAGTGGCCATCAGGTCGTCGATGCGGGAGAGGTAATCGCCGGACTCGACGGTGACGCCGAGCCAGACGTTGGGGAGAGGCCATGGGATCGGCAGATCGCACAGGCCCCTGCCTGATTGATCGCAGTGGGTCTTGTACCACTCGTTTGCGCGCGCCGCCTGTTCACCCGATATTGGCGGGCCGCCGGCGTCCAGTGCCAGCATCATCGGGTCGAGGTAGCCGGCCTTTGTGCCCATGTGCATCCAATACTCAAAGAACTCCCGCATACGACTGGGGCGTTTCGTGAGAATCTGATACGTATTCCAAGGCGTGTAGATGATGGATCGCACGACTCGCAGAATTGTGCCGAATCGCACCTTCGGATGGAACAGGTCCGCCATCGAGCAGACGAAGATGTGCGCGGGCTTCCGCCAGTGCAGAGGTTCATCGAACTTGTCCGGGTGGACAGTCACACGGAACGGCTCGTCGGCAGGGTATCCGCACCGCCCGGCCAGCCGCTTGCTCATCCTCTCGGCGTAGCAGTGCTGGCAGCCGGGGCTGATCTTGGTGCAGCCGGTGATCGGATTCCACGTCTTGCCGGCGGTCCCGTCAGGGTTTTTTACCCATTCGATTTTGGTGCTCACTTGGGGTCTCCCTTCGCCTTCTCGGCTTCTCGTATTGTGCCGTCATGCATCGCCTCGATTGCCGCCCCCAGGTCCGCCGTGC
>DATKUU010000217.1:0-4885 GCA_035530455.1 Phycisphaerae bacterium | reverse complement strand
TCCCCCGCCGCGCGTCGGGCGCGCCGCCGGGAACTCGACTGGCGGCGGTGCTTCGTACTGGCCCTCTGGCTTGAAGCTGCCAACGGGCGGCAAGGTAGTCTCCGGCGCGCCTTGTTCGCGCATGCGAGCAATCTGGGCCTCGCGGCCCTGGACGTCCTGTCCGATTTGGCGAAGGGCTTCTGACGTGAGACGCTGAGAGTCGGCGGGCGACCGCGTGGGCTCGGCAGTGAGGCTCGCCGCACGGACACTGCGCGGGGGCTGCACTGGCGGAAGCGGTTCGGTGAGCGGCGGCGGCAACTCGCCCGCGCCGGGCGGAACGGGAGCAACTTCCGGGGCCGCCGCCGGTGCTTGAATGGGCGCCGCGGGCGGAGCCGCTTGCGAAGCCGGGGCGGCTGCTGGCTGTACCGCCGGGGCGAGCGTGGCCAGTTGGGCCTTCAACCGAGCAATCTCAGCGTCTCTGGCCTGGTCCTGTGGCGTGACGGGAAGCTGCTGGGCGGGCAGTTCCGGGGCCGCTGGGGCGGCGGTCGGCGCTTGCGGTTGCTGCGGCTGTGTCGCCTCCAACTGGTTCGCCGTGTTCAGCAGGTCGTCAATCTCGCGCTGCAGGCCCTCCTGCACCCCGGTTTCCCTGCGCTGCTGCATGGACCGTATCCCGAATAGCCGAACATCCCTCTGGGCCTGACTGTCAAGGCGCGAATCGGCAGGCAGGTCCGTGACCTCAAGCCTCCTGGCGAACTCTTCTGCTTGCCGGCCGTAGTTCGATACCGGCACCATCGGTGCGCCCGTGTGTCCGCTTCGGGCCAGCCGCCTGTTGACTTCATCCGACCGCCGGTTCGCCGCGACGAAGAGCTTCTGCGCTTCCGCAGCGGGAACCATCTTGCCGCGGACGCTGATGAGCTTTTCCTTGGGCGCAACCGGCCCGGCCGCCCCGGCACCGTACGCCTGGCGAATCTGGGCGATTTCTTCCGCAGAGGTAGTCATCCCCTTTGCCGACCTCATGGCCAGTTCCCGATTGATCGCCGCGGTGGCCTGCGAGTCCCGCGCGGCCGCAATCCCCATCTCCGCCTGCCGCCCGCGGAACTGCCTCGACAAGCCCGCTTGTTCCTGGCCCTGTTGAGCACGAAGGTCGCGCTCGGCCCGGAGCTCTTCCGCCTGCTGATCGGCGCGTGCGAACCGCTGTTCCTGCGTCACGGGCGTCCGGTTCACGTTCACGCGAACGGAAGTCCCACGCCCGCCCCTGCCGCTTATTCTTCGTCTGCCGACCATATCGCACCTACTTTTCCGTCACTGGGTCAATGAGCGACTTCTTCTTGATCTTCTTCACCACGGCGTCCACCGTGGCGTCCGACGCCGCGCGTGCAGCGTTATCGAATGCCTTCAGGGCTTTCGGGGCAACCGTCTTGACCGCGTTCCGCCCTTCCTGGACGTTCTCGACGACGCGCGTCAATATCTTCGTCACCTTGAGTTTGCCGACCATGTAACCGGCAATGACCAGCGGCGGACACCCGAGCAACGTGCCGAGCACCATCATGCTGTCGCCGATCACTTCATCAGCCGTGCCCGGCGGCGGCTTGGTTGCTCCCGACGTGTCGGCCGGCTGGCTGGTTGCTACGGGCCAGCCCAGGCGAAGAGTCCCGTCCTCCATGAAGCACCCGAACATGGTGAGCGAGACGGCGAGAACGAACACGAACCCGATGAGTGTCTTCTTGGTCATATTTTCACCTTTGGATCGGGTATGCGGGAATCTGTCATGAGGCACGGCCGGTCCTTCAATGCCGCGGCCATGGTGTTGACCGCATCTGTGAAGTCCACCGCGAGCCGGTCGGACCGTGCCCGGGCCTCCAACGCTTCCCTGTCCTTCCGCTCGACGGCTTTCGCCATCCGCGCGTCAAGCCGGTAGTTCTGCGCCACCATGAACGACACCAGAGCAATGAGTCCGCCCCACTTCATAACCTCGATAGGAAACTCTTGCCTTACAATATCGCTCACGATGAACAACACCCCGCACCCGGCCAGTCCTGTCATTTCAACTATTTTCGATACCATGATGTTCTCCACGAATTGTACATCATTTTGGCGTGAGGCTTGGACTCGGTGCCCATACCTCTGCGGCGGCCTGCATGTACTCAAGCAGCCGCGCGTTATTCGCACCGTCGAGGCCACCGACCTGAACGCAGTACGGCGGAAACCACAAGTGGATTCCAACGGCCCCGGCCTCCCGGAGAATCCGGCAGAAGTTTATCACGTCCCGAACGTCGCCGACGAGGCCCTGCGAGGCGTCATTGGCCTGGATATAGAACGAGACCCACGGGCGTCCGCCGTCAACGCTGTTGACCGGAACGGCCAACCGGGCCCGAAGTTCGGCTATCGTGTCCGTCGCAGTCCAAATGCTTACACTGTATGGCGTGGGGAGCTTGTAATAGTACGATGGGGCCAGCGGGATGTCGTCCACCAGTTCAGGCCCGCCGGAATCGCCCCGGTAGTAGTACAGGTCAGTGTCTGTCAACCCTGCCGCGGCCAACGCCGCTGTAACGGTGGCGGGCATCCATGATTCCCACCCGACGTTTTCCTGGTCCACGAAGAAGATGTCAGGCGACCACGCCGCAATCTCCGCGGTCAGTAGCGCTGTCCACGTCGCCTTGCGCTCGTCTGCATCGGCCATGTAGAACTCGCTCGCTGCATCAAAGATGGAGTTCCACGAAAAACTCCCAATCGTGTCGTACCCCCCGGCAGCGATGATTGGATTCAGCCAATCGGGGTGGTTCCCACCCGCCGATACGCCCATCGCGCCAGCGGCATCCATCGCGGACATCATGTCCTTTGCCGCCGCCGTGGCGAGCGGACCGCCATCGTCGAGCTCGTATGCCTTGTCCCACGGCCCTACCCACGGTATGATGACTTTGGGTATGCTCATGCGTTATCAGGTGGCGTCCGCGTTCGGCAGCGGGGCATCGACCGGGGCTGCCCAGACGTAGGCCGTCGCCGCGGTCGCGGTATCCGTCTCGACGGTGAGGAAAATGCAGTTCCGCACGTCGAGAATGAGCGATGCGGGCAGTTCGCCCGTCGGACTGTGCTTGATCGTGCCGTAGAGGTCGATCGTGTCTGTGATCGTGTCGGCGATCTTGCCGTTCGTCACGAGCGTCGTCATGACCATTGCGCCGAGTGTCACCACACCCTTCGCCAGAATGACAGGTAACAGAACCGTCGGGCCGTTGGCAGAGCCTGGACTCAACGGAACCCACCCGATGATCTGGTAATTGAACGTCTCATCTGCGGCATCCGTCCCGCCGAAGTAGAAGCGAGCCGCCTGAAGGTATCCGGTGTCGAATACGTTCACCGTTGGTATCGTCCTGGTCACCGTTGGGTCGGCCAAGGCCGTTGTCGCGGCCGAACCGTCCACCACCATCTTCCAGATCGGCTTCGGCGAGCCGCGAACGATTGAACGGTTGCCGCCGATCAGTTTGCCTGTGATTTGTTCCATTGCCATAGTGCTTGTCCTTTCGCCTCAGCCCCGGGCGCGGTATGCGCCCGGGGCATAGGCGTCTGCTACAGGTGACCAGCCGCTCGCGCTCTGTTCACGTTGGCCGCCTGTTGTTGCATCGAGTTTGAAGCGACCTGGGCCAACTGCCTTGCCACCTCGGCGAGTTCCAGCATCTTCACGTCGTTGTGAAGGATGTCGATGAGTCCGGCATCGGTCACTCCGATCACGAGTTTGCGGTACGGGATGGACGCCAGGAAGTCGGGCTGTGGTTCGCCCTTCGGCACGTCCTGCATCAGCTTGAGGGCGTCGGCCTCAACGTCATCCTCGTCTTCAACTTTAACTTCTTGGGCTTCTTCGTCATTCATTCGACTATTCCTTATGTTCCGCCAGGACAATTCCTGACGTTTTGATTGTACGCATCAGCTTACGCAGCCGCCACCGTTAGATCAGCAGGTAACTGATGATGAAACGGATGGCCGTTGCACCGGCCAACGCGCCACCACCGGTATCGACTACTGTGATGTCCGTTCCTGCCGTCTGTGCGGTGAAGGACGCTCCGTCGGCCAGAACGGTAACGCCAGCATCGGAGATCGGAACAACGACCGAATCTACCAGCGTGGCGACAGCCGTTGCCGTCAGAGTTGCGCTTCCAACGACGTCGACAGTGGTTGCCGTTGTTGCAGTGGCACCGATGGCGATCTGCTTGAGATCGACCAGTTGGAACTGCCGACCGGCCGGAACCGTTACGATCGTGTGGCCTGTAGCGATCTCGGCGGCCGACACATCCACGACGAGGGTGTGGACCATGTAGCCCTCGGCCTCGCCCTTGACTGCGCCGTTGAGGGTCGTCACGGACGCCGCGGTAGCCGCCTTGCCGATTGCAATGGCGGAGGCGTTGGTCCCGCCGATTGCGATCGCACCGTTGGTGCCGCCGGTCCCGGCGTCGATTGTGACCGCTCCGCCGGCGCCCTGCGTGCCGCCAGACGCGCCGCCGGTTCCACCGGCGAGGCTGATCGCACCGCCTGCACCGCCAACGTCGGCGCCGCCGGAATCCGCACCGCCAGTTCCGCCGGACAGCGTAACCGTTCCCGCCGCGCCGCCGTTGCCACTTGTTCCGGACGCACCGCCGGTTCCTGACGAGATGGTGACCGCACCACTGGCCCCAGCGGCGACCGCGCCCGTGGCCGGTCCGCCGGTCCCGGTGGTGATGCTGATTGCCCCGGAGAGGGCCGGCGTTCCAGTGGCCGTGCTTCCGGCGTTTCCGGGTGTCACCGTGATGGCCCCGCCCGCGCCGGGCGTGTTGGCCGCTCCGCCGTTTCCGGAGGTCAGGGTGATCGCCCCGCCGGCCCCAGCCGTACCGCTGGTCGCCCCGCCGAATCCGCCGTTAGCAGCGACGAGTGCCAACGC
>DATKUU010000216.1:0-7105 GCA_035530455.1 Phycisphaerae bacterium | reverse complement strand
GAGGAAGACCTAGCGCGGGCGCTCGACCCGAAGCGCGTCACTGAGCCGTGAAGAAAGGCTTGAGGCTTGAGAAGAAGCACAATTCGGCATGACAGCCTGCCGTGCGCTGCGCATGGAATAGGGCAAATTCATCGCAGGAGGGTCGCTCATGGCAAGACTGCTGCTGCTCATTCTCCTCGCGTGCTACCTTGCGCCTGAATACCAGCACCAAGAACAGGCGATGGAAGATCTGGCCCCTATCTCGAGCGAACCAACTCCATCAGCCCCAACCAAACACATTGTGATTAATATCATTAACCCGGATAATCCGCAGATCGTTCTAGAAGGCCAGGTCCTTACACTCCAGGAACTAACCGAAAAGCTGAAGCATCTCGGCGGCGCGCCCGGCGAATCCCTCGAAGTCATTCTTAATGCTGACCCGGATATCCCGTATGAGGATATCGCCCGTGTCATGCTCGCCGTAGGCGCCGCTGGAATCGAAGGCTGGGAGGTCACAACGGAAACCGAGGAACCGGCGCGATAGGACGAGTTTCGCACGATGTTGCTCGCGGGTGCGGTTATAATGCACCCAGTGGCACATCCGAAGGAGAGGGCGCCATGCTCGTGCGTGAACCGGTGGCGGCCGGGGGATTCTATCCCGCCGGCCGAGATGAGTGTCTTCGCATGATCCGGTCGCTCCCAGCCGTCGAGTTGCCGGCGGACCTGCCGGAGCGTCCCGTCGCGGGCATCGTACCGCACGCAGGGTGGATATTTTCCGGTGCGACGGCCCTGGCGGTGCTGAAAGCAATCCAGTCGAAACGGTCGGCGAAAACGTTCGTGCTCTTCGGGGCCGTGCATCGGCCCATCGGCCGAAGCGCGGTCTTTGCGAGCGGCGCGTGGCGGACGCCGCTGGGCCTTGCGGCGGTGGACGAACGCCTTGCGCGCGAAGTCCTCGCCCTGGCCGGCGACCTCCTCGAAGACAATCCGCGAGCACACGTCGGCGAACACTCCATCGAGGTCCAGGTGCCGCTCATCCAGCACCTCTTTCCCGATGCGAAGATTGTCCCCATCGCCGTCCTGCCGGAGCCGGCGGCGACGGAGATCGGCCTTGCCGTCGCCCGCGCCATCCGCAACTCCGGCTGCGACGCCGTCTGCCTCGGCTCGACGGACTTGACGCACTACGGGCCGGCGTACGGTTTTACGCCTCGCGGCTACGGCGAGAAAGCCATCCAGTGGGTTCGCGACGAGAACGACCGGCGGATGATTGACCTGGCGCTGCGCCTGGACGCCGAGGCGGCGGTGCCGGAGGCGGAGTCGCGCGCGAACGCGTGCGGCTCCGGTGCGGTGGCCGCCACGCTGGCCGCGGCGCGCCAGCTCGGTGCCAAACGCGGATGCCTCGTCCACTACACGACCTCCTACGACGTGATGCGCGAGCAGATGGGCGAGCGCGATTCCGACGCCGCCGTCGGCTACGCCGGCCTCATCTTCTAACCTGGTACCTGAAAGGTCACCGTCATGGACAACGAAACACAGAGGGACCAAGCACCGCAGAACGAAAGAGGGTCGCTCCCTACCCGACGTCATCACATCTGGCGCCTTGTATTTGCCGTGGCACTGGCAATTGGGATGGGCTTCACGGCGGGATATGCCGTCGCCACCCATGTTCTTTGGGCCAAGGCGGCCGCGGGGCGCAGACCGGTGAACGACATTATGGAGAGACTGAGGGAGCCGCTTCCGGCCGCGCCGGGGACCGAGGTGCTCGAACAGCACGTTGCCAGCAGCGGCGTCGGCTGGGAGAATCCGGGGCGAATCAACGAGGCATGCTCTCTGTTGTATGAGAAACAGATCCGGCTCACTTACACCTCGGATCTCGCCAAAGGGCCGGAGGACCGGTTGGATCGCGAGAGGCGGTTGTCACAAGTTCGGAAGTTTTACGAGGACTACTTCTTGTCTCTTGGCTTGGTCCGAGGCAATACGCACGCACCCGACGCCAACAGCACCGTCCAGTATGGCCCAAGGTGTGTCTTCTACGTCTGTGCCGATTACTCGTTAGTCGGTCCCAATGACAGGGAATGTATCCTCGTGCACATCCTTCTTTTCGACTCGGGCTACGCCGCGCCAAAACGCTAAGACATCTTCCCTGACCATCCGTGGCCGGCTCTCGCCATTACCCTTGACACTCCGCGAGAGTCCTCGTAAGTTTTGGTCCGCAAGACTTTCGATGCCGGGGAAATGTGCATGTCCTGGCCGAACCGCATCACGGTGCTACGGCTGCTTTTGGTGCCGGTGTTCGTTCTGCTGGTGCTGAGCGCAGCCGACGCGGCGATGTATCGCTACGCCGCACTCGCCCTGGTGGTCGTCATCGGCATTTGCGACGCGGCGGACGGCATCATCGCGCGGCGGACCGGCAGGGTGACGAAAATCGGTTCGCTGCTCGACCCCCTGGCCGACAAGGCCCTGATGATCAGCGCCCTGGTGATTCTGAGCAAGGAAGGCGTTCTCTCGCCAGAACACCCCAACCTTTACCTCCCCTACCTCGTTTCCGTACCTCTCGTCTCACGGGATTTGCTGATCCTCGTCGGCGCGGCAGTCGTCTTCTTTCTGGCCGGCGTGTTCCACGCGTTGCCGAGCGCGAGCGGCAAGGCCGCCACCGTCCTCCAGTTCATCCTGATCACGGCCATGCTCGCGTCGCCCGACTTCGTGCGCTGGTTCCCCGAGGCAACCTGGTACGCCCTCTACGCCATCTGGATCGCGACCATCGTCCTGGGCCTAGTGTCCCTGCTGGGGTACATCCGGACGGGTTCGAAACTGCTCTCGGCCGGGGGCCACTAGGTTTTTCGCTGCGTTTCCGGCCGTGCGCGCGCAGGGGGGCGGGCGGAGGCCGCCGAACCAGTTTCTCCTAAGTCGCCCTGCCACAAGCACTTATATCGCCTCCCCGGGCCCCATCGCGCGGGGCGTTTGCCTCCCTCCTCTCTATCCGTAGAGTCTATGCGGAACGGGAACCCGGTGGGCGAATCCCCGCCGGGGCAGAAAAAGGAGGTCACATGCCTGGCCGACCTAACGTCCTTTTGATCGGTGCCGCCGAAGGCGCCTGCGCCGAACTGGCAAGCGTCCTGGAGGCGATCGGCGCCACCATCCAGCCGGCGGGGGACTGCCTGACGGCCATGGCCGCCGTCAAGAGCGACGGCATTGACCTGGCGGTCCTGGCGGACTGCGGCGGGGAGTTCAACGCCGTCGAAACCGCGCGGGTTCTGAAGAGCCTCCGGCACGACAAGTATCTGCCGGTGATGCTCCTTGCGGCCAAAGGCCTGCCGGACGGCCAGCCGCCGGCCGCCCTCGAGGACGGCATTGACGACATCCTGGCCCCGCCGTTCGACAAGCGGGTCCTGGAGTGGCGGCTCCAGGCCTTGCTGCACCTGAAGAGCGCCCACGACCAGTTGCGGGACGTGCGAAGCGAACTTCAGAAGACCCTGGCGCGCGAGAACGCGCTCCTGCAGCAACTGCGGGAGGACAACCGGGATCTGAAAGCCCGCAGCACGACGGACGGCCTGACGGCGCTCTACAACTACCGGTACCTGATGGAGTGGCTGAAGACGGAGTTCAAAGTCAGCCGACGCTACGGGCACGCCCTCTCCATGATCATCGTGGACATTGACTTTTTCAAACGCATCAACGACGAGCACGGCCACCCGTTCGGAGACCTGGCGCTGAAGGAAGTGGCCGTCATCCTGAAGCAGTGCGCCCGCGAGTCGGACCTGGTGGCACGGTACGCGGGCGACGAGTTCGCGATCGTCTGCCCGCGCACCGGGCATAAGGAGGTGGCGACGATCGCAAAACGCATCCTCGTCGCTTCCCGCAAGCACCGCTACGACCATAAGGGCCAGGTCGTGCCGATTGCGCTGAGCCTCGGCACAGCAACGTATCCGGACGACCCGGAGGCCGTCTCGCCCGAACTGCTGGTGTTCCTGGCGGACCAGGCGCTGTACCAGACAAAGCGTCAAGGCCGGAACGGCATGACCGCGTGGCACGAGATTGACGCCGACACACGCTTCGCCGTCCGCGGACAACTCAAAGGCCCGAACCACCCGCTGCTGGCCAACGACCCCAAGAGTCGGCTGGAACTGGCGGCAGCGGCCCGGTTGGTGGGGAGTGCGGCAGCAGCGACCTCCTTCTGCCTGCGCCCCCCCGAACCGGCGTCCCAGGAGTAGGCGCAGCAGGAGGAAGGCCGGCCGGCTACCACGCCTCTCGCACCGGCTGGCCTTCCTCCAGGGACGCTTCCAACGGACACCCCGCGCACTCGGGCGCCTGCCGCTTACACTGCCGCTTCCCCGCCGCCACCACCAGCGCGTGATACTCCTGGTACACACCGACGTCCTCGGCCAGGCTCGACTGGACAAGGTCCTGGATGTCGGCGTAGCCGGCGTCGGCCTCGATGAGGCCGTGACGGAAAAAGATCCGCGCCGTGTAGGCGTCCACGACGAAGACGGGCCGGTGGGCCGCGTAGAGCACGATGGAATCCGCCGTCTCCGGACCGAGGCCGGAAACCCCGAGGAGCGTCTCGCGGAGGTCGCCCGTCCGAAGGGCGAAGAGGGCCCCCAGGCTCCCGCCGAAACCGTCTGCGAGCAGGCGGATAAAGTTCTTCAGGCGCTTCGCCTTGACGCGGTAATAGCCCGCCGGCCGGATGACCTCGGCCAGGCGCTCGGGAGCAACGTGCGCCAGGGCCTCTGCCGAAAGCAGACCCTCGCGCTTCAGGTTCGCGACGGCCCGCTCGACGTTCTTCCAGTTGGTGTTCTGCGTGAGGATGGCGCCGACGGCCACTTCGAACGGGCTATCGGCGGGCCACCAGCCCTGCGGCCCGTAGGCGGCGAGGAGTGCATCGTAGAAGGAGCGGATCTTCTCGGCCGAACCCACGCTCACCTGCCTCCCGCCGGACCGCGCCGCCCGGACCGCGCAAGCCTAGCGGACCTGTGCGGCGTTTCAAGGACATTTGGACGCAAAAAAGACTCCAGGTGTCTTTTCCCCGAAGGGCCCGAAGGGTGCTGCGCAGAAAAGACACCTGGAGTCTTTTTTGCGTCCCGCTTTTGCATGGAGCGCCCCTCCCGGCCATGCTAGAGTCGCGGCATGGGAAAACGCGGGCGGCGCTCGATTGGGGGAGGCGGGGGCGGCGGCGTGCGACCGGGGGCTTCGCTTCTTTTTGCGCGCGAGGCGGCGCGCCCCTGGCCGTGCCTCCTTTTCCTCTCACCCTTCCTTGCATTCTACACCGCGGGCCTGGTGTGGGTCCGGCCGGACCTGGCCGCGGGCGTGGACCTTCTCCTGCGCCGCGCGCTGTTTCTGGCGGGAACCGCCGGCGTGTTGGCGCCCGGGGGCCTCGTCGTGGCGATCCTCCTGGGCTGGCACATCGCGCGGCGGGACGCGTGGCGCTTCCCCCTGGGTCTCCTGGGTGCGATGGCGCTGGAGGCGGCGATGCTCGCCGTCCCCCTCCTGGGGCTGCACGGCCTGTTCCAGGCGTTTGCGGCCGGGGCCTATCCGCTCCAGGTGGCGGCCGACGCCGGGACCCGGACCGGCCTCCTGGCCGCCGCCATGACCAGCATCGGGGCCGGCATCTACGAGGAACTCCTCTTCCGGCTGGTCCTGGTGGGCGGGCTGGTGCTTCTGGCCGAACATGTGTTTCGCCTGGAGGCGCCGGGGTCGGCGGTGGCCGCGGTGCTGGTGGCGGCGGCCCTTTTTGCGGGCGCCCACACCGTCGGCGCCCCGCAGGCGTTCACTTGGCCGTCGTTCCTCTTCCGCACCGTCGCCGGGGTATACCTTTCGGCCATCTTCGCGGTGCGGGGCTTCGGCATCGCCGCGGGCGTCCACATCTTTTTTAACCTCCTTGCGAAACTCGTCCTCGCCCCCGCCGCCTGAAACGAAAACACATTCCGGCCGTGCAAGCCCTCTCGACTTCTGCTACTATGGTAAGCGTGTAGGAGCCGGTCGAGCGGAGGGTTACCCGATGAGCACGCGACGCACCACCCGGAAGGCTGTCCGGCGTGTGGCCGCTCATCGTGCGCGCAGCCACGCAGAGGCCGAGCGATGGGACCTGGAGTTCTGGCAGGCCAGAACGCCCCAGGAGCGCCTCTCGGCGCTGGTGGACATTCACGAGGATATTGCCAAGATCAAGCGCCGACGACGAGGCCTGGACGACTGAGCGGACAACCGTGAAGACGATTCCCGACTTCGAGGACCTTGTTCGTCTCCTGGCCAAGCACCGGGCGCGCTACCTCATCGTCGGGGGGTTGGCTGTCATCTACCACGCCAAGCCGCGCTACACCAAGGACATTGATCTCTGGGTTGACCCTTCTCGGTCGAACCTTCGGCGCGCCAACCGCGCCCTGGAAGAGTTCGGGAGCCCCTTCCTCCTGAAGGTCGGGAAGCCCGACGAGATCCTCCAAATCGGCGTGGCGCCAACCCGCGTGGACATTCTCCAGAAAGTTTCGGGGGTCCGATTTGCAACCGCCTGGCGCAGAAGAATCCGCAGCCCCTACGGGCGCACCGGGGCGAACTGGATTGACCTGGAGTCGCTCATCCGGACGAAGCGCGGCCTCAGCGCCCCTCGGCATCAGGAGGACGTGCGCGTCCTGCGCCAAGTCAAGGCCATCCGAAAGAAGCGATCCTGACCCCTTCTCCGTTCGCGCTTGAACTGTCCGCCGGCGGCGTCCACATAGTCTTTAACCTCACCGTCAAACTGACCCTGACCGTGCCGTGAGCGCGCCCGCGAGCTGGTTCCTGAGATCCGACTGGGAATTCTGGGAACATCCCTAACCGTGCCCCGTTATTCCGAAGGACGAAGGTGGAACGGGGCACGGTTATAGGTGTCGCCGGAATTCACGGATTAAGTATAATGTTCCGGCTTCCAATTGAAGGAGCGAGGAATGAAGAGTCTAGGAAGGTTTGCCGCTTTGATGCTCTTGACAACCTCCGGGGCTGTGGCTGGAGCTCCTCTGGAGGATGCGGGACCTTCCGTGGGCGCCCCATCTGTGGGCTTGGTCATTTCAGAGATGACCGTTGATGTGCCGCCCGGGGCCGAGGGCGCCTGGATTGAACTGTACAATCCTGGAGCCGAAAGTCTTCAGGTTGAGATTACCAC
>DATKUU010000215.1:0-17689 GCA_035530455.1 Phycisphaerae bacterium | reverse complement strand
TGTCGGCCCAACACATCCTGGGGCTGGAGAAGGTCCCAAGGGTTCGGCTGTTCGCCGATTAAAGTGTTACGCGAGCTGGGTTCAGACCGGCGTGAGCCAGGTCGGTCCCTATCTGCCGTGGGCGGAGGATACTTGAGAGGGTGTCTCCCTAGTACGAGAGGACTCGGAGGCACGTGCCTAGGGTGTACCTGTTGTGGCGCCAGCCGCAGTGCAGGGTAGCCAAGCACGGAAAGGCTAAACGCTGAAGGCATCTAAGCGTGAAGCCCTCCTCAAGATGAGGTATCCATTCCCCGCAAGGGGAGAGAGGCCCCTGGAAGACTACCAGGTTGATAGGCCGGGCGTGTAAGGGCTGAAAGGCCTTGAGCAAACCGGTACTAATGGCCGATCACTTGACCACAATAATTCTTGACTCTTCACCGCGTCATGTCTCATGCGCACACCTTTGCCGCTATTCACCCACCCGACCCGCGCTCCGCGCGAGCGGAGCGATTTCGCCGCCCGCTTTGGCGGGTGCGCCGTTCACAAGTGAATACGAAGCGCCGGGTGGCACTGGCGGCTTGCCCGCCAGTGCGTCTGACGCTCCCGAGTTTTTCCGGTGGTATTACGGACGGGGCCACACCTCTTCCCATTCCGAACAGAGCCGTTAAGCCCGTTCCGGCCGATGGTAGTCCCTTTGGGGCGAGAGTAGGTGGCCGCCGGAGTTGATTCCCATGCCGGGTCCGCTTCACTGCGGGCCCGGCTTCTTTTTGCGCCCCAGGGTGCGCTTGACCCGGCGCGGGGCATGTGCTACTGTAGCGGTGTTGGCACGCCTCCGCCGCGCGTCAGGGAGAACGGGGTCATGGTCACCGACCTTTCGATGGACCGTCGAGTTATCGCCGGCTTCTGTCGGCGTCACCACATCCGCAGACTCGCCCTCTTCGGTTCGGTGCTGCGGCCGGACTTCCGGCCGGACAGCGACGTGGACGTGCTCGTCGAGTTCGAGCCCGGCCACGTCCCGGGTCTCGCTTTTTTCTCTATGCAGCGCGAATTGTCCGAACTCCTCGGCCGCAAGGTGGACTTGAACACGCCGACTGACTTGAGCCGCTATTACCGCGATGCCGTTCTGGCCGAGGCCGAGGTGCTGTATGACGCGGCATGACACGATCGTGCGCTTGCGCCACATGCTCGACCACGCGCAAGAAACCGTCCAGATGGCGCACGGCTGCAAACGCAAGGATCTCGACGCCAACCGGCAACTGAGCTTGGCTCTTACCAGACTGCTGGAGATTGTCGGCGAGGCGGCGGCAAGAGTCCCCGCCGAAGAGCGGCAGAGGTTTTCGGCCATCCCCTGGCGCGATGTGGTTGACCTGCGGAACCGGCTGATTCACGGCTACGATGAGGTGAACCTAGATATTCTCTGGGCTATCGTCCAAAAGGACCTCCCCGCGCTGGCTGCCGAACTTGACAAGATCCTGGCTTCATTCGACCCCGGCCCTTCGGCGAGAGAGTAGGTGGCCGCCGGAGTTGATTCCCATGCCGGGTCCGCTTCACTGCGGGCCCGGCTTCTTTTTGCGCCCCACTGCGTTTCCTTCCGATCGCGCATGTGCGAGGACCGCCGCCGCGAATGTCCGACTTGCCGTTGCTCCCGGTCCCCGCGCCGCTTATAATGCCCCCCTCAGGGTCGTCGGGAAAGGCGCGAATGGACTACGGTCTGAAGTACAGTTTCTCCGAAACCTCCTCCGATGATTGGCGCGCCCTTTACGAGGACCCGGCTCGTTTCTTCGCCGCCGTCCGAGCCTGCGGCGTCACATTTGCCGAGATCAGTTGGACCGAGTCCGACGACTCCGCCGCCGTCCTCCGGGCCGCATCGCTTTTGCGCTCCGCCGGACTCTGGGCCTCCGTTCATTCCTACCGCGACCGCGCGCTGGCCCCGGAAGTTTTCGACGCCGGCGCACACACCCCCATCCTCCGCGAGATCCTCGGTACGGCCGAGGCCGTTGCCGATCTTGCCGGTCACGACGTGCCTCTTGTCTTTCACGCCGGAAGGGCCTTGGACGAGCCCCATCATCGGCCTCTCGACCAGGCCATGACGAGCGCCCGCGCGTTCGTCGCCTGCGCCGATGCCGAGACCGAGCGGTCTTTCCCGCACGTCCGCTGTTTGGTCGAGACGCAATTTCCCTTCGGTCCTCACGAGGCGCCGCGCATTCGTCTCGGCGACACGTACGGTGATTGTCTGGCCCTCGTCGCCGGCACGGGAGCGGGCGTTTGCTGGGACTTCGGCCACTCTTTCCTTGCGTGGCGGCGCGGTAAGCACAGCGAGGCGCCTCCCGAGGCGTTCCTCCGCCGCGTCGGTCATGTCCACGCCCACGACGTGGTCGAAACCGACAGCGGCCTGGAGGACCACCGTCCTATCGGAACCGGCATCGTGCCGTGGCGCGAGCATTTCCGCCGCCTCGCCGCCGTCGGGTTCTCCGGACCGATTCTTTTCGAGGTCGGCGTCGTACCCTTCGGCGGATACAGCCCGCTTGCCGACTGGCTCAAGGCGGTCATCGCCGAAATTGAGCCCCTCTTCGCCGTCGGCCGGCCGCGCTCGCCCTGATTCGCCAGCGCCCTTGACGCGCCGCGCCGCGGCGACGTATAGTCGGCGAAGGTATCCCCTTCGAGCGCTGTGGCAAAGAAAGCGAGGGTTCCCATGGCCGCGATCGACTCGATCCGAAAGTTCCTCGGCCCCGAAGCCGACGACCTCCTTTCCTACAAGGCCAAGGGCATCGCCAAGGAGCAACTGCACCTGCCCGGGCCGGACTTTGTGGACCGCGTCGTCGCCCAGAGCGACCGGCCCGCTGGCGTCCTCAATCAATTGCGCCGTCTCTTCGGCCACGGCCGGCTCGCCGGCACGGGCTACCTTTCTATCCTGCCGGTGGACCAGGGCATCGAGCATTCCGGCGCGTCGGCCTTCGGCCCCAACCCCATCTACTTCGACCCGGAGAACATCGTCAAGTTGGCGATCGAGGGGGGATGCAACGCCGTCGCCTCGACGCTCGGCGTCCTCGGGGCCGTCTCGCGGAAGTACGCCCACCGAATCCCCTTCATCGTCAAACTCAATCATAGCGAACTTCTGACCTATCCCAATTTCTACGACCAGACCATGTTCGCCCAGGTGGACCAGGCCTACTGGATGGGCGCCGCCGCCGTCGGCGCCACCATCTACTGGGGCAGCCCCGAGTGCCGAAGGCAACTGGTGGAAGTGAGCGACGCCTTCAAACGCGCCCACGAGCGCGGCCTGTTCACCGTCTGCTGGTGCTACCTGCGCAACAACGCCTTCAAGACCAAGGAGGCCGACTACCACACCGCCGCCGACCTCACGGGCCAGGCCAACCACCTCGGCGTCACCCTCGAGGCCGACATCATCAAGCAGAAGGCCCCCCAGTGCAACGGGGGATATCTTGCGCTCTCGACCAAGGAGAAAAAATTCGGACGCACCCACCAGCGCGTTTACGATGAACTCTGCACCGACCACCCCATCGAGTGGACCCGCTGGCAGGTTGTCAATTGCTACATGGGTCGCGCGGGACTCATCAACTCCGGCGGCGCGTCCGGCAAGGACGATTTCGCCCAGGTCGCCCGCACCGCCGTCATCAACAAACGCGCGGGAGGCATGGGCCTCATCACCGGCCGCAAATCGTTCCAGCGCCCCATGGCCGAAGGCGTCAAACTCCTGAACACCGTCCAGGACGTGTATCTCTGTAAGGACGTGACAGTCGCATAAGGGCGCCGGCGGGGAGGGGATCATGAACGGACGTGACACCGTAACGATTCAGGCCGCCGGCAAACCGGTGGCCGTCCATTTCCTCGCCGCCGCCGCCGGCCTGGAGCCCTTCGTCGGCGCCTTCGAGGTCGCCCCCGAGGAGGCGGGGCAGGGCCGCGTCCTCCGCGTCGCCATGGAGGGCCTCAAGTTCCTCTGGTCCGCCGATGCCGCGCTCGACGCCGACCAGGCCGCCGAACGCATTATGCGATCTGTTGGCCTCCTGGCCGTCGAATCGTACCTCGCCGGCCACCTCGCGCCCGACAAGTCCGGCGTCCTTCAGGTCCGCGACTTTATCGGTTCGCGCTATCCCGACTATACGAGCGTCGAGCGGTTCGTGGGGTCGCTCTACGAATCACCCGGCCGCATCCAGCGCCTTTGCCGCGAGGATGTCCTGCAAGCCCTCGCCGCTCACGCCGCCGAAAAAAAGACCGAGGCCGATCCGACCGGCCCCGGCCTGACGGTCCCGGGCATCCTCGCGTGGCCCGGCAAGCGCCGATTCTACGCCGACGAGAACGTCCGCGACGCGCTGCTGGCCCACGAATCGGACGACCTCGTCCATCGCACCGACGACCGCTACCGGCTTGTCACGGCGTAGCCCGTAGGGCGAAGCCGGACTGTCCCTGACGCCCCGGGATGAGTCACGGCGCAGCCGGCGTGAATCCCGGGGACTCCAACCGCTCTCTCGGCACGAACCACACGAGCCGCCTTCGTACCTCCTGGAACCCCGCACCCGCGTACAGCCGCACCGCCGGTGTGTTGCTCACATCCACCGCCAGGCCCAAGACCGGCAGCCCCATCCGTGCCGTGTCCCGAATCGCCTGCGCCAGGAGCGCACGCCCGATGCCGCGCTGCCGCGCCTGCGGCACGACGCCCAGATAGGTAAGGTCCCCGCGCCCTTCGACGGCGCTAGTGAGGACCACGCCGACCGCCTCGCGTTCCTCCAGGGCCAAGTGCCACGCCCACGGCCGGAAAAGGCCCGTCGCCCGATGCGTCGCAATCGCGTCGCGCGCCGTCCTCAGGCCCGCCATCGCGGGACAGTCCAGGCTCCCCTCGTACGTCCGCTCGATGGTGCGTGCGAACTTTCCCCGCCGCCAGGGCGCCCAGCGCCGCAGCGCGATGCTTGGCGACGCCGCGAGATGTGCATCCGCTGCCGCCACCTTTCGCCGAAGGTACGCCAACACCGCCAGGCGCGCCATGCCCGCCCGCTGGAGCACGTGCGCGAGCGCGCTGGACTCGTCGGGCTCGGCCAGCGCCTGAATCAGCCGTGCACCCGCCGCCGCCCCGCGCGCCGCTTCCGCCACCAGCCGCGCTGCCGTCTCCTCGTCCCACCGCTCCAGGCGCGGAAGGAGAATCGAAGCGCAGCGCCCGGCGCCCGCCGACCAGCCCGAGACGCCGACGATCTCGTCCCCCCGCGCCGCGACAACCAGCCGACGCCCGTCGGCCGGGCCATAACGTGGCGAGCCCTGGGCGGCACCGGGAGCGGCCGGCAACCGCCCCCACGCCTCCGCCGCACGCTCTCTCTCCACCGCCCCCCGTGCTGCGCGGATCTCCAGGACCTCTTCCGCTGTCACGGATGTTGCGTGCTGTGCCGTTGGCCTTTCATTTTGCATTCCGTGTTCTCAGGTCTTTTCCACCACCGGCCGGATATGCTTCTCGATGTCCGCGCCGGTTTTCGGCGCCGCGACATTCTCAAAAAGGAACCACTCTTCGACGTGCTCCACCGCCGCCCCGGGCGCGAGGTGCGCCATCGGCCCGAGCGACTCGACCTCCAGCATCTCCGTGTTCGTGAAAAGTTCCGTGCTGCACCCCATGTCCGGATACTCCGCCTTTGCGTCGAAGCCGAAGCGTTTGACAAATAAACATCCGTGCACCGCATAGGCCGCCCAACCCTCCGGGTTCGAGAACCCCAACTTGATGGCCCGACCGCCCTTCTTCTGCCGAAGCAGGATCGCCCGCGTGTCCATCACGAGGCGCTTGTCCCCCAGATCGGTGTACGGCCAGAGGACGATTCTCTGGTTCGGCAAAAGGTCGCGCGGATGCTCGCCGCGCTGCGGCAGGGGGATGACGGCCACGCCGCCCGGCGCCATCACCGAAAGCGCCCACGGCGAAAGGTCCAGCGCCTTGCCGCCGATGTTCCTGATCCGATGCACCACCCGCACGCGGGCCCGCTTCGCGTCCAGCGCGATGTCCACCTCTTTCTGAACTCCGTTGGCCGTCTCCGGCTCCGCCACCAGGCGCACGCCGCCCGGAAGTTCCTTCGCCTCGACGGGACCGTTGTCCGGGAAATACGTCGCCACCGGGTCCTCCGGGGCGATCCAGAGGCGATGGCCTCCGCGGTTTTGCCACGTTTTCTCGCCGCGCGTGCCCATCTGGTCGCGATAGTTCATGAAGAGGTTCTTGCCGCCCGTCGGCGCGAGGTGAAGGATCCTCGGCCCGACCTGGAGCGTTGCGACCAGTTCGACCTTCCCATTCGCCAGCCGCACGTTCCGCTTCCAGCCGCCGTACTCGACGATCTCCATCGCCTTCTCCTTGCTTGCCCGTGGGGGTTGCAAGTGTAGCCGCGCCCTCGGCTCGGTTCAATCGGCGTGCGAAAATTCGCGCGGTGTTCAGGCCACCAGCGCGGTGGGGGCGGATTCGCCCGTCCGCTGGCGGACGAGCCAGTCCAATAGAAGGTAGAGAGGTACGGCGACAAGCGGCGCAGCCACCGGCACGACGGCGTTCAGCGCCTTGTCGCCGAGGTCGGCCTGAAGGGTGAACGCCCACGCAAGGTGGGCGACGGCCGTAAGCACCACCGCCTCGATCGCGCCCCACCGTCCGCGCAGGACATAGGCGCCGCCGAGCGCGGCCGCGGCCAGGACGGGCGGGTAAGCCAGCCAGGGGGCTTTGAGGAGGGCTTTGGGGGCGTCGGCGCCTGCGGCCAGAACCATCGCCGCCGCTGCGACCATCCACGCCGCCGCCAGGCCTCCCAGGCCGTGCGAGCCGGTCTGAAAGATGGGTGGACAGGCGGGGGGTACGACGATGCGCGCCAGGCCCATAAGCATCGCCCCGAGCACCAGAAGGCCGAGGGCCGCCGACACGCCCGCCGTCCACGGCCACCCCGCCGAACCGCCCAAGAGCGGCGCCTTCGCGAAGTCCACGAGGGCCCAGAGCGCCACAGCCACGAGGGCGGTCCAGAGGGCGCTGGCGATCCGGCCGTACCATGTGATGATTGTGGTGACGAGGGCGAGACCGGCCGCCAGGCCTGTGAGCAGGAGCAATCGCATCCACGGGTCGCCCGGGAAGGCGAAGGAGTTGGCGCGGAGGGTGGCGGCCGCCAGGAAGAGGAGGGGGAGCGAGAAGTCGAGCCGCCGGCAGGCGAGCAGGAGGCCCATGGCAGCCGACACGGGCAGCAGATGCACCGCCAGCGTCTCGGCCGTCAGGTCCGGCAGGGTGCCGCCGGCCGATCCGAGCGCGGTGGCCGCGATGACCAGTCCGACGTTGACGGCAAGGATAAGGAGAACGCGGACGATGCGTCCGGCGGTGGGCGTGGCGGCGCGGTCGTGCTGCGGCGCGCCCGTCGGGGGCGTGGGCATGGCACCTCCCTTTGGCCGGATGTACGATATCGGTCGGGGGAGGGGGAATCAAGATGAATCGGGCGAGCACTTGGGCGAGCACTTCGATGGAACACGGCCGGCGACGGTGCGTCCAAGAAAGAGGGGATGGGTCTGCCCGGCAAGGATGAACCTATGAGGCGATGGACGGTGTGGCTGGTCGCGGCGATAGTACTATCGGTCCCCGCCTGCCGAAGTGAGGAGCCGACGGCGCCCGATGTGCCGCCGCCGAGCGCGGAGGCGCGCCCGGCCGAAGCGGTGCGAGAGGAGCCGCACGTCGAGCAGGGCGACGCTGCCCAGGCATCTGAGGAGGGTGTCAGGCAGTTGTTGTCCGCCAAGAGAACGGAACGCGCGCATTCATTAGAAAAGCTTAACACGGAATACATTCGACGGGGCAGGGAACTCATGGCGGTCCTGGAGGATGCCGCGGACAAGTATAGACATGATCGCACTTATTACTCACCGCTCCATTGTGCGATAATGGCTGTCGAAGCGTGGCATGTGCTTGACGCAGACACACGGTTGTTGGCGATCATTGATTATCAATTGGACGCCTTGTCTGTGCCGCGGGGGAAGATGTTATTGGGGGAGGACTTTTATCCTGCGGTTAGGGCATTGGTTCGCTTGCGCGTCGATGCAAAAAGGGTGCTGCAGGCGCTTGGTGTTTGCACGGATACAGAGCAATTGCCTTTGCTCGTGTATGTGCTATCTCGGCGCGTGGGGTCGGTTGACGAGGCGAGAGCCGTGTTGGGGAACGCTGGGGGGACCGGTGGCGGTCGCGAGAAACAGAACTTTGCGAAAGCAATGGAATCGCTTGAACATGTGAAGCATTCGTCAGACTTGTTGCCGCCCCCGGGTAAAGGTGGAGAAGCGGCGAGGAGAAAAGGGGACGGGAGCCTTTTCCCCGCACTGGCGGACAAGCCGCCAGTGCCACCCCTCGCGGAAAAGACTCCCGTCCCCTTTTTCTCCGAAACAACGGCCCCGGCCGACGCCGACCCGCTTGCTGAACATCTCCGTGCGCTCCAGGCCAAGGTTCCCGAAGGCTTCACCGTCGTTCCCGAACCACCGTTTGTCGTCATCGGGGATGAAGAGCCCGCGATGGTCCGCCGTCGCGCGGAGCAGACGGTGCGGTGGGCGGTCGAGCGCCTGAAAGCCCTCTACTTCGAGAAGGACCCGCCGCAGATCCTCGACATCTGGCTCTTCAAGGACAAGACGAGTTACGAGCGGCACGTGCGCGAACTTTTCGGGGAGGAACCGACGACGCCGTTCGGCTACTGCTCGCCCGAGCATGGGGCGCTCATCATGAACATCGCGACCGGCGGCGGGACGCTCGTCCACGAAATCGTCCACCCCTTCGTGGCGGCGAACTTCCCCGCGTGCCCCGCGTGGTTCAACGAGGGGCTCGGCAGCCTGTACGAGCAGTCGGCCGAGCGCCAGGGGCGGATCGTCGGCCTGACGAACTGGCGCCTCAAGGGTTTACAGGAAACGATCCGCGCGGGGCGGGTGCCCTCTTTCCAGTCGCTCACCGCGACGAGCGACCGCGCGTTCTACACCGAGGACAAGGAGACCAACTACGCCCAGGCGCGGTACCTCTGCTACTGGCTCCAGGAACACGGGCTGCTCGTGAAGTTCTATCACGCGTTCCGCGCCGCTGCGAAAGAGGATCCGACCGGCTACGAGACCCTGAAGCGCGTCCTGGGCGGAGCGGACATGGCGGCATTCCAGAAGCGATGGGAGCAGTTCGTCTTGAGACTGCATTTTCCGTGAACGGGCACAGCCCCGGTGCGCCGTCCTGATGGGCCCCAACGGCTGATTTTGAGGGTCTGGTGTTCCGGCGTCCTACGGGAAAGTGATTGACCGTGCCGGAAGAAGCGTCATAGTGCTGGCTCACAGGGGGTTCCGGACAAGGAGAGGGCGACGGATGGAGAAGATGCGGATCGGGTTCGTCGGCGTGGGCAGCATGGGCCAGATGGCCCACCTTGCGAACTACGTGAACGTGGAGGGATGCGAGGTTGCGGCGCTGGCGGAGGTCCGGCCGGAATTGGGCCGAAAAGTGGCTGCGCGCTATGGCATCGCGAAGGTGTACGCCGACCACCGGGCGATGCTCGCATCCGAGGCGCTCGACGGCGTCGTCGCCAGCCAGCCGTTCATGCGCCACGCCCTTCTCCTGCCGGAGATTTACCCGAAGGTCAAGCACGTCTTCACGGAGAAGCCCCTGGCGTTGGCGGTGGAGGCGGGGGAGCGCCTGGTCGAGGCCGCCGCCGACGCCAGATGCATTCACATGGTCGGCTACCACAAGCGGTCGGATCCGGCGACGGCTCACGCGAAGCAGGTCATCGAGCGTTGGAAGGCCGGCGGCGAGATGGGTCGGTTGCGGTACGTCCGCATCCAGATGCCGGCGGGCGACTGGATCGCCGGGGGGTTCACGGGTCTCATCCGGACCGACGAGAAGGCGCCGACCCTGGAGTCGGAGCCCCCGCCGCCCGGCATGGACGCGGAGACGGCTGAGGCCTACGTCGCCTTCGTCAATTATTACATCCATCAAGTTAACCTGATGCGATACCTTTTGGGCGAGCCGTACCGGGTGACCTACGCGGAGAAGAGCGGTGTGCTGATGGCGGTCGAAAGCGAGTCCGGCGTGGCGGGCGTCATGGAGATGACGCCCTATCGGACGACCGTCGCGTGGGAGGAGTCGGCGCTGGTGGCGTTTGAGAAAGGGTACGTCGTGCTGCGTCTGCCGGCGCCGCTCACTGTCAACCGTGCGGGGACGGTCGAAATCTACCGCGACCCCGGCGACGGGGCGACGCCCGAGCGCACGATGCCGACGATGCCGTGGGTGCACGCGATGCGCCGGCAGGCGGAGAACTTCGTGAAGGTCTGCCGGGGCGAGATGAAGCCCCCGTGTGACGCGGCCGAGGCGTTGGAGGACCTGAAGGTCGCTCGCGACTATTTGCTGAAACGGAAGGCGCTGACATGACCACCCCGAGGCATCCTCCGACCGACCGCGAGCGGTTTCTGGCGTGCATGCTCGGCCGCACGCCGGACCGGCCGCCCTATTGGCTCTTCTGGGGGCCGTGGGAGACCACTTGGCGCCGGTGGCGGCGCGAGGGCCTTCCGGCGGAGTTTCGCGACTATGGTGACGTCCGGCGCCACTTCGGGGCCGACGAGCCGCCGGCCGTCGTGCCCGTCAATTGCGGGCCGTGCCCCAAGATCGAATGGGAGGTCCTTGAGGAGACCGACGCGTTTGTCATCTCCACCGACTCCTGGGGCATCAAACGGCGCGACGCCAAGGGTCACACCAGCATGTCGGAGTTTCTGGAGTTCCCCGTCCAATCGCGCGCCGACTGGGAACGCTTTAAGCGTGAGCGGCTCGACCCGGACGACCCGCGCCGCCTGGACGGCGACTGGCGCGAGAAGGCGGCCGACTGGGCGGCTCGCGGCATACCCATCCAACTGGGCTACTATCCCGACGTGGGCATCTACGGCACGCTCCGCTGGCTCCTGGGGGATGAGGAGTGCCTCCTCGCCTTTTATGATGCGCCCGACCTGGTGCACGAGATCATGGACCACATGACGGAAGTCTACCTGGCGGTCTTCGAAAAGGTGGTCGCCGCCGGCGTCCGGGTGGACGTGATCCACCTGTGGGAGGACATGTGCGGCCGGCAGGGGCCCCTCATCTCTCCGGCTCATTTCGGTGGGTTCATGGCGCCGTGCTACCGGCGGATCCGGGCGTTTGCGGACGCGCACGGCATCCCGCTTCTCTCGGTGGACACCGACGGCCGGCCGGACCTGATGATCCCGCCGATGATGCGGGCGGGCGTCAACTACATGTTTCCTTTCGAGGTTGCCGCCGGCTGTGACGTGAACGACATGGGGCGGCGGTTTCCGGGCCTGGCGATGATGGGCGGCATCGACAAACGCGCCTTGGCGGTCGGCCCGGCCGCCATTGACGCCGAACTGGAGCGCATCCGCCCGGCCGTTGAACGCGGCCGGTATGTGCCGGACCTCGACCACCTGATACCCGACGACGTGTCGTGGGAAAACTTCGCGCACTACGCCGCGCGGCTGCGCGACGTGTGCTGCGGAACCATGTGACCCGCCGCGGGGCGGGTTTTGGAAAGGAGCACCGCCGTGCCGCCCATCCGCTTCCAAAAGATTCTGATTGCTGACGAGCGGTACGAGTCCGCCGGCGTGTTCGATGTCACGGGCGACGGCGTCCTCGACATCGTCAGCGGGGCCTGGTGGTACCCCGGTCCGCGCTTCGACAAACGATGTCCCATCGGCCCCGTCCGTGCCGAGGGGGAATACTACGACGATTTCTCGACCGTTCCCCTGGATGTGAACGGCGACGGGTACCTGGATTTCATCACGGGCGGATGGTGGGGCAACACGATACGCTGGCGTGAGAACCCGCGAGGCGATCCCGCAAAGGAGTGGCCGGAACACGTCATCGCCGAGGTCGGCAACGTGGAGACGACCCGCGCGTGGGACGTGGACGGCGATGGTCGGCTGGAAATTGTCCCCAACACGCCGGGCGGCCCGCTGCGGGCGTACCGACTTGTCACCGACGCGGCCGGCAAGGGCACAAGCAAGTTCACCGAACACGTGATTTACGACGGCAAGTCGGGACACGGGTTCGGGTTCGGGGACGTGAACGGCGACGGGCGTGGTGATTTGGTCCTCTCGAAAGGCTGGCTCGAGGCCCCGGCCGATCCCCTCGGCGGCAAGAAATGGACCTTCCACGAGGAGTTCGACCTGGGGAGCGCCTCGTGCCCCATCATCGTGGCTGACGTGAATGGCGACGGCCTGGCAGACCTCATCGTCGGCCAGTCGCATGACTACGGCCTGGACTGGTGGGAACAGCGCCTGGAGGACGGCAAGCGCCGCTGGATCAAGCACCCGATCGACCCCTGCAACTCGCAATACCACGACCTGTGGTGGGGCGACCTGGACGGCGACGGCTGGCCGGAACTCGTTACCGGCAAGCGCTACCGCGCCCACTGTGGCCGCGACCCGGGCGAATATGACCCCGTCGGAATCTACTATTTCAAGTGGACCGGTGAGAACTTCGCCAAGCAGGTCATCACCTACGGGCCCGGCCCGCACAACTTCGACCCCGCCGCGACGCCCGACCCGCTCGCCCTGGGGAAAGGCTGCGGCATCCATTTCCAGGTCGCGGACCTCGACGGCGACGGCCGGCCCGACATCGTCGCCCCGGGCAAGGACGGCCTGTACCTATTCCGGAATCTGGGTGTTGCTGAGGGCAAAGGAGCCTGAACCGTGCCGACAAAGATCGCCATGATCGGGGCGGGCAGCGTCGTGTTCGCCAAGACGCTCCTTGCGGACATGATGGCCACGCCATGCCTTCAGGACTCCGAGTGGGCCCTCATGAGCCGCACCGCCCCCAAACTGAAGCGCATGGAGGCGTTCGCCAGGCGGATGCTCAAGGACAACGGCCTCGCGGGCAAGGTGTGGGCGACGCTCGACCGACGCGAGGCCATCGAGGGCGCCGACTTCGTCGTCGTGATGATCCAGGTCGGCGGGCTGGAGGCGTTCCGCATTGACTACGAAGTGCCGCTGAAGTACGGCGTGGACCAGTGTATCGGCGACTCGCTTGGGCCCGGCGGCCTGTTCCGCGGCCTGCGGACGATCCCCGTCCTGGTGGACATCGCGCGCGACATGCACGAGGTCGCCAAGCCTGGCGCGATTATGCTTCAGTACGCCAATCCGATGGCCGCCAATTGCCTGGCCCTGGGCAAGGCGACGCCCGTCGCCTTCGTGGGCCTCTGCCACGGCGTGCAGACGACGCTCGACCTGATTGCCGGATACGTCGGCGTGCCGAAGGACGAGATTACCTACACCTGCGGCGGCATCAACCACATGGACTGGTTCCTCCGCCTGGAGCACAGGGGCCGCGACCTTTATCCCGAACTCCGCAGGGTCTTTGAGAGGCCCGAGTATTACAAGAACGAGAAAGTGCGCGGCGAGGTCTTCCGCCAGTTCGGTTACTTCATGACGGAGTCCACGGGACACCTCTCGGAGTATGTTCCCTGGTTCCGCAAGAACCGCAAGGCCCTGGACCTTTACTGCGACGAGCCGGCCTTCGGCGGGGAGAGCGGGGCGTACTACAAGTATGCGCGGGCCCTGGCCGCCAAGTATGCGAAGCACGACCCTTTGGAGTACGAGTCCGCAAAGATTGAGAGCCGCAGCGTCGAGTACTGTTCCTATATCCTGGAGGCGGTTGTCACGGGCCGGCCGTTCAAGTTCATGGCCAACGTCCGCAACGACGGCTATATCACGAATCTGCCGGTCGGATGCTGCGTGGAGGTGCCCACGTTCGCCGATGCGACGGGTTTGCATCCGTCGCGGATCGGCGACCTTCCGCCGCAGTGCGCCGCCGCCTGCATGACCAATGTGAACGTGCAGATCCTGGGTGCCGAGGCCGCTTTGAACGCCGATCCGGAGCACATCGTTCATGCCGCTGCGCTCGACCCGCTCACCTCGGCCGTCTGCACGCTGAAGGAAATCCGCGACCTGTGCGCCGAGATGCTCGAGGCCGAGCGCCGGTGGCTTCCGCAGTTCAAAGGGAAGAAAATCCGCCCCACGCCGACCATCAGCATCCCCAAGGGCTGCAAGCCCGTCGAAGTGCCGCTCGACCCCGCGCTGGCGATCGGCAACCGCTTCATCCAATTGATGGAGCAGAAAACGGACTAAGAGTGTATAGCAAAATGATCATGGCCGGGTGGCACTGGTGGCTTGTCCACCAGTGCGTGGCAGAGGTGGGGATGCACTGGCGGGCAAGCCGCCAGTGCCACCCATTTTGTTAGAGGCTCAAAGTTGGGGTTCGGCGGGCGGGGCAAGGGGTGTGCGGGCGGCGAGGCTTGGACGCACAACGCCGCCCGCGCGCGAGGCAAGCACTTCAGCGAAACTCTATCGGCGCCGACGAAGCAGGAGCCCCGCCGACCCCATTGCCAGGAAGGCGAGCGTCGCCGGCTCCGGAATGCCGGCGCCGGCCCCCGGACGTCGCCCGGCTATTCAAAGGATAGGGATGAGTGTCAGCGGGGCAAATTCGGTGGGAGGGCGGCGCAGGGGTCGGTCGTAAGTTCTTTTGAGACGGGGGTTTGCAGCGACATCTTTCGGGCGGGATTTCGGGGGGCCTTGCGCATCACCCCCGAAATGCGCACGAAAAGAGCCCGCCTCCGGTGCCGCCTTAGGCCTCGGCCGCGGCCAGGCGCCGGGCGTGGCGCTTTCGCTCGTTCTCCGACAGGTGCCGCTTCCGCAGGCGGATGGACTGGGGCGTGATCTCGACCAGTTCGTCGTTCTCGATGTACTCCAGTGCCTCCTCGAGCGACATCCGGCGCGGGGCCTTCAGCACGACGGTGGAATCCTTGGTCGAGGCGCGCATATTGGTCAGTTTCTTCTGGCGCACGACGTTGACGGGAATGTCGTCCTCTTTGCCGTGCTCGCCCACCACCTGGCCCCCGTACACGCGCTCGCCGGGCTCGACGAACATCGTCCCGCGGTTGGCCAACTGGTCGAGGGCATAGGCGGTCACGCGGCCGGCCTCGACGGCCACCAGGACGCTGGAGGCTCGGCCGGCGATCGGGCCGCGGACCTTGTCGTACCGGGCGAAGACGTGATGCATGATAGCCTCGCCGCCGGTGGCGGTCAGCATCCGGGTCCTCAGGCCGATCAGGCCGCGCGCCGGAATCAAAAACTCCATGTGGGCCAGATTCCCGCGCGTGTCCACGCGGACGAGTTCGCCCCGCCGGTCGCCCACGAGTTGCATGACGGGCCCCAGGTTGTCGCGCGGCACGTCCACCACGAGGTGCTCGATGGGCTCCTGGCGCTCGCCGCCCGCGTCCTTGTAGATGACCTTCGGCTTGCCGACAGTCAGTTCGTATCCCTCGCGGCGCATGTTCTCCAGGAGGATGCCGAGATGCAGCAGTCCCCGCCCCGCAACCTCGAATTCGTCGCGCCCCTCGCCGGGGGTTACTTGCAGGGCCACGTTCGACTGGAGTTCCTTCTGGAGTCGCTCGCGCAGGTGGCGGCTGGTGACGTACTGCCCCTCCTGGCCGCCGAACGGGCTGTCGTTGACGCGGAACGTCATGTGCAGCGTGGGCTCGTCCACGTGGACGGGCGGCAGGGCGATGGGGCGGTCGGGGTCGGCCAGCGTGTCGCCGATGTCCACTCGTTCCAGGCCGACGACGGCGCAGATGTCGCCGACGGCGATGTGGTCCACCTCGCGCCGCCCCAGACCGTCGAACTGGAGCAACCCGCCCACCTTCTGCAGCGTGCGCCCGTCGTGGCGGTCAATCACGAGGACATCCTGGCCCGTCCGGAGCGTGCCCGCGAAGACCCGCCCGATGCCGATCCGGCCGACGTAGTCCGAGTAGTCGAGCGTCGTGATGAGGACCTGGAGCGGGGCCGAGGCGTCCAAGGTCGGGGCCGGCACGTGGCGGATGATCGCCTCGAAAAGCGGGTGGACGTCGCCCTGGCCGTCGGTCGGAAGGCGCTCCAGGTCCGTCGTCGCCCAGCCCTCCTTGCCGGAGGCGTACACCACGGGAAAGTCGAGGGCCTGGTCGTCGGCCCCGAGGTCCACCAGGAGGTCGAACACCTCGTTCAGGACCGCCCCGTGGCGCTGCTCCGGCCGGTCCATCTTGTTGATGACGACGATCGGCGAGAGGTTGTTCGCCAGCGCCTTGGCCAGGACGTACCGGGTCTGGGGCATCGGGCCGTCCACGGCGTCGACGAGCAGCAGGGCGCCGTCGGCCATTTTGAGGACTCGCTCGACCTCGCCGCCGAAATCCGCGTGGCCGGGCGGGTCGATGATGTTGATGTGGTAGTGGTTGCCCGCGCGGTCGGTGTAGCGGATGGCACAGTTCTTGGCGAGGATCGTGATGCCGCGCTCCCGCTCCAGCGCGTTCGAGTCCAGGATGCAATCGCCCTTCAGTTCGCTCGCCCGGAACTGCCCGCACTGACGCAGCAACTGGTCCACCAGGGTCGTCTTCCCGTGGTCCACGTGCGCGATGATGGCGACGTTACGGATCTCTTGACGGCTCATAAGGTCCTTCCCGGTCAATCGGAAAAGGGGCGACTCGAGAGGCGTTCCGGCGTCCGAGCGGAACTCAGGCGGATGGAGGGTCGAAGGGCTTCAGCCGGTGGGCCGACAGGGCGGCGCCCCCGGCACGGACCGCGGGCGCAGCCACCGGTGCGGCGCCGACCGAACGCGCTGAAGCATATCGGGTCAACATAGCGGCAGCATTGTGGCCGCTCCCGGCCGAAAAGTCAAGGCTGTTGTGACCTTTCCCCTCGGCCGAAGCGGGAGGCCCGGAATACGGTTGCACGAGCCGCGCCGCCGGGGGTAGTATGTCGGCTCATCTTTTTCATGCACGTCCCGACAGATAGGGGGGCGCATGCTCGGACGAGTGCTTTCGGTCGGCGTCTTCGGCATCGAAGGATACCGCGTCGAGGTCGAGTTCGACGTCCGCCAGGGCCTGCCGGCCATCGTCGTCGTCGGCCTGCCCGACGCGGCGGTCAAGGAATCGAAGGACCGCGTCGCCACCGCCCTTAAGAATTCCGGCTACCGCTGGCCGGGCGACGGGCGGATCACCATCAACCTCGCCCCCGCCGACACCAAAAAGGAAGGCCCCGCGTTCGACTTGGCGCTGGCGCTCGGGGCTCTCTCGGCCACGGGACAACTCCTGTCGGACCGCCTCAAGGATTATGCGGCGGTGGGGGAACTGGCGCTCGACGGGTCGGTCCGGCCGGTCAAGGGGGCGCTGGCGATGGCCCTGACGGCCCGCGAAGAAGGCCTCAAGGGCCTCATCCTTCCGGCCGACAATGCCCGCGAGGCCGCCGTCGTCGCCGACATCGAGGTCGTGCCCGTCAAGGCCCTCGCCCAGGCCGTCGGGTTCCTGGCGGGGGACCTCGTGATTGAGCCCTCGGCTGTGGACCTTCAGGCTGTCTTCGAGGACTCCCGGCGCGACGACGTGGACTTCTCCGACGTTCGCGGCCAGGAACACGCGAAGCGCGCCCTGGTGGTGGCGGCGGCGGGCGGGCATAACGTCCTGATGATCGGCCCGCCGGGCGCCGGCAAGACGATGCTCGCGCGCCGCCTGCCGACCATCCTGCCCCTTCTGGACCTGGAAGAGTCGCTCGAGACGACGCGCATCTATTCGAGCCTCGGCCTCCTGGGCCGCAACCAGTCGGTCATCGCGACGCGCCCCTTCCGCTCGCCGCACCATACCACCAGCGAGGCGGGCCTGGTGGGCGGCGGGAGCGTCCCCGCGCCGGGCGAAGTGAGCCTGGCGCA
>DATKUU010000214.1:0-11471 GCA_035530455.1 Phycisphaerae bacterium | reverse complement strand
GGCCCACGAGACCGGCCGATCGTGGAGCACAGCCCACAGGTACGTCAGCACGATCACCACGTCGGAATGTTGAACCCGTTTGGGCCTCCGCCCCTTGCCCGCATCCATCACTATCTGGTACACTCTGGACCACAGTTCGCTCTCCATGCTTGGTCTCCTGAAAAGGGGTTCAAGACAAGCATAAGGGCGAACTGCTTATTGCGCAAGAACTTATAGCAATGGCGCAAAATCCTGTTCCGCACGGGGCTCGACATGCCGTGGATCTTACGCCCGCGGATGGTACTTCTTATGGATGGCCTTCAGGCGGCTCTGGTCCACGTGGGTGTAGATTTGGGTGGTGCCGATGTCCACGTGGCCGAGCATCTCCTGCACCGCCCGCAAATCCGCCCCGCCCTCCAGCAGGTGCGTGGCGAACGAGTGCCGCAGCGTGTGGGGGCTTGCGCGCGGGCTTACGCCGGTGCGGCGGACGTACTTCTTCACCAGGCGCCAGATGCTCTCGCGTCCCAGGCGCCGGCCCGTGTGGGTGAGAAAGAGGAACTCCTCGCCCCGCTTGTTCAGCGTCGGGCGCTCCGTCTCCAGATACGCCGCCAGCGCCTCCAGCGCCCGTCGGCCCATCGGCACGATGCGTTCCTTGCGTCCCTTGCCGATGCAGTTGGCGTAGCCGACGTCGCGGTTGACGCGGTCGAGCGTCAGGTCGGCGACCTCGCTGGCCCGGGCGCCGGTGGCGTAGAGCATCTCCAGGACGGCCTTGTCGCGGAGCGGCCAGCGGTCGTGTTTCGCATCCGGCGCCGCCAGCAGCCGGTCCACGGCTTTTCGGTCGAGGACCTCCGGCAGGTTCTGCCAGAGGCGCGGGCTCTGGAGGTGTTCGGTCGGGTCGCGATCGATTGAGCCCTCGGCCGCGAGGAACCGGAAGAACATGCGCACCGCGACGAGGGCCCGGCTGATGGTGGCGACGGCGTGGCCGGCCTTCTTCTCCGCGACGGCGAACCGGACGAAGTCGTCCCGCTCGACCTCGCCCCAGTCGGGCTCCTCGCCCTGTCCGAGAAACGCCGCGAAGCGATCCAGGTCGCGCTGGTAGGCCTGGAGCGTGTTGACGCTCAGGCCACACTCGACCGTCAGGTAGTCGAGGAAGGCGTCAACGGGTTTGGCGGTCGCTTGAAGCACGTCGGCTCCTCTATCCGCAACCCGCTTGCCGGGCGCTGCGGCGAGCGTCTGCGGCGGTGGGGGAGACCTGCCCTGAGCCTGTCGAAGGGGCGCGGCAGGGGCGCTGATAGCATCGTCCGGGCGCCCCGCGGCGCTTGAGGAAAAGTCCGATAACCTGCCCACCGGCCGCCCTTCGGCCGCCCTTTGCCCGGCCGACGTATGAATAACCCTCCACCGGCCGCCGTCCAATTTCGGTGCGGCACCTTGCCGAACGCGCGGGGTTCTAACGATAGGCGCGCTGGGCCGGATTTGCCGAAACGTCGGCTCCGGCAGCGCATTTGCGGTTGACAGTTGTTCCGGCCAAAGGTAGGGTACGCCTCGATGAGTTGGCGCTTGCGCGTGAGGGCATCGCGATGACCTGCGGCAGCCGCGGGAGCCTGGGTCGGTCGAGCGCGATTACGATTGCGCTGGCGCTGGCGGCGCTCCTGGCGCCGGCCGGGACGATGGTCGGCCCGGCGCACGCGGCGGCCGAAACCCCCGTGGACGCCGACGACCTGCTGCAGAAGGAACTCACGCGCCTGCGGGATTTCCTGACGGGTCCGAGCCGCACATTTGAAACCCGCCGCGACGCCGCCGCCGGACTCCTCGAAAAAGATCTGCCCGAGGCCCGCGCGATTCTCCTGGATGTGCTCGCCTCGCCGTCCGACGCCGCCAGGGCCGTCCTGGAAAAGATCGCGGCGCGCGACTCGGCCCACGAGGCGTTCATCGAACCGCTGTTTCAACTCCTGCGGAGCGACGACGAGGCGACGCGCCGCGCGACGGCCATCGCCTTCGGCGCCTACCAAGGCAGCGACCGGGTGCTGGCGGGCCTGGTGGACCTCGCGCGATCCGCCAAGACGCCCGCGCCGGTCCGCCTGGCGTCCGTCGAGGCGCTCGCCCAGATGATGGACCCGCGCTCCGTCGCCGCCCTCGTTGAAGTGACCGACGACCCGAGCCCGGAGGCGGCATCGGCGGCGTCGCGTGCGCTGGCCGACATGACCGGCCTGGAGGAGTTCGCGTCCACCCCCGATCGCTGGGCCGACTGGTGGGCCCGCCACAAGGACGAGCCCGAGGCGGTTTTCCTTCGCCGCCTGGCCCAGCGATTCCGCGCGGAACTGGCGCGCCGCCAGGCCGCCCTCGCCATCACCGAGGAGCGGCTCACGCGCCTGCTGAGCGAGATCTACGAGGTCGCCGACGCAGGCGAAAAAATCCGCATCCTCCAGGCCCACCTGGAGGACCCGCTGCCGCAGGTCCGGCTGGTGGCGGCCCGTCAGGCGACGAGCCTGGCGCGCGAGGTCCTCGGGGCCAACAACGGCGGTCGCCAGGCCGCCCAGCCGCTCCTCCAGGCGCTGGCGAAACACGTGGCGGACGACTCGCCGCCCGTCCGCGCCGCCGCCGCCGACGCCCTCGCCGCCTGGCAAGAAACCTCCGCCGGGCCGGCGCTTCTGGCGCGGCTCGAGGTGGAGAAGACGAGCGAGGTGCGAGCGGCCCTGGCGTCGGCCCTGGGGGTGCTGAAGGTCGGCGATGCGGTTGGGAGACTCGTCGCCATGCTCGGCGCCTCCTCGCCGACCGAGGTCACCAAGGCCGCCGGCGCCCTGGGGGCGCTGGGCGATCGGACCGCCCTGGGCGCCGCGGCGGTCGAGCCGGCGCTGGAGCCTCTGGGGCGACTGGCGCGCACTGCGCCCGACCCGCTCGTCCGCGAAGCCGCCTGCCGCGCACTGGCCAAGATCGCCCATCCGTCCGCCGAGGAAGCCCTCGTCGCCGCCCTTCAGGACCAGGCGGCCGCCGTCCGCTTCAGCGCCGCCCAGGGTCTGGGGAACATCGGGCGCGCCGCCGACCCGACGGTCGAGGCCCTTGCCGCCCGGCTCCAGGACGACAACAAGGGCGTCCGCCAAGCCGTCGCCGCCGCCCTGGCGAAACTGGGCGGCGCCGAAGCCGCACGCAAAATGGCCGACCGCCTCAAGCCAGGCGCCGAGGCCGACCCCGCCGTCCGCAACGCCCTCTGGACCGCCGTCCTCTCGATCGCCCAGGCCGGCGCCTCGCCCGAGCTGGCCTACGAGTTGGGCAGCCGTTTCTTCGCCCTCGAGGGCGCCGAGGCCATGCAGCGCGCCGCCGCTCTCTACGAGATCGCTCAGGCCAAGTATCCGGCCTCCGACGTCGGCACGCAGAAAGTCCGGGCGCTGCTGGAACGTCTCGTGGACGCGTACGTGGCGGGCGGCATGCTGGAGAAGGCGGCGCCGGTCCTTCGCCAACTGCTGGCCGAAACGCCCCCCGAAAACCCCCAGCGCCGCCAGGAACTGAAGCAGCAACTCGGCCTCATCCTCCTGGAGAAAGGGCCCTACGCCGAGGCCGGGGCGCTCCTCGCCGAAGCCGTCGCCGGCCTCGGCCCTGCGGAGCGCGGGGCGCTTCTGAAGGCCGTCCTCGCGCGCACCGAGGCCCTCCTCCAGACCGACAAGCCCGAATCGGCGCTCGAACTGCTCGACGCTTTTCGCAAAGCGCCGGCCGAGGGCCCCCCCGACCAGGCCGAAGCGTTCGCTCGCCTTCGCGACCGCGCGACCACCGCCGCCGTCGCACGCGCCATCGCCAACCTGAGCGGCTCGGACGACCAGGTCCAGGCCGCCACGGCGGCGCTGAAGAAAATCGGCCGGCCGGCCGTCGGCGAACTCCTCGTCGCGCTGGCGAGCGCCGCCACGGACGGGCGCGTCGCCGTCGAAACCAAAATCCTCGCCGCCCTCGAAGCCGTCACCCAACGCACCGACCACGGATACGACCCGGCTGCGCCGCTGGCCGACCGCCTCCGGACAATCGAGGCCTGGCGCGCTTCGCTCCCGGCGCCGGCCGCAAACCCCTCTCGACCATGACCAAACGCTACGTCGGCGTGGACCTCGGCGGGACGAACCTGAAATTGGGCCTCGTCTCGGCCGACGGCAAGATTGTGCATCGCTCCTCCGCGGCGACCGAGGCCGAGCGCGGACCCGACCACGTCCTGGCGCGCATCGCCCACGCCGTCCGCCGACTCGCCGAGGGTGCGCATCTTCCCCTGACCGACATCGCCGCCGTCGGCGTCGGCGCCCCCGGACCGCTCGACTCCAAGGCGGGCATCGTCGTCTTCGCGCCCAACATGGCCGGCTGGCGCGACGTGCCCGTCCGCGACCGCCTCCAGGGCGACCTGGGACGGCCCGTCGTCCTGGAGAACGACGCCAACGTCGCCGCCTACGGCGAATTCCGATGCGGGGCCGCACGCAATGTCTCGAACCTCGCCCTCCTGACGCTCGGAACGGGGATCGGCGGCGGCATCGTGCTGGACGGCCGGCTCTTCCGCGGCTCGACCGACACGGGAGCGGAACTCGGCCACATGGTCATCCAGTACGGCGGGCGGCCGTGCGGTTGCGGCAACCGCGGGTGCCTCGAGGCGTACGCGTCGGCCACAGCCGTCGTCGCACGCGCGCGCGAAGCCCTCCGAGCGGGAGATCCCGGCGCGCCGGGACTCGCCGACTCCGCCGACCTGACCTGCAAGGACATCTTCGCCGCCGCCGGCGACGGCGATGCGCTCGCGCGAAGAATCGTCGAAGAAACCGCCGACTACCTCGCCGCCGGCATCACGAACATTCTCCATGTGCTCAATCCCGAGATGGTGGTGCTGACGGGCGGCATGATGGGGGCGGGCGAAGCATTTCTGGAGCGCATCCGCCGCCGCGTCCGCCAGTCCGCCTTCGAACGCGCCAGCCGCGGCTGCCCCATCGTGTGGAGTACGCTCGGCGGCGACGCGGGCATCCTCGGCGCGGCGCTGGCCGCCGAAGCCCTCGACCGCACCGGCCAGCCCGCCTGACGCCGGGCAGGAAAAGGGGGACAGGCACCTTTTCCGAACGGCCGGAAAAGGAGCCAGTCCCCCTTTTCCTTTTGGCGGTTGCCGCAACGCACCGCACCGTTTACAATACACTCGATCCATCGTCCGGTCCGGAGCTGGCCATGCGCATCCGATGTCCCAAGTGCGGCGCGGCGTGGGAAGGCAAGGACCGCATCGGCGTCCGCGACGAGTGTCCGGAGTGTGCGGCCTACCTGCACACGTGCACCAACTGCGCCAACTACGACCCGGCGCTGAACGATTGCCGCATCCCCACGACCGACGCGGTCCACGACCGCCACGGCCAGAACTTCTGCGACGAGTTCGCCTTCGGTTCGCCCTCCGCCGACAGACCCTCCGAGAAGCCTGCGGAGAAGCCCGCCGAGAAACGCCCCTCGCCCGAGGACGCCCGCAAACGGTTCGACGACCTCTTTCGGAAGCAGGACTCATGACCGCCCCCTCGGCCGACCGTGCCTGGCACGGGCCGTCCCTCGGCCGATGGGGACCCCTTCTGGCGGCTTTTTCGGCCCTTCTGGCGGCCGGCTGCGCCGTCTTTTCCCACGGGGCCTATTGGGTCGAGTCCCGGCGCGCCGGGACCCGCGCGGTCGCTGCGGAGGCGCCCTTGTCGCCGCCCGTGCGCGCCAACCTCGTGGCCGCCGCCGCCCGGCGGTGGGCCGACGAGGGTCTCGCCGAATCCGCGCGGCGCATGAACGGCTTCGCCGGGCGGTGCGTGTACGCCGACGCGGTGCGCACCGTCGCCTGGTTCTACGTGGAGCGCGTGTCGTACCGGGACCTTGTGGTCGCGGGCCTGGAGAGCCTGCGTGCGGCGCTCGAGGCGCCCGAGTTTCGCGCGCGGTTCGAGGCGGCGCGCGACGAGGAGCGCCGCGCGCGATTCGCCGAAGCGCTCGACATCCTCCTGCTGAAGGCGCGCGCCGCCGACCCCTGGTTCGCCTTTCAGGCGGGCGAGTGGCTCGCCGTCGCGATGGAGAAGAACCGCGCGCTCCTCGGCCTGCCCGACGGCGCCGTCGTCGCGGAATTTCTTTTCGGCGCGATGGACCGCCTGGATCCCTACACCTGTTTCCTCACCGCCGAAATGCAGCGCGCCTACGAGGAACAGGAGAGCGGCCGGTACACGGGGATCGGCGCGGTCGTCGAGGTGCACGGCGGGCGCGCTTTTCTCGTCCGCGTTTTCGAAGGCGGACCGGCGGCCGAAGCGGGCCTCGCCGCCGGCGACGAAATCCTCCGCATTAACGACGACCCCGTCGCGGACCTGGACCCGACGGAAATTGCGCGCCGGCTGCGCGGCGACCCTTCGACAGGCTCAGGGTCGCCCCGAGCAGAGTCGAGGGGCGAGAGCGGCTCGCGCGTCACGCTCTCCGTTCTCACCCCCGGTGCCGAGGAGCCCCGAACCGTCACCCTCGTCCGCCGCAGCATCGTCCTGCCCGCCGTCCGCGACGTCCAGGTCCTCGACCCCGAACGGGGGGTTGGGTACCTGGCGCTTGTGGACCTGCGGGACGGCGCGGAGGGGGAGGTCCGGCAGGCGATCCGCAAACTCCAGAAAGAGGGTATCCAGGCCCTAATCCTCGATTTACGCGACAATCCGGGGGGGTTGCTCCTGTCGGCCGTCGGCGTCTGCGGGGCCTTCCTGGACGGGGGCGAGGTCGTCCGGACCCGCGGCCGGACGCTCGGCGCCACGTGGACCTACAACGTGCCGTGGCTCGCCCGGCCGGCGTGGCGCGGGCCGCTGGCCGTCCTCGTGAACGAGGGGACGGCGAGCGCGGCCGAGGTGGTGGCGTCGGCCCTCGAGCGACGCGGGCGCGCGCGGCTCGTCGGCGAGACGACGTTCGGCAAAGGGGCGGCCCAGATCCGCCTGCCGCTCGACTGGGGACGATGCGCCGTCTCCGTCACCATCGCGCGCGTCTTCGACATCGAGGGCGAGGCGCTGGACGGTCGCGGCGTGGCGCCCGCGGTCCGCGTGCCTGCAGCCGACGAGCCGCCCGCGCTTCTTCGCGACGACCCGGCCGTGCGTGCCGCGCTCGAGGCGCTCTGGGCGCCCGCGCGCGACGCGGACGCGCCGTGACCGCCGCGCCGAGCGCGCGGTCCGGAGTTTTTCTTAAGGACCACCGGCGCAGCGTCCGATAACGCGAACGGAGAGCGAATCATGATCGGCTTCGGCGCGCGGAATCGGAAAATTGTTGTTGACACCGCTTCGCGCGCGGTCTAGCATCGAAGCATCGGAGCAGTAAGTGGAGTGAAACGGGTTCTGGGAAAAGGAGGACATCTGATGGCGAAGAAGAAAAAGAAAGTCGCGAAGAAGAAGAAAGCCAAACGCCGCAAAGTCGCCAAGAAGAAAACTGCCAAGAAGAAAAAGTAAGTCGGTGACAAGCGGTCATCGCTGAAGCGACATCCTGAAGATTCGTTGGGGAGATCCGACGCGACTGCCGGATCTCCCCGCTTTTGCGCTCTCGGCTCTCGCGCGCCGCCTGCCGTGCGTTGTTGCCGTTCCTTTCCGCGTTCCGCATTTTCACCCGCCGAAGCCCGCCTGCCGGTCGGGCAGGCCTTGGCGAAGGAGGGCCGCGTTCCGCGTTGCCCCTCCACCCCGCGTGCCCATGCCCCAAACCGTCGCCTGGCCCCGGCCCCCTCCCCCCCCAGGCATAAGAATTGACAGGCCCGGACGGCCTTTCTATACTCTCCCGACCTAAGGCCCGGACCTCCCGGGCCGGGCGTCACTCCGGGCCTTTGCGCAAGCGATGGTGGCCGGGGGCAGCCTCTTTCCCGGGCCGACCGCCGCCTCCAGGAAAGCGAGACATTGATGCTTGAGCCCTACGCGAGCGTGCTGAAACCGAAGATGGACGCGGCGAGTTTCGCGCTCCTTGCTGCCCTGGCGAACGAGAAACTCCACGCCTTCGTCGCCGACGCCGTCGCTCTGGGCCGGCCCGATTCCGTCACCGTCTGCTCCGACGACCCCGCCGACATCGCCTACGTCCGTCGCCGCGCCGTCGAGGCCGGCGAAGAGATTCCCCTGGCCGTCCCCGGCCACACCGTTCACTTCGACGGATACCACGACCAGGGCCGCGACCCGGCCGCCACACGCTACCTCTTGCCGAAGGGCGTCTCGCTCGGCCCGCGGCTGAAAGCGATTGACCGCGACGAGGGCCTGGCCGAAATCCGCGGCTACCTGGCCGGCGCCATGCGCGGAAAAGAAATGTTCGTCCGCTTCTTCTCCCTCGGACCGCCCAACTCCGTCTTCAGCATCACGTGCGTCCAGTGCACCGACTCCGCCTACGTCGCCCACAGCGAGGACCTTCTCTATCGAGCGGGCTACGAGCAGTTCAAGCGCCTCGGCGCCGGCGGCGACTTCTTCCGATTCCTCCACTCCGCCGGACGCCTCGATGAGGGCCGCACCAGCGCCGACACCGACAAACGCCGCGTTTACATTGATATCCTGGAGGACCTGGTCTATAGCGCGAACACGCAGTACGGGGGAAACACGATCGGCCTGAAGAAACTCGCGCTCCGCCTCGCCATCCGCAAGGCCGACCGCGAGCTCTGGCTCGCCGAGCACATGTTCGTCATGGGCATCCGCGGCCGCGGCGGGCGCGTCACCTCCTTCGCCGGCGCCTTCCCCAGCGCCTGCGGGAAGACCTCCACCGCCATGCTCCCCGGCGAACGCATCGTCGGCGACGACATCGCCTACCTCCGCCCCTTGGGCGGCGAGGTCCGGGCCGTCAACGTCGAGTCCGGCATCTTCGGCATCATCCGCGACGTCAACCCCCACGACGACCCCGTCATCCACAACGTCCTCTCAAGCCCCGGAGAGGTCATCTTCTCGAACGTCCTGGTGCGCGACGGCCGGCCGTACTGGCTCGGCATGGGCGAGGACGTCCCCGACCGCGGACGCAACTACAGCGGCGAGTGGTTCCGTGGGAAGTGCGACGACCAGGGCGATGAAATCCTCTTCGCCCACAAGAACGCCCGCTACACCGTCGCCCTGCGCGCGCTGGAAAACTGCGACCCGCGCCTCGACGACCCCCAAGGCGTCGCCGTCCAGGGAATCATCTACGGCGGGCGCGACTCCGACACCTGCGTGCCCGTCCAGCAGAGTTTCGACTGGGTGCACGGCGTCGTGACGATGGGCGCTGCGCTCGAAAGCGAATCCACCCCCGCCACCCTCGGCGACGAGGGCGTGCGGACCTTCGACCTGATGAGCAACCTCCAGTTCCTCGCCATCCCCCTCGGCAAGTACGTGGCCAATCACCTCGACTTCGCCGCCCAGGTCAAGCGGCCCCCCGTCATCTTCGCGGTCAACTATTTTCAGCGCGACAAGGGCGGGCGCTACCTGACCGGCATGCTCGACAAGCACGTCTGGGTCAAGTGGATGGAACGCCGCATCCACGGAGAGGTCCAGGCCGTGCGCGGACCCACCGGCCTTGTGCCGCTCTACGACGACCTCGCCGCCCTCTTCCGCGACGTCCTCCGCCAGGACTACACGCGCGACCAGTACGTCGAGCAGTTCACCCTTCGCATCCCGGAGAACCTGGCGAAGTTGGACCGCATCGAGAAGATCTACCGCGAGACGGCCGACGTGCCGCCTGCCGTCCTCGAGCAACTCGCCGCCCAGCGCCGACGCCTCGAAGCGCTGCGCCGGGCCAAGGGCGACTACGTCTCTCCCCTCGACCTCGCCTGACCCACTTGCCACGGCGACTTGTCACGGCGGAGTCGCAGACGGAGCCGGAAGTTCGCGCCAGTGAACGAAGCCGGGCTCCGCGCGCCCCAAGCCCCCCGCACCGCGGGGGGGATGCCGTCCACGCTTCGCCCCGCGCCCCTAAACCAGGTCGCACGCCTCGGCAGGCATCCAGTGCGGGTCCTTCCCCTTCCACTTCACGTTGCAGCCGATGGGGTTCGTCACGGGGGCCGGCGGATTCTTGCCTGCCAGCAGCGCGTCCAGGACCTCGCGCAACTCCTGCGTGGTCGCCTTCGCGGGCTCGCGCGGGCTGTCGTCCAGCCGGCCCGTGTAGCGAAGCCTCCGCTTTTCGTCGAAGACGTAGAAATGCGGGGTCCGAAGCGCACCGTACGCCCGGGCGACATCCTGCGACTCGTCGTGAACGTACGGGTACTTGATGCGGTGCTCCTTCGCGTGCGTCACCATGTGCTCGAACGAGTCGGTCGGATGGTTGACCGTCTCGTTCGAATTGATGCCGATCAGCGCGACACCTTTCGGGCCGTACTCGCTGTAGAGCCGGTTGATCCGTTCCTCGGACTCGACGACGAACGGGCAATGATTGCAGCGAAACACGACGACGAGGATCTTCGCCCCCTCGACGTCCTCCAGCGACCAGGTCTTGCCGTCGATTCCCGGCAGGCTGAACTCCGGCGCCGGGGCGCCAATCTGAAGCGTGAATGCCATGAACTTTCCTTTCCGTCCCCCGCTACGCTATCCTCCATTATGACAGCCGGCAACGGGCGAAGCAAAAGGGAAAAGCCCGCGGTCGGCTGCCAGAAAAAATTGCCGCACCCCCTGGCAGGAGGGGTTTGCAAATACGCTTGACCGAGCGGGAGTGTCTGGATACAAGTTTTTTTGCGGCTCAGGCGGTTGTCGCCAGGGTTGTCGGCCCTCTGGAGGCGTACGCCCCCAAGCATTTGCCGGCAAAGCGGTTGCGCCCGTAGCTCAGGAGGATAGAGCGGCGGTTTCCTAAACCGCAGGTCGGGTGTTCGAGTCACCCCGGGCGCACCACGGTCAGGTAGTGCCGGTCAAGTCCTGAAAGTTCTGTAAAAGCGCATCTCCTCGCCAAAAGACGACGCTAGTGCTCTGTCCCAGCCAATATGGTAGGTGGCACGGCCGGTCTTGCCTGCCACGCCTTCGCCCCGGCGCGCCGGGGCGAAGGCGGGTCCGGCCGTGCGGCATGCCATTCTGGCAGCACTGGCGGGTCCCGGCGCGCCGGGACCAGTGCCACCCCTCAGGGGGGACGGGAGTGCTTTTGTGCGTTTTTGGCCTGGCCGCCGCCCAAAATTCCAAAAATCGCCCAAAAAGTTTGACTTTTCCGCCATCTGTGTTATACTCTCACCAGTCGGAGGCCCGGAGGCTGGATGCTGGGCTTAGGCACGTCTATGATGGGCTTAGGAAGCGAAAAAAGAAGAAAAAGATAATAGGGCAGACCGGGGGTTTGCCTCACGCAAATCGGGCTTCCGTCCTTTTCAGACCATAAACGGGAAAGAAGACGTAGGAAATGTGTCTGCTTGTCGCCAGGGCGACTCGCCTGTGGAAAGCAGGGGGGCAGGGGGCAGAAAAGGAGAAGGACGATGAGAACACTAGTGTAGTGCTTCACTCAGATGATATCTTATCCAGGACGGCCCGGGCTCGTGCAACTTTGGCCAGGATGTCGTCGGCCTTGGCCGTCCACGTGAAAGATTTGGGATTCTGGTTATGTTCAGCAATGTAATCAAC
>DATKUU010000213.1:0-5393 GCA_035530455.1 Phycisphaerae bacterium | reverse complement strand
CAGGGACCAGGGACTAGGACATGACTACAGCAGCGAAGAAGGCCTTCCACACCGAGCTCCAGAAGGGCGACGCGGCAACCCCGGAGCTGTTCACCACCGTCGCCGAGCTGGTCTCGATCGAACCCCCCGAGGCGGTCTCGGGCATGACCGAGGTCACCAGCCACGACTCGGCCAAGGGCGAGCACATCGCCACCTACGTCGACGAGGGCGAGCTGACGGCCAGGGGCAACTGGACGGGTGCGGCCAGCCAGACGGCCATCCGCACCGCCCAGGGCGCCGCCGCCGGAAACTGGCAGATCTGCCTGCCCGACTGGGGCCAGCGGACCAAGACCTTTACCGCCGCCACCAACGACACGATCACGGCAACGGCACACGGCCTGACCACGGGCCAGCCGGTGCAGGTGTCCACGACGACCACGCTGCCGGCGGGACTGTCGGCCTCGACCACCTACTACGCCCTTTGGCTCTCGGCCAATACCTTCACACTCCATACGACCAACGCCGGGGCCGTGGCCGGCACCGGCACGGTCGACATCACAGACACGGGCACCGGCACGCACACGCTCCAGATCGGCAGCCGCTTCTCGGCGGCCGCCGTCGTCACCGGATACAAGCTCGACGCCCCGCTGGACGCCGCACAGGGGATCGAGTTTCGCATAAAGGTCACCGGCGCGGCGACACTGACCGTCGATTGATCGACAGAGGATACGACCATGACCACCAGCGCAATCAAGGGATTCGGGACCAAGCTCTACCGCGGCGGCTCGGGCACCCCCAAGACCGGCGGGACGCTCGTCGAGGAGGTCTTCAGCTTCGATCTCCCCGAGGCCCTGGCCCATATGACCGAGGTCACCAGCCACGACTCGGCCAAGGGCGAGCACATCGCCACCTACGTCGACGAGGGCGAGGTGACGATCCAGATGTACTACTCCGCCGCGACCGGCCAGGAGCTGGTCCGGGCCGACCTGGGCGGCGCCGCCGCGGCCTACTACATCAACCTGGCCGGCGCCACCTCCAAGCAGCTCGATTTCTCGGCCATCGTGAGCAGCTTCAAGCCGGACGCGCCGATGGACGGGCCGACACAGGCCACGGCCAAGATGAAGATCACGGGCGCCGTCACGTTCACCGCCCAGTCCTAGTCCACAGGCTGCACAGAGGCGACAGGGAGAGAGACATCATGGACGCAAAGAGGATTCAGGCATTCTGTATGCCGGACTCGCTGACGATCCGGGACATCCGCGACGGCAAGAAGAGCACGCTCTCATTTGAATGGCTTCCGCCAAACGTGAGGGCAATCGAAATCCGAATTGGGGTTGGCGAGGCCATTACCATAAAGACCGAACATTACCCGGAGTTTCCCGAACCGGAAGGTGGGTGAACGAAACATGGACGAGCTGACCAAGGATGCGCTGCTGAGGGCGACGAAGCTCGCCGTCGAGTGCGTGGAGATACCCGAGCTCGGCGGCCGGGTCCACGTCCGCGAGCTGACGGCGGCCGAGCGGGACACCTGGGAGGACGCCTGCTTCCGCGAGCGGCGCGACGCCGGCGGAATCCCCAACCTGCGGGCCAAGCTCGTCGTCATGTGCGCCTGCGACGAGCAGGGCGCCCTCCTGTTCGGGCCGGCCGACGCCGAGGCACTGGGCAGGACCTCCGCCGTCGTGGTCGAGAGGATCTTTGACGTCGCCCTCCGCCTCAACCGCATGCGGGCGAAGGACGTCGAGGAGCTGGAAAAAAACTGACCGACCGGCCGGGGCGGCTGTTCACGCTGCGCCTGGCCGAGCACCTGGGCATGACCGTCCGCGAGATGCTCTCGCGGATGACGAGCGCTGAATATGCCGAGTGGATGGCCTACTACCGGATCGACCCGTGGGGCCGCGAGCGGCGGGATTACATGCTCGCCCAGATCGCGGCCACGATCTACGGCATGTGGCGGTCCAAGCAGTCGCCCGCCCGCACGATCGCGGACTATATGCCGGTCAAGCCGGCGGCGCACGCGGTGAGGGCACAGTCCGCCGCCGACATGCGGCTGGCGCTGAAGGCGGCCGAGAAAACAGGGACCAGGGAATAGGGACCAGGGACCAGGGACTAGAATGGCGACGACGGTACAGCTTCACTATCTGATCACGGCCGGCACGGCCCAATATGAGCAGGCCGTGACCAAGGCGGCCGCCAAGACGCGCCAGTTCGGCACGGCCCAGCTCAAGCTCGGCTCGAACATGGGCTCCATCATGTCGCCGCTGGGCTCCATGGCCGGCCGGCTGGGCGCCCTCAGCCCGGCGATGGGCTCGGCCGTCGGCCAGATCTACACGATGGCCGGGGCGATGGGGACGCTCGTGGATTCATCACAGAAGGCGTCGATGTCGCTCAAGCTGCTCACCGGCGCCGGCCTCGCCGGGTTCGGGGCGGCCATGCTCGGCAGCAAGATCTACGAGAGCTGGACCCAGGCGAACAAGGCACTCGAGGAGACCAACAAGCTGCTCGCCAAGCAGGTGAACTACTACGACGAGCTTCAGAAGCGGTGGGCCTCGGCGGCACTGCCTAGCAAGGTCCGCGACATCGACTCCGAGATTGCCAAGGCACGGAAAGAGATGGAGGAATGGGGCGAGAAGGCCGCCGCGGAGTCGGCCGGCCGGGGCGGGCTCATATCAGGGATGCGGAGGCAGATGGGCTTCGGGGACCCCTACGGCGAGTCACGCACCAAGGCGATCAACAGGCAGGCGGAGATTCAGAAGGACATCAATCGTCTGCTGAGGGAGCGAAGCGGCATCCTGGCCGAGCATGAGACGATCCGCAAGAAGCAGGCAGCCGGCGGCAAGATGCCCGCGTGGTACACCGAGGACTGGATCCGGGAAGAGGAGCGGAAGATCCGCGAGGCCCGGGCGGTGGCGGCACCGAAGTACCACGAACCCAAGGGATACGAGGCGGGCATACTGGCCGAGGAGCGGGCGATCGCCGAGGCCATGCGGCGCGGCATCCTCGATGAACTCGCGGGTCTGAAGGGGCCCGCGGCCGGCGGCCAGATGTACGGCGAGGCCATGGTCGGCACCTCGGCCTACCTCTCGGCGGGTGCCTTCCGCGAGAACGAGGCGGCGAAGAAGATGGACACGCAGATCGACCTGGACAAGCGGCGGAACGAGCTGCTGGCCGAGCTGCGGCGGGTGAGCGGGGTACTGGTGGACTGATGGCGAGCATATCAGTGGACATCGTCGCCGGCTCCCGGGCGGTGAAGAACCGCAAGGGATGGCAGTCGGCCGAGCGGATCGCCACCGTTACCGGCGTCACCGGGACCGGCCAGGCACAGCTCGACAACGCCCTGAATACCCTGGGCGTACCCGCCCTGGGTGCCGAACATCCCTCGATGTCGCAGCTCTTCCTGGACGAGATGGAGCCATCGGCCAGAGGCCCCGGCGTCGTCCTCATACGTATGATCTACCGGCGACTCGAGGACGCCGACGAGCCCGTCGACGAGGACACGGGCAGCATAGAGGTCGGGACGACGGCCGAGCAGTCCGAGCGCAACACGGACCACGCGGGGGCGCTGATGACCGTCACCTACGCCTCCGCCCGAGAAAGTGAGAGGGAGCAGCAGGTCGTGACCGTCGGCGCCTATCTGCCTAAGACGCGGATGGTCGTTCGCCGCCGCGAGACGGGATCCCCGGGCGACAGGTCGAAGCTCTACGTCGGCAAGGTCAACACCGGCCCCTGGAAGCTGGACCCGAACTGCACGGCCCGGCAGTGGCTTTGCACGGAGATCTCCGGCACGAGCTCGGATGGCGGCGAGACCTACGATGTCCGCTACGTCTTCGAGTACCGCGGCCCCACCAGCGAGACGGGCAACTGGGACATCAAGGGCTACTGGAGGGGATCAGACGGGCGGGTACCGAGCGATCTGATCGCCGATGCCGGAATCGTTACCTACCAGATTTACAAGAGCGTTGACTTTGACAACCTAAACCTATGACAACCGAGGTGCACTATGGCGTTTCGCAGTGAGGAAGACGGGTACTTCGCGGGGGCGGTCCGGTTCAAGGACGCGATACTGAATGATGGGGCGATCAGCGACGACCAGGTCGCCTCCGGTGCCGACCTCGCGGCCAGCAAGCTCAAGCACGCCCACCGGGCGACCTACGGCCAGGCCATCGCCGCCGCCCCGACGACGGGCGCCTACACGATCCACGCGGTCAAGGGCGCCACGGCCGGGGTCCTGGAGTTCAAGACCTGCCTGGCGACGGCACCCACGGGCGACGGGAGCGTCACCGTCGACTGCCTCAACGGCACGGCCTCGCTCCTGTCGGCGGCCGTCACGCTCAACAGCTCCTCGACGGCCTACACGTTCCAGGCCGGCACGGTCAGCACCTCGGCGGCCACCGTGGGCGACGTGATCGTGATCTCGATCACCAAGTCCACCGGCACGGCCGGGACCTGTGGCTCGGGCCTGATGGCCTACGCCGACCTCGTCGAGGACTACGACTAGCCCATGGCCATCCCGCGGTTTCATGCCGGCGAGCCGCTCTCGGCGGGCAAACTCAATCGCCTGGCCGAGGCCGTCGAGGCCCTGGAGCGGCTGCGTGGCGACGGCATCGTCACCGTCCGGGGCGGCGTCGTGGGTCTCAACATGGGGGTGCTCCAGGAGCGGCTGCCCCAGCGAGGCGGGGCGGGCTTCCGGGCCAAGATCACGGGCAACGCATCCGACGGGGATAACAAGTACGTCTACGCCTGGAGCCAGGTGCGGCCTGCCACCTCCGGCTACGCTCAGTGGGAGACGGTCACGGGCGGACTGAGCGGCACGACGAGCACCAACCCCGCCCGGAACATGCTCGAGGATATGAACGCCGCAACCGGCGTGCAGGGCAACGGCGTCGACGTGGCCAACCTGGACACGGCGACCTCCACCTTCACGATCCAACCCATACCGACGAACGCCGTGGTGCCGATGCAGGAGATCATCGCGTCGGACGGGACCAAGACGTACTGGTTCTGCGTGCCCAACGGCGTCGACGGGAGCTGCGACTGATGGGCTTCACGGGCTTCCATCGTGCCGGCTGCTGCTGCGGGGCCCCGGCTGCGTGTCCGTGCACGGGCGACGACTGGACCGACCTGTACGACAACACGACCCAGGAATGCAACGGCCTCAAGCGAGCGTACAAGATCAGTGGGTATTCGGATGGTGCCCTTACTGCCTGTGAGGATTGCGATGCCGCCACCTCCCCCAACGCCTGGGACGGCACCTTCCCGATATGGTCGGTCGAATGCTTCTGGCGGCTCGGCGACGAGGTAACACCGGCGGGGAAGAAGATCAACGGGAAAGAGCTCTACGAGGTGGGCATCTATCTCGATTCGGGGCAATAGAATCTGGCGGTGATCTGCCTCGAGGTCGGCCCCTCCTATTACAT
>DATKUU010000212.1:0-10493 GCA_035530455.1 Phycisphaerae bacterium | reverse complement strand
CCCTCCCCCGGCACGCAAATCCCATGCCAAACTTCGCGGAAAACCCCCAATCCCATCCGCGCCGCTCCATAACATAGTCGCTAAAACGAGGGTTTTGCGAGGCAAAACCGGGGCGATTGTCGCCCATTGTCGGGGAAAATCGGGGCCATAGTCGCATGAAAATGGGGCGTTTTGCACTCCACGTGGAGTCTTCCGCGCCCCAAAACCGCCCTGGCGCTCTGAGAATGCGTTTGCGACCCCCCAAAAAACGCCCCCAAAATCCGGCCATCCCCCAAAAAAAAATTTCGTAATTTCCTGCCACGGCGACTCGTCACGGCATAGTCGCAGACAAAGCCGGAAGTCCCGCTTCATCAGGACGAAGCCGGGTCCCCCCAGTCCGCCATCTTGTCCGCCATAGTCCCGACTTGTCGGGACGACGGCGGAAGCCCCGGCGCGCCGGGTGCCTAGGCGACCGGCTAAACCCGCGCGCGGGCACTCGGTGGCGGAGGGAAACGGTTGACTTGGGCGGAGGTCGGCCTATACTGGCCCTCCTTCGACGGGTCCGTGGCCTTTCCCGGGTCGCCGAGCAAAGGAGGCGAGCGGTGATTGACGCGAAATTGCTGGAAATCCTGATCTGTCCGGCCTGCCGAACCAAGGTCCGACTCGAAGGAGACCGCCTGGTGTGTGAGAACCGGTCGTGCGGACTGAGGTATCCGATCCGCGACGACATTCCCATCATGCTGGTCGAAGAGGCGGAGAAACCGGGTCAGGCGGCAAACCACCAATGACAAACAACAATGACCAACTACGGCAGGCGGAGCATTCGTCGGAGCGGATGAGGCGATGATTGCACTGGTTTCGGACATTCACGGCAACATCGAGGCGTTGGACGCCGTCTGCACCGACATTGCCGAAAAGGGCTGCGATACGATCCTGTGCCTGGGCGACGTGGTGGGCTACGGGCCGGACCCGAAGGCGTGCCTGGACCGCGTGATGGGGTTCGACCTGACGATCATGGGGAACCATGACCACGCGGCGTTCATCGAGCCGGCCGGGTTCAACACCCCGGCCGAGCGGGCCATCTTCTGGACCCGCAAGGTGCTGGAGGTGGAGGCGGACGAGGGCCTTCGGCGGGGGCGGTGGGAGTTTCTGGCGCGGATGGCAACGTTCCACTCCGAGGACGGGATTCTGTACGTGCACGGCTCTCCGCGGCACCCGATGCACGAGTACCTGTTCCCCGACGAGGGCGAGACGGCCCCGGCGAAACTGATGCAGGTGTTCGACCTGGTGCGGGAGACGTGTTTCCTGGGCCACACGCACCTGCCGGGCGTCTTCACGCCGGACTACCGATTCCTGACGCCGGCCCAGGTGGACCACCGGTACGTGGTCGGGCAGGGCAAGGCGGTGGTCAACGTGGGGAGCGTCGGCCAGCCGCGCGACCTCGACCCCCGGGCCTGCTATGTGACGCTCGACGGGCGCGAGGTCCGTTGGAACCGCGTGCCCTACGACAACCGGACGACCATGGAGAAGATTTTCGCCATTCCGGACCTGGACGATTTTCTGGCGCAGCGGCTGGCGGAGGGGCGGTAAGGGCCGCGCGGGTTGCTGGCCTTTCATGAACGGGGCGATGTGTGGATCGCGAATCTATCATCCGGATGCTGGTGGCGCTGGTGGTGGCGTTCGGTCTAATGTTTCTGTGGCAGAGCGTGATTGCTCCGCGCATCTGGCCGCAGCCTGAACCGACCGAGCGGGCGCCGGGCGAAGCGGCGGCGCCGCAGTCGCCGGCCGCGACTGAATCTCCCGCCGCCGAGTCTGCTGCTCCGGAGGCCCCGCCTCCTGCCCCTTCCGTCACGGCACCCGCGCCGGAGACGCCGGTTGCCGAGGCGCCTGCGCCGGGGACCAAGGTGCCCGAACTTGTGGCCGTCGGCGCGACGGGCGAAGAGGCCGACGCGACCTGGGTTCTTGGGTCGGACAAGTACGAGAGCGCGTTTGACCTGGAGGTCGAGGTCCAGGCTCGCGGGGGGGCGGTGCGGCGCCTTGCGCTGGCGCGGCACCGGTTCTTCAAGACCGTCGCCGACCGCAACGAGAAGGACCCCGACCAGCGGCTGGCGATGGAACTGGTGGAGCCGACCGCACCGTTTGCGGCGTTTGCAATTTCCGAACTGCGCGTGTGGTTCGCGGGGGCGGACGGCCCGTCGGTGGTGGACCTCTCGGAGGTGGCGTGGCGTCTGGAGCAAGAGGCCTGCACGCCAACCGAGGCAGTGGCGTCGGTCGAGGTGCAGACGGCCGACGGGAAGCCGGCAGTCCGCATCACGAAGCGGTACACGATGCGGCCGCACGCGGAGCCGGATGCCGAGGGCGCGGAAGCGCCGCCGCAGTACGAACTCGGCCTGGCGGTCGAGATCGAGGCATTAGGCGAAGGTGTCGAGCGCGCGGCCTATGTGCTGCGGGGTTCGCCCGCCTTGTCGCGCGAGGACGCCCGCCAGGATTTCCGGATGGCTGTGGCCGGGTCGTGGACCGAGAAGGGCGTCGCGGTCGAGACGGTCGCTGGGAAGAGTCTGGGCGAGCCGGAGGAAGGTAAGCCGGCGCCGTCGAAGAGCCTGGGGGGCCCGGGGACGGCGTGGGCGGGCGAGGTGGAGAAGTACTTTGCGGTCGTGCTGATCCCCCAGAAGCCCTCGCCCGAGGTGACCTTCGCCGCCGGCGCCGAGGCATTCCGCTACGAGGTGACGGAGTACGACCGGCCCGTACCGATGGCGGGCGTCCGCCTGCTGACGAAGGAACAGGCGCTCGGCGCCGACAAGCCGGTCCGGAACCTCTACATTATCTACGCCGGGCCGAAGGACACCACGGTCCTGGACGCCTATGCAGACATCGGCCTGCCGGAACTGATCTCCTGGAAACCGTCGTGTTGCCCCGTGCCGGGCATCTCCACCATCAGCCGCACCATGACCGTCGTTCTGGAAGCGTTCCACGCGGTGGTGGGGAACTACGGCGTGGCGATCGTGATGCTGGTGGTGATGCTGCGGACCGTGCTGCATCCGGTGGCGCGGTGGCGGACGAAGTCCATGTCGAAGATGCAGCGTCTCGGCCCGCGCATGCAGGAAATCCGCGAGCGCCACGCCGGCAACAAGGAACGCCTCAACGCGGAAATGATGAAAATGTACCGGGAAGAGGGGATCAACCCGATCAGCAGTTTCCTGCCGATGTTCGTCGAGATGCCGATCTGGATCGGGCTTTACAGCGCCCTCTTGGTGGCGATCAACCTGCGTCACGCGGCGTTTCTGCCGGCCGGTTGGGTGGATTGGATGCCCTGGCAAACGACCTTCCTCCAGGACCTCGCGCAGCCTGACTGCCTGGTCATCCTCGCCAAGCCCTGGTACCTGCCCGGAACCGGCATCTGGCCGCTGAACTACCTGGTGGGCTGGATCCAGAACATGCTGGGCGGCGGCATCACGAGTTTCAACCTGTTGCCCCTCCTCATGGCCGTATTCATGTATCTGCAGCAGAAGTTCACGCCAACGCCCACGACCGGACCCCAGGCCCAGCAGCAGAAACACATGATGGTTTTCATGACGGTGTTCCTGCTCCTGGTGCTCTATAGCGCTCCCGCCGGCCTCTGTCTCTACATCCTGACCTCCGCGCTCCTGGGGTTCCTGGAGCAGCGGTATCTGAAGAAGCGGTTCGCAGCGGTGGAGGCCGCCGCGGCGGGCGGCGGCGCGCCGGGAGCGCCCACGCCTCCCAGGCCTCCCAAGCAGGCCTCTGTCGTCGCCGGGCGCTCGAAGTCCCTGGCCGAACGCATCGAGGCATGGCTCCGGAAACGCCTCCAGCAAGGCAGGAAGCCCTAGCGCCGCACATGACCTTGGACTTTAGACCTTGGACTTTGGACTAGAGGATACCATCCTGGCCGTCAGTTCCCCCGCCGGAAGTGCGGCGCGGGCGATCCTTCGCCTCTCGGGCGCGGGCGCCCTGGCGATTGCGGACCGGGCGTTCACGGCCTCGGACCTTTCCTCCCTTTCCACCTGGCCGACTTTCGCCGCGCGCGCGGGCCATCTTGCGCCGCCCCACACGCTCCTGTCGGTGCCCGCCGTCGCGTACCTGATGCGCGCCCCGCGGTCCTACACGCGCCAGGACGTGGTGGAGTTCCACGTGGGCGGCTGGCCGGCGCTCGTGGGCCTGATGGTGGAGGGCCTCTTGCGCGCGGGGGCCCGCGCCGCCGGGCCGGGCGAGTTTACGTACCGGGCCCTCCTGGGGGGCCGGCTGGACTTGGCGCAGGCCGAGGCCGTTATGGCCGTCGTCAACGCCTCCAGCGAGGCGATGCTCCGGGCGGCGGGGGACCTTCTGCGCGGCCACCTCTCGCGCGAGATGGACGGCCTGGCGGACGAGGTCCGCGACCTTCTGGCCGAGGTCGAGGCGGGCCTCGACTTCTCCGACCAGGACGTCGCCGCCACTGCGTCCGCCGAAGTCGCCGCGCGCGTGGCCGGCGCCCGGCGCCGGCTGGCGGACCTCGGGCGCCGTAGCCGGGGACTCGAAACGTTCGGGGGCGAGGCGCGGCTCGTGCTGGCCGGCTGGCCGAACGTCGGCAAATCGAGCCTCTTTAACCGCCTGCTCCAGGCCCAGCGCGCCATCGTCATGCCGGACGCCGGAACGACGCGCGATGAACTCCGGGCCGCCCTTCGCCTGGAGGACGTGGCGACGGGCGCGGCCGTGACGGTTGTCCTTTCCGACACCGCCGGCCTGGACGAGGCCCGCGACGAACTGGCGGGCAAGGCCCGCGCCAAGGCGATTGAGGCCATCGGACGGGCCGACCTCGTCCTGCTCTGCATGGATGCAACCGCGCCGGCCTACGAGCGCATGGACGAAGTCCTTGCGCTGCTGGCGGCACCGATGGTCGTGGCCGTGACGAAGTGCGACCTCGCGCCGCCCGCCCGGGCGCAGGCGTACCTGGAGGCGAGGGGCATCCGGGCCGAGACGGTTGCCACCAGCGCCGTGACGGGCGACGGCGTGCCACGCCTCCGGGAGGCGCTGGCCCGGGCCGTCGCCGGCGGGGCTGTGGACCGCCAGTCGGCGGGTCCGGTGATGGATGGGCGGCACCGGTCGGCGCTGGAGGAGGCGGCGAAAAATCTTGCGCGGGCGGAGCGGCTGGCGCGAGGCCGAGCGGGCGAGGAACTCGTCGCCCTGGAACTGCGAGGGGCCCTGGAGGCGCTCGGGACCATCCTGGGACGCGACGTCGAAGCGGGCGTTCTGGACCGGATTTTCGCCCGATTTTGCGTCGGAAAGTGAGAACAACGGGGCACAGGAACGCAGAAACGTCCCTCGTGCAAGCGGTTAGGTTCAAGTGTCGGGGAAATTGACTTGACGGTTGTTCGGTCCGTCGGCTTTAATACGGGTCGAGAGGGACGCGAGGCTCCCTTCCGGGCGTCGAGGCCGGCCCGGTCCCGCCTATGCCGGCGCGGACGCCCACGAGTTGCACTCGCCCGCGGCGCCCGTGGCAAGTGAGGATGTGAAATGGCAAGCACTCAAACTGTGTGGGGTATTGATGTCGGGCAGGGCGCGCTGAAGGCGCTGAAGTTGCGCTGGCGCGACAACCGGCTTCAGGCGCTCGCGTTCGATGTGATCGAACACGCGAAGATCCTCAGCCAGCCGGACGCCGACGAGCAACAGTTGATCCGCCACGCCCTGAAAAAGTTCCTCGACCGCAACAGCATCAAGGGGTCCACGATTGTCGTGAGCGTCCCCGGCCAGGCGAGTTTCACGCGGTTCATCAAGTTGCCCCCCGTCGAGCAGCGCAAGGTCCCGGAGATCGTCCGGTACGAAGCCCGCCAGCAGATTCCGTTCAACCTGGACGAGGTGGTGTGGGATTACCAGACGCTGAGCCCGGCCGGCGCCGGGCCGCGCGAGGTCGAGGTCGGCATCTTCGCGATGAAACGCGACATCGTCTCCGACTACGTCTCCGACTTTCTGGCGATGCGCATCGAGCCGGACATCGTCCAGATGGCGCCGGTGGCGCTCTACAACTTCCTCCTGTACGACAAACGGGGCGCGGGCGGCGCGAGCATCCTGATTGACGTCGGCGCCGAAAACACGAACCTCGTCGTCGCCGAGAACGAGCGCGTCTGGATCCGCCCCGTGCCGATCGGCGGGAACAACTTCACCCAGGCGCTCTGCAAGCAGTTCAAGTTGTCGTTCGCCAAGGCGGAGAACCTGAAGCGCCATGCGGCCGAATCGAAGCATGCCCGGAAAGTGTTCCAGGCGATGCGCCCCGTGTTCGGCGACCTCCTGACGGAGATCCAGCGGTCCATCGGCTACTACACGAGCCTGCACCGCGAGAGCCGCATCGAACGCGTCATCGCGCTGGGCAACGCGTTCCGCCTGCCCGGTCTGCGGTCGTTCCTGGCGCAAAGCCTGGGCATCGAGGTGGAGAAAATCGAGGGCTTCAACTCCCTGCCCGACGCCTCCGCACTCAACGCGCCGCTCTTCCGGGAGAACGTTCTGTCGTTCGGCGTGGCGTTCGGGCTGGCCGTCCAGGGGCTGGGGCTGGCGACGATCCAGACGAGCCTCCTGCCCCCCGAGATCCTCAGCCAGAAGATCCTGCGGCGCAAGCGGCCGTTCTTCGTCGCGGCGGCGGCGTGTCTCCTCGGGGCCGTCGGATGCTTCGCCTACAACGAGATCAAGACGTACGGCGAACGGCGCGGCCCGCCGAGTCGGCCCGGCCAGCCGAGCGAGGTGGACCGCCTGGTCAGCGAGGTCTCCCAAATCGCCAAGGAGAATAAGGATAAAGAGCAACTGTTTGAGTCCCAGAAGACCGCCCTCCTCGAACAGCAGGGGAAACTGGCGGAACTGGAAGGCCTGGTGACCGGCACGGACTACGCCTATGAACTCGCCCGGGCCGTCTGGCGCGCCCTGCCGTACGACCCCAATTGGGAGGCGTACGACGCCCGGACCAAAACGCCGCCCCGCACCGGCATGGAGCAGGTCGAACTGCTGGACCTGCGGATGCAGTATGTGCCGGACGTCCGCACGTACAGCGCGTCGGCAGCGTCGGGCCTGGCGGGCATCGTGGTCCTGAAGCCCGGGTCGTCTCCGGAAACCGCTGAGCCGGCCGAGGGCGAGGCGCCGGCCGCCGGAGCCGCCGGCCCCGTGCCGGGCGTCCTGGTGCGGATTGTCGGCATCACGCCGAAGCCCGGCATGGAAGGATACGAGGTGGTGAATCGCCGTTTCATCGAGGCGCTAAAGCAGGACCGGCGGACGGTGCGCCTCCAGACGCCTGCCGGCGAGGAGTTCCTGGCGCGCGTCAGCCTGACGGGGCGGTTTGGGAGCCGCCCGCAGCAGGAGATTGCGGACTTTGCGCTGGCGTCGGAGACGCCGGGCCGCGGCGCGACGCCGGAGGCGGCCGGGGCGCCGAAGCGCGCCGAGATTGACCGCAGCAGCGATTTCTGGTTCGAGGCCCTGTGGGTCGTCGGAATTCCGGATCGCGGGGGTGCAGCGCCGGCGCCCGATGCCACCATGCCGGAGGCCGAGGAGCCAATAGAAATAGAATAGGTCCCCTGCGCGCGGGGCGGCCGGGCGCAACCGGGCCTGCCACGGCGAAGCCCGCCGGCGCAACCGGGCCTGCCATGGCAAAGTCCGCCGGCGAAGCCGGGCCCCACGTCCGGCGAGCGTGAGTCCCGGCGCGCCGGGAGCGGCGAGGAGAGGATGATGAAGGAACTCTTGAAGCGACACGCGTTCCTGCTGGCCCTGGGCGGGGGTGTCGTGGTTCTGGCGGCGGCCGTCGTCCTGACGGTGTATTTCGTCGGCACCGTGCCGGGCGGGCGCGTCAAGAAGCAACTCCAGCGCACCAAGCTCGACGCCGAAGACCTGCTCGCCAAGCCGCTCTATGGCCAGAATCTCATTAAAGAGATCGCCAAAAAGGTCAAGGAACGCCAGGGGCGATACGACGAGCTCCTCAATTGCATCCGCAAACTCGGCCGAGAAGAGAAGAAACCCCTCGTCCCCGGCCTTTTCCCGGTCAGCACGGACGTCAACCTGAGGCACTCGTTCAAGGCGGAGTATGACGCGGCGCTGCGGGGCTTCATGGCCCGTCTGAAGGCGGTCCAGCCGACCCTCGCCGAGAACCTCGCAGAGGCCGACCGCCCGGCGGAGGAGAGGAAGTTCGAGCAGGCGACGATGTACGCCCACGAGAAACTGTCGTTCCTCCGGCCGGACTGGGTGGACAAGGCCGAGGCGCCCCCCCTGGAAGCCTGCCAGGAAGCCCAGGAGGACCTCTGGCTCATGGAGGACCTCGTCAACATCATCGCCAAGATGAACGAGGACCTGGGAGGCCCGTCGGCCACGGTCCGCGACGTACCCATCAAGGAATTGATGGAAATCCGGATCGGCGGGCCGTCGGCGACGATGGAAGGGATGAAGGTAGGCGGGACGACCCGGTATCGTCCTCCGGCCGCGCCGGGGCAGCCGCCGGGCTCGGCTCCGACGCTGACGGGGCGCTATTCGCAGCCGGGGCTCTACCATGTGCTTCCGTTTCGCCTGGTGGTCGTGGCGGACTCGCGGAAGGCGGGGGAACTGCTGCGCCGGCTGAAGGGGACCGAGAGTTTCCTGAACGTGGAGGCGTGGCACATGAAGCCGGTCATGGACCGGACGGTCGAAGGGTCGAAGGCATTCCTGGCGAAGTCGCGCCAGGTGTACGGGCCGGGCGGAGTGGTGCTGCTTGAGGTGGTGGGGGAATCGCTGGTGTTTCAACTGCCTGGCGGCCGGGTGACAAACCCGCTGCTGCCGGAGACGCCGCCGCCGGCCCCGCCCGCAGAGGGCTAGAACCGAGAGACTGTCTGCCGCGCCCCGACCGGCCGCCGCCCCGGGGTTCGGCCTGGAGGAGTCTGACGATGGCTACTGACCTGAGGGAGTCGTGGTGGGGCCGGCACTTTGAGAAGGTCGTCCTCGCCGCCGCGGTGCTGGTGCTGGTTGTGGCGGCGGTGCTGCTTGTGGCGCTGCGGCCGTCGCGGGTCGGGGAGCGGGAGGTGGTTCGTCGGCTCATTGACCAAATCCGCCAGCGCGACGAGGACACGATTGAAGAGGTGCTTCCGAAGGACGAGCAGGAGCGCCTGGGCCTCGCGCGCGAGCCGCTGACGGTCCAGGACTTCGAGGACCGCCTGGCCCAACTGCCGGCCGATTGGCCCGCCGAACCCGACTTTATTCCGCGCCCGGTGACGGGAGAAATCCCCCCCACGATGATAACGGCTCGCACGCCGCCGAAGCAAATCCTGGCCGTCGAGGCCCTTCAGACGGCGGTGGGCCGGGGCGTGACGAGCGAAACGGTTTCGCATCCTCTGGAGCGGATGGCCGACCACAATCTTATGGACGTCGCGTGGGTGAGTTGCACGGGCAAATTCAACCTGACCTTCCAGGTGAAGGAGTACCAGGCGGGCAACGCGAAGGAACAACCGATTGTCATCACCCGGGTGGAGATGTCGCGTCGGGAGCAGAAGGGGGACGGCACATGGTCGGATTGGGAAGCGGTGCCCGCGCAGGGGGCGAAAGCGGTCCTCGACAAACTCCCACGCCGGCCCGAGAACAGCCGCGACGGCCGCGGAGTCTTCGCGTGGGCGCGGGCCATGCTGGCCGCGCAGGAAAGCGTTTGCCGACTCCCCATGGTCGAATTGGTGGCGAACGACCCCGAAGGGCAGACGATCAGCCAGGTTGCGGGCGAGGTCCAGGGGGTCCGGCAGCCGACGTGGGAAAAGACGCAGCCGACCACCGGGCCCGAGGCGGGTGGGGGGCTTCCCGCCCCAGCGGGTGGGGCGCCGGCAGCGCCGGCGGCCGGCGGGGAGTGGTTTGAGATGGAACTGCCGCCGGCGGCTCCCGCGGGGCCCGCGGCGCCGGAAACAGAGGCTCCTCTGTTGCCGGAATTCGTCCTCGCCACGGTCTGGGCTCACGATTTGTCGATGCGCCCGGGGCGCACGTATCAATATCGGATGCGGGTTTCGGTGTTCAACCCCGTGTACGGCAGCACCGAATGCGAGGATGAGGAGGCGCGCTGGACGCCGGAACTGACCGGCGAGTGGAGCGAACCGACCGAGTCCGTGACCATCCCGCGGCTGGTCCACTTCTACTTTGTGGGGACGTTCGGCGACCGCGTGAACCTGGAACTGCACCGGTGGATTCACGGCCAGTGGGTCATCATGCGGAGCGTCCCGTGCCGCGTCGGCGCCCCGGTCATCTTCAGCCGGCGCATGTCGTTGAAAGTGCCGGGCACGACAAAGGAAGTGACGCAGCCGGTGGACCTGAGCCCCGGGGTGCTTCTGGTGGACCTCGTGCGGTCGTTCCCGTACACGCCGCTGGGCCTGCGGACGATCACGACGAGCGTCCTGGTGTATGCGGATGCCCAGGGGAACCTGGAGCAGCGGATCGAGTGGGAGGAAGGCAAAGAGGCCGTCCGTTGGCGCCAGCAGCGGGAACAAGTGGTCCCGCCCACCACGACGACGGCGAAACCGAAGCGGGGCGACTGAGGGGCAACCAGGGGC
>DATKUU010000211.1:0-4615 GCA_035530455.1 Phycisphaerae bacterium | reverse complement strand
ACGAGCCCGAGGCCGAGGTCCTGCGCCTTCGAGCCGAAAACCTTCGCCACGGCCCCGCGCACCAGATGCATGAGGAGTTGGCGGTTGGCCCAGGCGTAGTTGGCCGCGGCGCGCATGGCGCCGAGGTAGCGTCGGCCCTCGTCGCTCTCGACCGGTGCGCAGCAGAGTTGGGCGTCCGGCAGTTCGAATCCGTATTTGGCGGCCGCCCCGCGCATGATTTTCAGATAGTCGTCGCAGATTTGGTGTCCGAACCCCCGGCTGCCGGAGTGGATGAGCAGCGCGACCTTGCCCGCCGCGACGCCGAACGCTTCGGCGGCCTTGGCGTCATAGATCTCGTCCACGACCTGGACTTCGAGGAAGTGGTTCCCCGCGCCGAGGGTTCCGACCTGGTCGTTGCCTCGCTCGACGGCGCGCTTGGAGACGGCGTCGGGGTCGGCCCCGTCGAGGGCGCCGCCCGCCTCGGTGTGGTCCAGGTCCTCCGGCCAGCCGTAGCCGCGCTCGACGATGAAGCCGGCCCCTTCGGTCATGACGCGGCGCATGTCCGGGGGCGAGAACTTGACGTCCCCGCCGATGCCGACGCCGCACGGCACGTCGCGGAAAATCTGGTCCACGAGTTGCTTGACCTTCGGCTCGACCTGGTCGCGCGCCAGGTCGCTCCGCAGCAATCGGACGCCGCAGTTGATGTCGTACCCGACGCCGCCGGGCGAGACGACGCCGCCTTCCGCCGGGTCCGTCGCCGCCACGCCCCCGATGGGAAAACCGTAGCCCCAGTGAATGTCGGGCATGGCGAGGCTGGCCCGCTGGATGCCGGGGAGGCAGGCGACGTTGGCGACCTGCTCGGCCGCGTTGTCCTTGCGAATCTCCTGGATGAGGCGATCATCCGCGTAGATGATCCCGTCCACGCGCATGCCGCGCTTGTAGGATTTCGGGATCCGCCACCGGCACTCGCCGGCGGGTTCGAGGGGGCCCTGGTACGCTCGCGATTCGGTCATTTGGAATCCCTCCGGCTGTGTTGAAAAGATATTTTGTGGCGAGGTTCATGCTTTCGCAAGCGAAAGCATGGCACCCGGCCTTGCGCCCCGCGCTGTTTCTGCGCGGGGGATGAACCCCCGCGCTACGGAAACGAGGGGTTCATGCTTTCGCAAGCGAAAGCATGGCACCCGGCCTTGCGCCCCGCGCTGTTTCTGCGCGGGGGATAAACCAACGCGCCGTTTCTGCGCGGGGGATAAACCCCCGCGCTATTCATGAAAGGCTGCCTGAAGTCAAGTGCCTCCTGGACCGCGCCGGGGCAGTTGTTGTCGGATCAGGGCGACAAGTTCCCCGGACGGCTTTCGGCTCGGCGGCGGCCCCCCGTTTTTGGGGGGTTCTTTTCCCTGGTGCTCGTCTGTGGCCGTGGCCGTCTGTGTTGTCCGTTCGCGTTTGTCTCGTCCATGCACCGGCGTAGGGCTCTCGTTCGCCCACCTATTCATTTGTTTTGCGGCATGTTTGCCGCCGCCGATCCGGCCGCGGCGGCCACACGATCTCGTCCGGTGCGGGCGGCCCAATTACAACGAGGTCTCGCGGCCGTCAGGCCGGGACCATAGCGCGGGAGGGCTGGCCCGTTCCCGGACGAGAAGTCTGCCGGCGACGCCGCGGGCGTCCGCTTCCCGGACGCGGCGGCGGCGTCTCGCAGTATTCCACGCCTCGGCTCCACACCACGTGCACCACCTTCACCAATTCACGCGCCACCTGGATGTACCCGCGTCCCCGATCCTTCTTTCCTCCTCGGGTCGCCCGGTCGAACATCACCCGCCACCGTCCGCCGTGACGCACCGCCCCGTGCGCCGCCTCGATGAACGCCCACTTCAGCGTCCGGTTGCCCCGATCTCCGAGGTGACGTCCCAGCGGCGCCCGCGTCCGGTCCGCCTCGCCCGTGTCCTTCGACCAGGGCGCCAGGCAGGCGTACGAGGCCAGGCGTCGGTGGTTTCGGAACCGTCCGATGTCACCGATCTCCGCTGCCAGCGTGTGCGAAAGGATCAGTCCGAATCCCGGGATCCCGTCCAACCGCCGCACCAGCGGGTCGCGAACCAACCGGCGATGCAGATGCCACGCCACCGTCGCCAACTCCGCCCGCAGATGCGTCAGCATCCGCATCTGGCCCCGCAACGTCTCCAACGCCCCGGGCGGCAACACGCCCCCCGCGTGACGTCCGTCGCGGGCGAGCGTCTGCAAAAACCGCCGGCCCCGGCCGCCGAACAGGTCCGTCGTCTCCTCGTAGAACACCCCGTGCCGATGGAAGAGCGCGTGAATCCGGTTCTTCGTCTCCGTCTGAACCGCCACCAGCCCGGCCCGGTGCCGCATCCACTCCCGCCCATCCCGCACCGAAGGCGGAGCACGCCACACCTCCCACCACCGCGTCGCCTCGGCCGGCAGGAGCGATAAGAGGTCCGCGTCCTTCTCGTTCGTCTTCGCCATGCCGCGGGCCTTCCGCATCTGCTCCACCTTGTAGCAATTCGACAAGTGTGGCTCCAGCCCCGCTCCCTCCAACTCGTCGCTGATCCACCCCCAGCCGAACGACGCCTCCAACACCACCGGCGTCCCCGAAGGCCACCCCGCCAGACGCGCACGCAACTTGGCCCGGTCCCGATGGTCCAACCGCTCCCGTCTCACCACCTCGCCGACGCCATCACGCCACGTCACGTTGCTGAACTTGTAGTGGACATCCATCCCCCCGTACGCTACACTCCCGTACGCGTTGTTCATGGCTGCCTCCTTTCGGTTGTCCCTGCATCACCTTACCGACTGGGAGGCAGCCTTTCATGAGATTACAGAGCCCGATGCAAAAAGTTCTTACGTTCGCGGCTCGAGGGGGTCGTTCGAGCGTCGAATGCGCTTGGGCGCAGAAAGTCGTTCGAGCCGCGACCGTCAGGTCGCGGTGACATTGTGCGACGGAAGGCGTCAGTCGGCGTCTTCGCTGCGGAGCGCGTCGAGCCGCTTTCTCGCCGCCTCGTAACCGGGCGCGAGTTCCAGCACCCGGCGATACAGCGACGCCGCTTCCCCGAGGTCCACCGCCCCGTCGCTCACCGAGGCCGCGTCCTCGTACGCCAGGCCCAGGTTGAAGAGCACGTCCGGGTCGTTCGGCGCGAGCGACCGCGCCCGCTCGAAGGCGCGCAGGCACTCGGCCGGTGCGTCCAGGGCCGCCTGGCACATCCCGATGGCGATCTGCGTGTCCACCTGGCGCGGGTCCAGCCTCGCCGCGCGGTCCAGGTGTTCGAGCGCCTCGGCGTAGGCTTCCGTCTCGTAGAGCGCCCGCCCCGCCAGGTAATGGCCCCGCGCGTCGAACGGGGCGTCCCGACACACGCGCTGTGCCGTCTCGATGGCCTCGGCCGGCCGACCGAGTTCCATCTGGATCGAGGCCAGGTTCACGAGCACGTCCAGGTCGGCCGGGAACTCCTCGGCCAGGGCCTGAAGGCGGGCGAGGGCTTCTTCCTGCCGGTCCAGGTCCGCCTCAATCAAGGCCCGGTTGATTCGCAAGGGGCGGTCGTCCGGCTGGCGCGCGAGGCCCCGCTCGAACGCTTCGCGGGCCTCGTCGAATTTTCCCTGGATGGCCAGAAGCACGCCGAGTTCGTTCTCCAGTTCGTGGGCGCGTCCCGAGAAGGCCATCGCCCGCCTCAGTTCTTCTTCGGCCTCGTCGAACCGGCCTTCGCCCGCGAAGAGGGCGGAGAGATTTCGGTAGAGGTCGTCGCGGTGCGGCTCTTCGGTCAGCGCGCGGCGAAGGGCGCGGCGTGCCCGGCTGATGTCGGCTTTAGAGGCGGGCAGGCTTGTCAGTTGCGACAAGATCAGCGGGTCCGACGGGCTCAGTTCCAGCGCCCGCACCAGGTGCCGGCGAGCCTTGACCGGCTCGTCCGACCGGAGGAACGCCGCCCCCAGTTCCTGGTGGACCCGCGGGTCGTCCGGCGCCTCCTTCAGGAGTTCTTCGTACAGGGCGATGGCGCGCGGGAGGTTCCCGGTGTGGACGAGGTATCCGCCCATCGCCAGCCGCGCCTCGCGCGAGTCCGGATACAACTCCAGTTCGCGCTCCAGTTCCTTCCGCGCCCGTTCCAGGTCTCCCTTCTGCGCGTAAGCCCGCGCGATGGCCAGGTGGAGGTCCGGAAACTCGGAGTCCCACTCCGCCGCTCGCCGCCAGACGGCGACGGCCTCGTCCGCCCGCCCCTGCATCGCCAGCACCAGGCCCCACTGGTAGGCCGCTTCCGCGCTCGATGGGTGCGCGTCCAGAGCCTCCTTGTAGATTCGCTCGGCTTCGTCGAACCGGCCGAGGTTCCCGTACGTCCCGATGAGTTGTGCGAGCACCGCTTCGTCGTCCGGCGCCAGCCGGCGCGCCCGCTCCAGGTATCCCAGCGCTTCGCGGTCGTCCGCCCGGAGCCATGAAACGAACGCCAGGCCGAACCAGGCGTCCAGGCATTGCCGGTCGCTCTCGAGCGCCCGGAGGAGTTCCTTCTCCGCCTCGTCCACGCGGTTCAAGTAGGCGTGGCACCGGCCCCCGAGAGCCCGGGCGTCGGCGTAGTCCGGGTCGATCCCGAGCGCCTGCTGGCACGTGCGCAGGGCGTCCTCGTACGCCCCGTCCTCGAACAGGCGG
>DATKUU010000210.1:0-12251 GCA_035530455.1 Phycisphaerae bacterium | reverse complement strand
CGTTGGATGGCGTCCAACGTCGTGGTCCGGGTCGATCCCTCGGACAACATACGGTTCGACAAGGCCAAGAGCGCCGAGAAGGTCGACGGCATTGTCGCGGCGGCCATGGCGGTCGGCCGCGCTTTACAGGCGCAGAAAACGGCGCAATCGGTCTACGAGGAGCGTGGCGTGTTGACAGTGTAGGGACATAAAGGCGGGGCGTTCGCGGCCAGCTACCGCGGGCCCCTTGGGGTAAACGACGAAGGGCTGTACTGCCGGCAGCGGTACAGCCCTTTTTGTTTGCGTCCCGCACCCCCCTTGGGGGTCGAAATGAACGGACATAAACCAGAGACGAACCCGGGGCGCCGCCGCCTGCAGGTGGGCACGGCCCTCGTTGCCATTCTCGCGCTGGGGCTCGTCGGGACCGGCGTCTGGCTCATCCACCCCCCGACGGCGTTGATCGTGGTGGGCGTCTTGCTCTGGGCGGACCTGTTCGTGGAGAACCTGAAAACATGAGCATACTGCGAGCGATCTTTGCGGCCGAGGCCGCCGCCGACACTTGCGACAGCCAAAAACCATCCCCCTGGCTGGTGGACCATTTCGGCGGCCGGCGGACTTCCGCGGGGGTGACCATCACCCCGGAAAAGGCGCTGTCTCTGTCCGTGTATTATGCGTGCCTGCACGTCATTTCAGAAGACCTCGGCAAGCTCCCGCTCTTCGTCTATCGGCAAACGGCGGACGGCAAGAAGCGCCTGCTCGACCATCCCGCCTATCGCCTCCTCCACGTCAGCCCGAACGAGGACATGGGGAGCATGACGTTCCGCGAGACGCTGACCCATCATGCAATGGGCTGGGGCGGCGGCTTCGCCGAGATCATCCGCGACGGCCAGAATCGGCCGGTTGAGCTGGGCGTGATCCACCCCAGTCGCGTGGAGGTGAAGCGCGACGAGGACGACCGGCTCGTATACCTGGTCCGGGAAGGCTCGCGCGGGTTCAAGAAGATACGGTTCCCGGCGCAGGATATCCTTCACATTCACGGCCTGGGCCCCACCGGCACCACCGGCTACGCCATGAGCGTCCTCGCCAGGGAGGCGATCGCCCTGGGGCTCGAGGCGGAAACGTTCGGCGCCAGTTTCTTCGCCAACAGCTCCGTCGCCTTCGGGGTTTTGGAGCATCCCGGCACGCTGACGCCGGAGGCGCACGCAAACCTGAAAAGCTCTCTTGTAGAGAATGAGCACAAGGGCGCCGGCAGGGCCCACGGCACCCTGATCCTCGAAGAGGGGATGAAGTGGGAACAAACGTCGATACCGCCGAACGACGCTCAATTCCTTGAGACCCGGCAGTTCCAGGTTGAGGACATCTGCCGGTGGTTCCGCGTGCCGCCGCACAAGATACAGCATCTGCTCCGCGCGACGTTCTCGAACATCGAGTCTCAGGCGATCGAATACGTGACCGACGCCCTCACGCCCTGGGCGGTGCGCTGGGAGCAGGAGCTCGCGCGGAAGCTCTTCCGGCGCGAACCGGATGTCTATGCCGAGCACCTGTTCGCGGGGCTGCTTCGCGGCGACCAGGCGCAGCGAAGCAACTATTACCGCCAGATGTTCTCGGTCGGCGCCATGTCGATCAATGACATCCTCCGTAAAGAGAATGCCGACGGCATCGGGCCGCTCGGCGACATGCGCTTCGTGCCGGCGAACATGCAGCGGCTGGAGGTCGCGGCCACCGCCCAACCGAAAGCGACGGCGCCCGGCCCGGGCAGCGACCAGACCGGCGCTCCGGCGGATGATACGGGGGCACTCATCAAGGCCGCGCATCTGCCCCTCTTCGAGGCGGCGGCGGCGCGGTTCATGGGCAAGGAGGCGCTGGCGGTAACGCGGGCAGCGCGCAAGCACGCCGGCGATCCAGCGGCCTTTGAAAACTGGGCGAATGAGTTTTTCGCCAAACATGCGGAGTTTGTCGTCGACGCCCTTGAGCCGCCGGCGGTGGCCTTTGCCATGTTGGCCGACCCGTCCGGTGGGCTCGGCGCAGACCAAGCTGTCCGCAAATATGCAGAGAACTATGTCAAGTCAACGCGCGCAGACGCAGTGAGCGCCTTCGGACGTGGGACCGTCGAAGGCTGGTGCGCTGCGCGGTCGAACGGCGCGGCGGCGGCGGCGGCCGCGGAGACAATAGTGGAGGTCATTTGTGATGCCAACAACGCGACAGGCGCGTAGGTGCGCGGCACAGCATTTCGGACTCTGGATGATCGACCCGACGTGGTTCTCGCGCGCGGTGGCCGCCGTGAAAGCCGGCACCCTGAAACCCCGCGCAGACGACCTTGACGGAGATTTTGACGACGGCCGGCCATTGTCGGAAATCCTCGACGACGGCATCGGCCTGATCGCCCTTCACGGGCAGATGACGAAGGGCGTGTCGAGTTTCGGCGGCGTCTCGAGCGTCCAGGCGCGGCAGGCTGTCCGCGCATTCACGCGGGACGGCGAGGTCAAGGCCATCCTCCTGCATATCGACTCCCCCGGGGGCACGGTTGCCGGCACCGCGGAACTGGCGGCGGATGTCCGGACCGCGAACGCAGCGAAACCGGTCTATGCGTATATCGAGGACCTCGGGGCCTCGGCGGCCTATTGGGTCGCGGCCCAGGCGGGGCGGGTCTCCGCCAACGTCATGGGCCAGATCGGTTCGATCGGGGTCCTGGCGATACTCGAGGATTCAAGCGGCATGGCGGAAAAGGAGGGGATCAAAGTCCACGTCATAACGAGCAAGAACGCGGATGGGATCAAGGGCCTGGGCGTGCCCGGCACCCCGGTCACCGAGGATCAACTCGCCTACGTTCAGGAAGAGGTGGACGCGATGAACGAGCATTTTCTACAGGCGATAAAGGCCGGTCGGGGGCTTTCACTGGCCGCCGTCCGAAAACTCGCCGACGGGCGGCTTCACCAGGCTGATGAAGCCCGGGAACTCGAGCTGATAGATGCCGTCGAGTCCGAGGATGAGCTGTACGCATTGATCCGCAAGGACATCGGCCCGAGCACAAGGGCGCGGTCCGCCAGGGCTGCCAGGGGCCGGGCCGCGGCGGTTGAACGACTGAGGTTGAGTTGACGACTCACCGTGCGAGCGCAGATGCGTTTGCAAGGTGAGCAGTTTCCGCGAACTTGGCGCGCAGAGGCGGCCAGCGAGCTCGCGGGCAAGAGGCGAAGGGACAACGAATAGAACGACAGACAACAAACGCAAAGGGGTATGACCGATGAACGAACTGGAAAAACTGAGACAGAAGAAAGCGGACGCCCTCGCGAAAATCGACGCCATCAACCTGGCGGCGACGGCGGAGGAGCGCGAGCTGACGGAGGAACAGGAGGCGAAGCTCGACGCGCTCCTGGCCGAGGCCAAGGAGGCCGATACCGGGATCAAGGCGCTGGAGGCGAGGCTGGAACTTCGCGCCGCGCGCAGCACGGAGATCGCGGCGCTCAATGCGCCGAGAGGCCGTCGGGCTTCTCCCGATGCCGTCCCCGCGCCGACGGCAGTGATAACCACCGGCGTGCATGAGCGGGCCGAGGATGACCCCAACCGCGGCTTCCGGCACCCCCGCGAGTTCATGATGGCGGTGTTGGCCGCCGGTTGCCAGCGAGGGGTTGACCCGCGGCTGGCGGTGCTCCGCGTGAAACCGAGCGCGACGGCGGGGTCCGACGAACAGGGGACCTACGCGGACCCGTACGGCGGCTTCCTCGTGCCGGCCGGGTTCAGCCCGGACCTCCTGCAGATCGGCCCCGAGGCCGACCCGGTGCAAGGGCGCGTGACGCAGATCCCCATGGAATCTCCCGTCGTGAAGATGCCCGCGCGGGTGGACAAGGACCACTCCACCAGCGTCTCCGGCGGGCTGCGCGTCTATCGCCGGGCCGAGACCGACACGAGCGCCTCGAGCCGGGTGGCGTTCGAGCAGGTCGTGCTCAACGCTATGGGGCTCTTCGGGCTGGCGTACGTGAGCGAAGAATTGCTCACTGATTCGCCGATCAGTTTCGCCGCGCTCCTGGCGACGATGTTCGGGGATGAATACGCCAGCGTGATCCTCAACGAGCGCCTCAACGGTACGGGCGTCGGCGAGTTCATGGGCGTGATGACGTCGCCCTGCCTGATTTCGATCACCAAGGAGACCGGCCAGGCGCCGGATACCATCGTCTACGGAAACGTCGTCAAGATGCGCGCGCGCGTCTGGGGTTATGGCAACGCCGTGTGGTTGGCGAACCAGGACTGCCTGCCGCAGCTTGCAACGCTCAACCTGCAAGTCGGCACGGCAGGGATACCCGTCTGGCAGCCGAGCCTCCGCGAGGACGTCCCGGACATCCTGATGGGTCGTCCGCTCTTCTTCACCGAGTACATGAAGACGGTCGGGGACACAGGGGACATCGGCTGTTTCAACTTCAGCCAATTCCTCGAGGGCGTATATCAGCCCCTGGAGCAGGCGGAGAGCATCCACGTGCGCTTTATCTACAACGAGCGCGCGTTCCGCTTCACCATGCGCAATGCCGGCGCCCCCTGGTGGAAGTCGGAACTCACGCCTAAGAACGGCGCGACGTTGTCGCCGTTCGTGGTGTGCAAGGCGCGGTAACGAACGACCATCAATCACACAACGTGGTTGATACGTGAGAAGGTAAAAACCGGAGGAACGGACAATGGCAAGCCCACAAGCGAGCGACAAGCTCTTCTGCAACGTGAAAGCGGAGATGTACTGGGCGGACGACGACTACTCGACATCCGCCGAGCTTTCGAGCACCTGGTTCGACATGCGGGATTACAACGAGTTCTCGGTGCTCATGACCGCGGGCAACCTGACCGGGGCCGGCGTCAAGGCGCTCGACATCTACGCCGATAGCGATCCGGCCGGCGGCGGCACCCCCACGAAGATCAAGGCCTTCGCGGGCAGCGCCGGCAGCGTGGAGGGCGATTACCTGGTGCTCTCGGTGACGGCGGAGGAGATCCGCCAGGAGGCCGAGGACGCCGGGGTCGACTTCCGGTACGTCATGCCCTACCTGACGCTGGCCAATGCCGCGGATGAGGCGGCTGTCTGCGTCATTCGCAGCGGCGCGCGCTTCCCGCAGGACGGGCTCACCGCCGACGTCGTGACGTGACACTGAAATGACCCGGCGCTCCGGGGCGGGCCTCCATGTCCGCCCCGGGGGGCCTACCCGGCAATGGCCGTCCGGGCATGAAGCCCGGGCGGGATGAACCCGGACAACTGAAGGAGATTTGATCATGAGCGCAAAGACGGAACTGTTTTCACGATGGTTGGGCGGCAACCTGGTGGTCGCCGATCAGGGGCTTTCGACGGGTCGGCGCGTGTTCGTCCACAGCACGGACGGAACAGACGCCGCGGGCTACGGCGCGAGCCCCGATGCGCCGGTGGCCACCCTCGACTATGCGGTCAGTCTGTGCACGGACAACGAGCATGACATCATCTACCTCATGCCCGGCCACACGGAGAGCCGTGCGGTCACCGGGGAGCTGGCGGACCTCGACATCGCCGGTATCGTCGTACAGGGCATGGGCGCCGGGGCGGACCGGCCCATCTTCACCCTCGGCCACGCGACCGCGAAGATCACGGTCGATGGCGCGAGCATCACCATCCGGAATATCCGCGTGGTTTCCGACGTCGCCGACTGCGCCCAGGCGCTCGACGTCGGGGCCGCCGCCGACGGCCTGACCATCGAAGACTGCGAGTTCGAGGACGGCGGCACTGACGTCACGGAACTCAAAGAGGCGATCAAGATCGCTGCGGCCTGCGATGACGTGACGATTCGCAACTGCCGGTTTCTGACGGCTGCCGGCGGCACCATCACCAGCGCCATCACCTTCGAGGGCGCCAGCGACAACAGCCGCATCGAGCGGTGCTATTTCAACGGTGATTTCGGGACCTCCGCGATCCTCGGCAGTGCCGCAGCGCAGACGCGACTGCTGCTCCTCAACAACTGGATGAAGGTGCTGGACGGCGAGCCGGGCATCGAGCTCCACGCCAACAGCGAGGGCGTCATCGCCGACAACCGCATCGAGTCCACGTCGATCACGGATCCGGATGCCGCGATCGTCGCGGCCGACTGCTCCTGGTTCGAGAACTACGTGGTCGATGCCGACGGCGGCACGGCACAGTTGATCGGAACGGGTACGGAAAGCGTCCAGGGCATCGGCACGCTCTTCTCAGTCAAGAAGACCATCACGAAGACCGCGATTGTGGCGGCAGGGGTCGATGTCACCGCCGCGAGTTCGGGCGGCGCCCTGCTCCTGGAGGACTGCATTCTCCAGAACGACACGACCGAGATCGATTCGGCCGGACACGCCGAGGTCATCGAGTTCTACACCAACAACGCCGCGGGCTCGACGTCGTTCATGACGATCGCCGCGAGCGTCTTGGCCAGCGAGATGAGGGACCTGCGCGACGCGACGACCGGCATGAGGGTGGTGCTCGAAAGCGGCAAGAAGGTGACGGTCAAGGCGACCACCGAGGACGTCACCAGCGGCGGCACGTGCGACGTCTACCTCATTTTCCGGCGTCTGGCCGCTGGGGCCACCGTCGCAGCTGCGTAAGCAATGAGGGCTCAAGGGCTCAAGGGCCAGAACCAGAAACGGAGAACCACATATGCTTGAAAAGAAAAAGGATTTCGACGCGATCGCGCTGCTGGCCAGTGCGGCGCGCACGGCGGCCACCGGCAGCGGCGACGCCGTGCGCATGCCGGGCATGGTGCCCGCGTTCGGCCTGGTGCTCGACGTGACGGCGGCGGCGACCGACGTCGGCGACCTCCTTGACGTCTACATCCAGACGAAGGTGGACGGCACCAACTGGCTCGACGTCTACCGCTTCACCCAGTGCCTGGGCAACGGCGGCGCGAAACGCTACATCGGCAAACTGGTTGCCGATGCCGCGCTCACCGAGTTCGAGAATGGCGCAGCGCTCGGCGAACACACCGGCCGCGCGCTCTTGGGCGACGACTGGCGGGTGCGATGGGCGATTACGGACGCCGGCGCCGATAACGCGAGCTTCACGTTCTCGGTTGCCGCGTGCCCGATGTAACAGGAGTTCGGAGTACAGAGGAATGGAACCGAGACAGACGATAGCACCGCGGGCGCTGCCGGTGACGGTGGACGAGTTGAAGCTGCACTCGCGCATTGACATCGACACGGACGATACCATCGTGGCGACGTACCTCGCGGCGGCACTCGCCAGGGTCGAGGCCTACCTTGGCCGGCAGTTGATCTCGGCCACGTACGAGTTGGCGCTTGCCGCGTTGCCGAGTGAGATTGTGCTGCCCCGTCCGCCGCTCGTCTCGGTCAGCTCAATCACCTACGTCGACGGAAGCGGGGAGACGCAGACGCTCGCGACAAGCTACTACACCGTCGACACGCGGGCCTACGTCGGCCGCGTCATCCCCGCCTACAACCAGACCTACCCGACCGTCCGCGGCTACCCGGCCGACGTGCTTGTCACGTATGTCGCGGGTTACGCCGTGCCCTTCACCGCCGCGCCCGGCAGTGGAAGCGGTAGCGGTTCGGGGTCCGGGTCCGGCAGTGGGAGCGGTAGCGGTTCGGGGTCCGCGGAGACGGACATCCTGACGTTCCTCGGCCGCAACCCCGTTGACGGCGAGGCGGCGGTGCTGACCAATTCGGGCGGGTCGACGCGCGCGCTCCCGGCGGGCCTGGCGGAGGACCTCACTTGCTACGTCCGGGACGCTGAGGGCGCCACCTGCAAACTCGCCGCGACGGCGGACGGCGACGCCATCGACATCACGGACACCGGCACCGGCACGCACTTCTTCGGTTGCGTCCCCGCGAACATCCGCGCGGCGATTCTCCTGACGGCGGCCGATTTCTATGAAAACCGCGAGGAGATGATTACCGGTGCCCCGATAGCCACGATCCCGCACGGCGTCGAGGCGCTCTTATATCCCTATCGCGTCTTCAACCGGGGGAGCGACTGATGCGAGCCGGGCGGTTGCGCCACCGAATCACGATCCAGAGCCTGACCGAGACGCGGGACGGCGCCAATCGCGTCACCGGCGAGATGTGGACGGCGGTATACGAGAATGTCCCCGCGCGCATCAGGCCCATGTCCGTCAACGAGCGGCTTGCGGCGGCGCAGACCGCCGGCAGCACCATGCACGTGGTCGAAATCAGGTATCACAGCGGCGTCACCGCGGACATGCGCATCCTTGGTGCGGGCTCGCGCGTCCTGGAGGTCGTCGGGATCCGCGACCCCGAAGAGCGTCACCGGGAACTGTGGATTGACTGTATAGAGGTTGGCGCCGAGGTCGGCGCGGGGTCCGGTTCGGGAAGCGGTAGTGGTAGCGGTAGTGGTAGTGGTAGTAGTTCCGGGTCCGGCAGCGGCTCCGGCAGTGGCAGCGGGAGTGGCGAATAATGGCGCGCACGGACGTAGCCCTGGTAGGCGACGCGCAGCTCATGCGGCGGCTTGAGATGTTGAAACGCTCCACCCTCAACCGCGTCATGCGGCCGGCCATCAACCAGGCGCTGACCCCGATCGCGCGAGCCGCCAAGCAGAAGTGCCCGAAAGAATCGGGGGCGCTGCGCCGCTCGATCGGCAAGAAAACCATGACGGCGCGGCAGGGCGTCATCGGCCTCGTCGGGCCGCGGGTGGGCGACCAATTCACCCGGGACTATAACGGCGAGAAGCGCGTGCCGAACAACTATGCGCACCTGGTCGAATACGGACACGGCGGGCCCGGGCCAGCCCCCGCGCACCCGTACCTGCGACCGGCGCTCGACGAAAATCGCGCAACGTCGCTCGGCATCGTTGCGCGCGTGGCGGCGGAGAAGTTCAACGCATTGGCCGAAGAGGCGAAGAAGGTGCAATGAGCATAGAGACAGCTCTCACATACGAGGTCACGAACGACGAGACGGTCTCGGAGCTCATCGGTTCCCGCTTCTACCCCATCGGCGAGGTGCCGACGAGCGCGGCCCGGCCATACGCGACGTATCAGAAGATTTCCGGCATCGGCCATCGCCACCAGGTCGGCGCCAGTGGACTGCACCAGGCGCGCTACCAGATCAACGTCTACGCGGATACGGGCGCGTCGGCGGACGCAGTCCGCGACGCCCTCTACGCGCTGCTGGGACGCTTCGTCGGGAATATGGGGGAGGAGGGCAGTCAGGTCGCCGTGAAACTGGCGGCGATCGAGGATGACAATGTGAGTTTTGAATCACCCGCGTCAGCCAAGCAGCGCGGCACGCAGATACGCACGATGGACCTTATCGTGTGGCATGAGGAATAGAGAGGAGATAAACCATGTCCGCTCCAAAGATCTACACTGGCGTCACAATCGGTTTTGGCACTTCGGAGTTCGCCCTGGAAATCTTGGCGGTCACTCCGCCCGGCGGGTCGGTGGGGAAAGTTCAGACTAGCCATCAGGGGACCACCGGTACGCACACATTCCTGCCATTGAAGCTGGTGGAGCCAAAGTCGCTGGAGTTCGATGCCCACTATGACCCAGAGGTCACGCCACCCCTCGGTGTCTCGCAGACGATCACCGTGACGTATCCCGATGGCGGCGAGACGGAAGCCTTCACGGGATGGCTCGAGGACTATACCCCCGGCAGCGGTTTCGAGGACAAGGGCACGGTACATTGCGTGGTTGCATATTCCGGGGCTATCGAACGCGGAAGCGGCTCCGGAAGCGGATCGGGGAGCGGAAGTGAGTAGGCGACGGGCCTTCGTGCGCTTTGCGAGAACTTGAAAGGAGAGGCTATGGAGAGGCTTTCACGAGAGACGATTCTCGGCGCGGCGGACATGCCGTTCGAGGATGTCGAGGTCCCCGAATGGGGCGGCGCCGTCCGCGTCCGCACCATGACCGGGGCGGTGCGCGACGAGTTTGAGCAGGAGGTCCAGGACCGCAAACGGGGCAAGGGCAGGAACGCCTCCATCGACGTGCGCGGCATGAAGGCGCGGATCGTCGCCCTGACCGCGTGCGACGAGAACGGGGAACTCCTGTTCGGCATCGACGATATTGCGGCCCTGAATGCGAAGAATGCGAAGGCGCTCGATAGGCTCTTTCAGGTCGCCTCGCGCCTCAACGGCCTGTCCGACGAGGATGTCGAGGACCTGGCAAAAAACTCCGACAGCGGCCCGAGCGGCGCGCCTGGTTCCGACTAGCGCGGGACCTGGGCTGTTCGGTCCGGGAGGCGCAAGCACGCATAGACGCACGGGAGTTCGCGGAATGGTTGGCCTGGTACGAGCTGGAACCGGTGGGCGATGTGCGCGCGGATTGGCATGCAGCGCAGGTGGTTCATGCGATCGAACGGGTCTTCGGCGGCCAGAAGCGCGCGAAGGTCAAGGATTATCTATTGCGCTTCGGCCCACGCGAGCAACAGACGCCCCGCCAGGTTGCGGCGCATGTGAGAAGTTGGCTGCGAACACAGCACATGGCGGAGACAGGGTAAACAGGACATGGCAAAAACGACCATAGGTAAGCTGCTGGTAACACTCGGCGGCGATTCCAAGGGCTTCGGCAAGATGATCAACAATGCCGAACGGACCCTCGCCGGGTTTCAGAAGGGCGTCCACGAGACCGGCAAATGGGTTGAGGGACTGGGCAAGGGGATGCTGGTCGGCTCGGACGCCGTCCAGGCGGTTCTCACCGGCATGTCGGTGGGATTTGCCCGGTGGGCGGACAACATCGCCAAGGCGGCGAAGCGCATGAGCGTTTCGACGGAATGGCTGTCCGCGATGGGTCACGTGGCCGGGTTGGCGGGGGGGGACATGGAGACGCTCGAAAAGGGCGTCAAGCGCATGTCGAAGACGATCTCCGACGCCAACGACGGCATGGCCACTTATGTGCGCAGCTTCGACAAGCTGGGCCTTCATGCGGAGGACCTGATCAACCTGTCGCCCGAAAAGGAGTTCATGAGGATCGCCGATGCGATCGGCAAGATGAAGAATCCCATCCTTCAGGCGGCGGTCGCCCAGGACATGTTCGGGCAGGCGGGGACACGATTGTTGCCGATGATCCAGCAAGGCGCCGAGGGGATGCACCACTACATGAAAGAGGCCGAGCGGCTGGGCCTCGTGCTGCGAGGCAAGGATGCCGTTGCGGCGGAGAATCTCGTTGACATGCTGACGCGCATGAAGGGCGCGTGGCAGGGGATCGTCAACGTGGTGGGGGTGACCGTCGCCCCTGTTCTCGGCAAGGTCGCGACGTGGATAACGAATATTACCGTGGCGGTGCGCCGCTGGCTCGACGTCCATCCCGGCTTCATCGACGGCCTGATGAAACTGGCGAAATGGGCGGCGGTCGCCGGGGTGGCGCTCGTCGTCCTCGGCAAGGGGATTCAAGTGTTGTCGGGCCTGTTGAGCCCGGGGGGGTTGTTTGTTGTCGCCGTGGCCGGGTGCATTGCATGGAGCGGGGCGCTCGACGGCGTGATATCGAGATTCGGGAAACTCGTCGGCGACATTCGCGTCGGCGGCAGGACGATTGCCGAGTGGGCTCGAACGGTCGGCGAGACCTGGGCGGCGCTCGTGCCGACGTTCAGGGCTATCGGCGACGGCATCCTCAGCACGTTCGGCTGGCTCTGGGAAAACATCAAGTACGGCTTCAACAAGGTATGGTCGGATGTCGCGTTCGGCATGGGCGTGATGATTGACAACCTGGGCGCAAAACTCCTCGAGGGCATGAATTGGGCAGACCCCATCGGCAACAAAATAAAGCTCGAGCTGTCAAACGCGCTCCGGGGGGTGGGCGGCGCCTTCATGGAAAGCGGCGCGAAGGCGGAGGCTGGGCTCTTTGGGGGCAAGGAGAGCATCGGTGCGGCCGCCGACGCCATGAAGGACTCGTGGGCGAAGGTCCCGGGCGTGGTCCGGAGGAGCTTTGCGGACATCGCCGATATCGGCGGGAAGGCCCTTGCCGACATCAAGGCGAGCGAAGGCGGCCAGTTCATGATGAACCTGCTGGACAAGGTGAATCGGGATTTCGACGAGTTCGACGCCAACGTGCGGAAACGGATAGGCGATATTCAGGACGCGACGGGCGGCCGGCTCACCGGGCAAGCGGCGCGCCCGGCGGCCATCGAACGCGGCTCTGCCGCCTCCTACAGCATCGCCGCGGGCGCGACCTACGGCCCCCGCATCTGGGAGAAGACGGCCGGACATACCCGCCGCACGGCGGCGGCGACCGAACGGATGGTCAAGGGTCAGAACGATACGAACACCAAGCTCGACGCGCTCGTCGCGGGTCAGGCCGTGGTGGTGGCGATATGACACAACCGACGAGTGCGGAACGCGGAAT
>DATKUU010000209.1:0-3473 GCA_035530455.1 Phycisphaerae bacterium | reverse complement strand
GCCCTGCTACATCCGGATGCGGCTGACCGTCTGCGTGGCCGGGCCCAGCCGCAACGTGGTCGCCCCGGCCCGGCGGGAGGCGGCCGGCACCAGCTTCGCGACCGTCGCCTGGTTCGATCGCCAGACGGCCGGGCAGCGGCGAATTCGCCCGGCCGGCGCCCGGCTGGAGGTGGCCGGCCTGGAAGCCGACACCGCCGACGGGACGGCCGAGCTTACCGACGCCGCCGAGGCCGTCCAGGACGCCTGCGAGGGCCGGCTGCTGGAGGCCTCCCTGCCGATTGAGTGGATGGAGGACGCGCGCGTCACGGACGTGGTCGAGCGGATCGCGGGGCTGGAGTATGACCTGGCGGTCAACGCCGGCAAGGCGCGGCTGGCCCCCCGGGTGGTGGGCCGGCTGCTGAACTTCACGCCGGAGACCTACACCATGGCACTGACGCTCAGCACCGACAGGAAGGCGGGGATCGTGTAGCAACAGGGACTTGGGACTAGGGACTTGGGATTTGTGATTTGGAGCTTGTTTGAGATTTGAGGTTTGAGAGTTGGAGCTTGCTTCACCTTTGGAGCTTGGAGTTTAAGGCAATGGGCATTGTGGCGCATTCCGCTGCACGCATCCGCTGGCCGGCCCAGCAGCAGGCGCCGCTGGACGGTGCCTTCGGCGTCTATCGCGACGACGGCGCCGGCGGCGGCATCGACTACGGCACGGCCTGCAACGCCGACCCCATTCCCGCCTGGCCCGACGGCGAGGGCAAGATGGGCGCGGGGCTGGGTCCGGCCGGCAGCGGCGGCGCCGGCTACGGCTACGGGGCGGACCTGCCCGGGGCGGGCGAGGGGGCGGCCGGGCTGGGCATGGCCGGGTTCGGGGCCGACTGGCACGAGTGGATCACCGCCGACCAGGCCGACGCCACGTATCTCTTCGCGGTGGTCGGCCTGGACGCCGCCGGCAACCTTTCGGAAACGCCCGCCGACGTCCTGGCGGCGGTGACACTGGCCGCCGCCCCGGATCCGCCCGGCGTGCCTTCGCCGACCGCGTACGAGAAGGCAACCGACACCCTCACGCTCAACTGGCCGCTCAGCGGCGATGATGAAGGGTAAGAACCATGGCAGAGCAATTTCCGACAGACGCCGAACTGGCCGCGATGCAGAAAACCTTCCGGGATCCGAGCATCTGGCTCTACGAGATCGGCAAGAGCCCCCACTTCGCCGACAACTTCAAGGCCCTCTGGCGGATCGCCAAGGCCCTGGTGGCCCTGGCCGGGCTGGAGGTGTACAAGGACGGCGACCTGACCTTCGGCGTCCGGGCGGGCAGGTTCATGGACGGGGCGACCGTCCGCGACTACGCCGGGGCGGCCGCGCAGGCCCTGACCAACAACCAGACCAACTACATCTACCTGACGCCGGCCGCGGTTCTGACGGTAAACATCACCGGCTTTCCCGACGCCGGCACCACGCCCCACATCCCCCTGGCGACGATCTCTGCGGCCGGGGGGGTGTACGGCTTCGACGACGTCACCGACTATCGCGGCCGGGCGATCTTCTGCCCGCTGGATGGGATCGATCCGGCCAGTCGGCAGGACCTGATGCCCAACCTCAATATCACTGCCGGGGCGGAGGCTGCCGACAAGCGGACGATCACCATCCAGGCCCGGGACGCCGGCAGCAACGACCTGGCCGAGCGCGTCCTGGTGCGGGTGTGGATCGCCGCCGCCGACTACGGCGCCCCCGATGCGACCGGCAACACGGTGGCGGTGGAGACGGGCACGCAGATCGAGGCCGTCACCGCCAACGCCTATTACGTGATCGAGTCCGACGCCGGCGGGACCGTGGCCATCGGCGTCACCGTCGCCGGGGCAGCCTCCCGCTACATCATGGCCGAGATCGACGGCCGCGTGTACTCCAGCGGCGAAGTCACCTGGGCGGCCTGAGAAACCAGGGACCAGGGACTAGGGACTTGGGATTTGGGATTTGGAGCTTGTTTGTGATTTGTCATTTGGAGCTTGGGACTTAAGCCAATGGCCCTGCTGCACTACATCGACAACGAAGTGCCCTGGGGCGAAGGCGCCCCGCCGGCCCACTACGGCGAGTGGGACAGCCGAGTGCAGGCCGGTTCCTCCACCGTCACGCGGACGACGGACGCCTCTTTCCCCGAGCGCGGCAGCTACGGGCTGACCGTATCCGTTGTCAGCAGCGGCGACTGCTATATGCGGAAGGACCTGGCGGCAGAGACCTCGCCGCTGGCCTTCGGCTTCTGGCTGTATATCCCGTCGGCCCCCACCTGGTCCAGCGGCAATTACGTCGAGCTTAACCGCGGCAAGAATGCCACGAATGGCACCAACAGTTGGGTCATCCACCTCTACAACGACGGAGGGGCGATCAGGCTGCGGATCTTTGCCTACGCCGCCGGGGCGCAGGCCAATGCCGTCGGGGGAACACTGGTAACGGGCCGGTGGTACTACGTCGCTCTCATTGGTGAATGGACGGCCATCCACGCGTATGCCCAGCTTTACCTAGACGGCGTTTCGGTTGCCACGGCCGAGAAGGTCGCCGACGCCACCACCAACAAGCCCGAATACGTCCAGTTGGGAAGCGACTGGTCCACCGGAACAGAGGCCACCTACTACGTCGACGAGGCGAAGATTCGCGACGACTGGACCTACCCCGAGCCGTACGTGCCGACGGCTTCCAGCGACTACCCCTGCCCCGAGAGGACGATGGTCCTCTGGAGAGGGGCGTCGGACGATTCCCGCCAGTTCGCCGACTACTGCGTCTCCCAGCTGGGCATTCCCCGGTGCAACCTGCTCCGGTTGGACACGGCCGCTGCCGACGAGACGCTCGCCGACTATGCCACCTTCCAGGCCCAGATCGGGAACTGCATCGCCCCCTATCTGGTGAACCACCCCAGCGTGGCCGCCAACGTCCGCTGCTTTCTTCTCGGCTACGGCGTGCCGGGATACTTCACCCATGCCGGGGTGAAGCATTCCGCCACTTCGCGCTTGATGAACTACGGCACGGTCTTTTCCTCCGGCACGGCCAACCCGCTATACAATCCCGACCCCGTGGTCCGCCTGGGCAGCGGCGACCTGGGCGGAAAGTACCTGGCAACGCGGATTGACGCCGACACGCTCCAACACGCCAAGGACATCGTCGACGCAGGCCTCGCCTTTTTCGAAACGGCCCTGGCCGAGCTGACCGATACCGACACGCTCTACAGCGACGATGCAACCTACCTGGCCTCTCTGAATCGCCAGCACCTGCGGATCCTGACCTCGGCCCTTGGCACCTACGCCGACGACGCTTTTGTCTTTGGAGATACCGGCACGCCGGCCTTCGGCACGGCCGGCAGCCGGGCGTGCTTCACGGACGATTCGGCCGGCTCGGCCGACACCCTCCGGGCGAATTCCTCGCCCTGCGGAAAGGCCCTGATCGACGCCGGCTACGCCGCCGCCCTGGGCAGCTCCGAGACAGCAGACACCTTC
>DATKUU010000208.1:0-31551 GCA_035530455.1 Phycisphaerae bacterium | reverse complement strand
GCCCCGGCCGTCGGCCGGGCCGTCTTCGTCGCCAGGCCCGACGCCGAGAGCCTTGTGGAGACGTACCGCGAGGTGAAGGCGTGGCACAGCCGAGCCGGGCCTTCGGGCGAGGGCGCCTCGGCCGACGCGGCCGTTTTTGTCGTCGGGTCGGACGGCGGGCGCGAGGTCCGGTGGCTGCACGATCGATTGAACAAGACGGCGCAGCGGTTCCTCGACTGCGAGGTCGGCGTTCAAGGGTTTCTCGGCCCGGGGCGCGAATCGTCGGGCGTCGAGCCGCTCCGCCTTTTTGCCGAGGCGCCCTCGGCGTCGGTCTGGTCCGCCCTCGCCGCTTGCGGTTTAGCGTCCGTCACATTTAGCCGCCCCGCTTGCGGGGCGCGTGCCGTTCCCGCCGACGCGTCCGCCGACGCCGCCGCGACCGTCTCACTCTGGCATCCGCAGGACCGGGCGGCGCTTCTCGCGGCCGTGGAGGCCCAAGTCCCCGCGCTCGTGGGCGCGCGGTGCCGCGCCGTCATCCGCGTCGAGGTGGACGAGCCGGACGCGCCGCCTCTGGCCGCGGTCTGCGACGATGGGGCGCTTGTGGCTGTGCTCGTGCCTGAGTCGCCGGAGACGGTGGACATTGACGCAGCCGAGCGATGGCTTGCCGCGCACCGGTCGCTCCTGGCGCGGGCGTACCCGTCGGCGGGGATCCGGGCGGAGGCGGCCCCGTCGGCGCTGGTGCTCGCGCCTGCTGAACCGACCGCCGGCCCGGGAGTCCGCCGGTTCCTTCCCGTCCGCCTCGGCGGCCGCCAGGGCGTCGTCATCCTGCCGTAGGCCGGTTATCGCCTCTCCACGCCAGAAAAGCCCCGGGTCGCCACAGAGCGGCCTGGGATGGATATCCCTGGGCCTGGTATCGCGGCCGCTTGACTTTCGGAGGGCCTGCGGCTAGGGTGTTTTGTCATGAGCCGACCGAGTTGGGACGAATATTTCATGGCGATCGCCGAGGAGGTGTCGCGGCGGTCCACGTGTTTGCGGCGGCAGGTGGGAGCCATTCTGGTCGTGGACCGGCGGATCCTGGCGAGCGGCTATAACGGCGCCCCCAGCAACGTGCCGCACTGTGAAGACGTGGGCTGCCTGCGCGAAGAGATGAAGGTCCCTTCGGGCGAGCGGCACGAACTGTGCCGGGGCCTCCACGCCGAGCAGAACGCCATGATCCAGGCGGCGAAGCACGGCGTGCGGATCGGCGGCGCGACGCTCTACACAACGCATCATCCATGCTCCATGTGTGCGAAGATGGCGATCAACGCCGGCATTGGCCGCATCGTCTGCCACGAGGACTACCCCGACGACCTCGGGAAACGCCTGGTGGCCGAAAGCGGCGTGCAGTTGGAAGTGTTCCGGCCGGCGTAGGCGCAAGATCGGTCGGGCGATTTTTCAAACGGGCACGGGGCGTAAGGCTCCGGCCCATTTTTTTTCGGCCGGCTGGAGAATTTGCGTGGCGTTCCCATAAGCGGGGGTTCTGAGCCGCGGGTCCCCCACCGGTGGGCAGTGTGGCGCGGGTTGTGGTTTGTGGTGGAAAGATTTTTTTTACTGTGGAAAACTCCGGGAGGATTTCCACAACATGTTGTGTTTTCGGGCCTTACGCGGATGGCGGAATGTGAGTGTTTTGGTGTGGCTGGGAATCCTTGAAAAAATGCTTGACGCGCAAGATACAGGGGTAGTATAAGGGAAGGGTCCGATATGAAGTAGTCGGGCGAGGCACTTTCTCAAGTTTCTCTAATCGCATCGGTGGCGAATAGCCGACAACGTGGCAGGGCGAGGGGGCACAAGATGTTGTGTGCCGATGACGGTGTTGTGGGCGACCGAAGGGGTTTCAGGACTCTGATGTCCGATGTTCACGTCAGGAGCGCGCCGGGATGCGGTGTCCGTTCTGCAAGGAAGATAAGGACCGCGTAGTGGATTCGCGTGCGAGCGGGTCGGCGATCCGGCGTCGGCGCGAGTGTCTGGCGTGCCGGCACCGCTATACCACCTACGAACGGGCGGAGGGCGAGCGTCGGCTCCGCGTCATCAAGAAGGACGGGAGCCGGGAAACCTACGACCGTCGGAAGATCCGGCAGGGTCTGGTCCTGGCGCTGCACAAGCGTCCTGTGCCGACCGAACGCCTGGACGAGATGCTCCAGGAGATCGAGGACGACCTGATGGGGACGTACGACGCGGAGATTCCGAGCCGGGCCATCGGCGACCTGGTGATGAAGCACCTTCGGCAAGAGGACGAGGTGGCGTACGTGCGGTTCGCGAGCGTGTATCGGGACTTCAAGGACGTGAGCGAGTTCGTCGAGGAAGTGCAGCCGATGCTGACAGAGAAGGGCGGGCGGGCCGGAGGGCCGCCTGCCCCGAGCGGCAAGCCGAAACGTGCAGAAGAGAGCGAGCGGAAGGCCGGCGGCGACTGACGGCCATCCGCGCAAGAGGCGCACGCCGCGAGGGCGTGGGGGGACGGCCCCGGGGGTCGTCCCCCGAGCCAGCGCCCGAGGGCGCGCGGGAAAGCGTCGGCAAGTCCAGGGGAGCGCTGACCAGAGACGGGGCTGGCCACCAAGAGCGAGGAGAGTCCGTATGCAGGGCCGCATTCACCATATCCGGAAGCGCGACGGGCGCGTGATGCCGTTCGACCAGGCGAAGATCGCGGACGCGATCTTCAAGGCCGCCAAGGCCGTGGGCGGGGAGGACCGGTTCATCGCGGAGGAACTGGCGGGGGCGGTGGGCGATTACCTGGCCCGCCATTACGAGGATGGAACGCCCGGCATCGAAGACATTCAGGACATGGTGGAGAAGGTCCTGATCGAGACGGGCCACGCGAAGACGGCGAAGGCGTACATTCTGTATCGCGACCGGCGTGCGCAGGCGCGTCGGCGGATGCAGGTCCGCAAAGAGGCGGCGGAACGTTCGGGGAACACGACGGACTTGGCGCTGCTGGTGGATGCGGGGTCGAAGGACGCCCTCCTGCCGTGGGACAAGAACCGCGTCGCCGCCGCTCTGGAGGAAGAGGCTCACCTGGACGCGCCGACGGCGCGGAAGGTGGCCAGCGCGGTCGAGGAACGGGTGCTGGCCTCGGGCCTGACGCGGATCTCGACGAGCCTGATCCGCGAACTGGTGGACAACGAACTGTTTGAGCGCGGCCTGACGGGCCGTCTGGAGCGGCAGAAGATCATCGGCATGCCGCGCTACGACCTGGAGCAACTGATTTACTCCAAGAGCCAGGAAAACTCGAACATCACGGAAAACAACCCGGAGGCGATCAACCTGACGATCGCCGAGGCGGTGCTGAAGCAGTTCGCCCTGTCGGAAATCTTCTCGCGCGATGTGGCCGAGGCCCACCTGACCGGCCGCGTCCACCTGCACGACCTGGGGTACCCGACGCGCGTGTACTGTTCGAGCCACAGCCTGGAGTACCTGAAGAAGTACGGGCTGGACCTGAGAAACCTGGACACGAAGAGCGCGCCGGCGAAGCACGCGCGGACGCTGACGGGCCACCTGAACACGTTCCTGGCCTCGATGCAGGCGTACTACGCGGGGGCGCTGGGCGTGGCGTACATCAACCTGATGTACGCCCCCTACGTGGAGGACATGGACGACGAGCGGATGCGCCAGGAGGCGCAGCACCTGATCTTCTCGTGCTCGCAGTCGGCGTTCAGCCGGGGCGGACAGACGCTGTTCCTCGACTTCAACGTCCACTCGGGCGTTCCGGGTTACCTGAAGGACGTTCGGGCGATCGGTCCGGGCGGCAAGTACACGGGCCGGCCATACGGCGACTACGCGAAGGCGGCCCAGCGATTCTGCCGGGCGATGCTCGATGTGTGGCGCGCCGGGGACCGTGACGGCCACCTGTTCGCGTTCCCGAAGTGCGACTTCCACATCAACGCGGAGACGTTCCGCGACCCGGCGCAGTTGGAATTGCTGGAGTACGCGTGCCAAATCGCTTCGGAGAACGGCGTGCCGTACTTCGTCTTCGACCGCGACGAGGTGACGCTGAGCGCCTGCTGCCGGCTGCGGACGACCATCGAAGACACGTACATGATCGAGCATCCGGAGAGCATGCGGTTCTGCGGGTTCCAGAACGTGACCATCAACCTGCCGCAGGCCGCCTACCGCGCCGGTCCGGGCAACTGGGACGGTCTCGTGAAGGAAATCGGCGAGGCGATGGACATCGCCATGCAGGCGCACCTCCAGAAGCGCGAGTTCATCAAGAAGATGATGGAATCGCCCGAGATGCCGCTCTGGGAGATCGGCAAGGACGCCAAGGACGACCGGCCGTACGTGGACCTCGACGCCGCCACCTACATCATCGGCCTGATCGGCCTGAACGAGTGCGTCCAGCACATGTGCGGGGAGGAACTGCACGAATCGGACGAGGCGCTGAAGCGCGGCCTGTACGTGGTCTCGTCCATGTACAGTCGCGCGAAGTCGTATTCCGAACAGTACGGCCTGAAGGTGAGCCTGGAGGAATCGCCGGCCGAGAGCGCGACGCGCCGGCTGGCGAAGGTGGACCTGCGGAACTGGCCCGAGGCCCGCCGACTCGTCCGGGGCGACCTGGAGGCGGACGAGTTCTACTACACCAACTCCATCCATCTGCGTGCCGACGCGCCCGTGGACCTCCTGACGCGCATCCAGAAACAGGCGAAGTTCCACTCGATGATCGAGTCCGGCGCGATCATTCACGCCTTCGTGGGCGAGGAGCGCCCGCCGGCCTCGAGCATCCTGGTCCTGGTCCGCAAAACGTTCGAGAAGACGGTCGCCGCCCAGTTGACCATCAGCCCCGAGTTCACCATCTGCAACGACTGCCAAAAATGGACGCCGGGGCTCCAGGAGAAGTGCGACTGGTGCGGCTCGACGGACGTGTACGGCATGGCGCGGATCGTCGGCTACTTCAGCCGCATCTCCAATTGGAATAAATCGAAGTTGGGCGAACTGAAGGATCGGCATCGCGGCGACTACGCGGTGGCGCCGCTCTTTCCGCCTGCGCAGCCCCGGCACGCCGGGGTGGAAGCGCCGGCCCCCTCGGCCGAACTGGGGACCGCGGCGGGATGACGGCTGGGCTGCGAACGCAGGAGGAATAGGAGAGACCCCCCTTGCTGACGGTGGAGCCGGGGAGATAAGTCGAATCTCGCCGTCCCGGCTCCCCGTCGTTTTTTTGTTTTTGCGGTCGGTGGCTCTGCGGATCGCCCGGTGCCGGGGCGGTCCCGGCGTGCCGGGAAGGGCGGGGCATGGAGATCGTCCGAGAACAGGACCAGAAGTTCCGCGGCGGGGCGAGCGGCGTCAAGTACCTCTTCCGCGGACCGAAGATTGATTGGGGCATCATCGTCTTCGCCCCAGGCGAAGAACTCGGCCGGCATCTCCACAACGAGGTCGAGGAAACTTTCTTCTTCGTCGAGGGCGAGGGAGGACGCATCGTCGTGGACGGTAAGGAGCACGCGATCGCGGTCGGCCTGGCGGTCCGGATCGAGCCCGGCGAGGTCCACAACGTCGTCAACGACACCGAGGCGGACCTCAAGGCCGTCTTCATCAAGTCCTCCTACAGCCCGACGGACAAGGTGAACGTGTGACGCAAACGCGCCCGCCGAGGCGGCGCGAACGGTTCCAGGGAACGGTCGGACGAAGGAGCGAGGGAGAGCCATGAGGTTTGAAGTGTTCGGCAGGGCGAATTGCGGCGCGTGCGAGGGGACGAAGAACAAGATTACGCACGTGCTCCGGAAGTCGGCGCTGGTGGACCGCATCGGATTATCGTTTGTGGATATGGGCACTATCCAGGGCATGGCCGAGGGCGCCTTCTACGACGTCCGCCAGGTTCCCACGACGCTGCTCTGGTCGGACGAGGGCGAGGCGGTCGCCCGATGGGAAGGCTGCGTCCCCCCGTCCGCCGAGATCCAGGCGTTCCTGGCCGACGCCCGAGAGACGAGCCCGTCGGCCTCGCCGGCCGCCGAGGCGGGCGTGGCGTGAGCGCGCGAGGCGAATCGCCGTTTCCGCCCATCGCCGGATATCACCCGACCACGCTGCTGGACTGGCCGGGGCGATTGGCGGCCATTCTTTTCCTTCCGCGGTGCAACCTCCGGTGCCCGTTCTGTCATTCGGCCTCGCTGCTGACGGATGCCATTGAGACGGTGCCGCTCGAAGCGGTGCTTGCGCATCTGGACGCGCGGCGCGACTGGCTGGACGGCGTGGTAATCTGCGGGGGCGAGCCGACGCTCTGGCCGGGCCTGGCGCTGCTCGCCGCCGAGGTGCGACGGCGCGGACTGGGCGTGAAACTGGATACGAACGGCACCCGGCCGGACCGCCTCGCCCAACTGCTGAAGGCCGGCCTCGTGGACGCCGTTGCCATGGACCTGAAGGCCCCGCTCGACGAGCGGTATGCGGCGGCCTGTGGGACGGAGGTGGACCTCGACGCCGTCCGCCGGTCGCTGGGTCTCTTGATGGGGTGGGGCGGCGAGGTCGAGTTCCGCACGACCGCCTGCCCGGCCTTTGTCGGCGAAGAGGAAATGCATGCCATGGGCGCCGCGATCGCGGGTGCCCGCCAATGGGTTCTTCAGCGGTTCGATCCGACGCACGCGTTGGACCCTGCGTTGCGGTCCGTCGCGCCGTACGACCCGGCGACGATGGAATCTCTGGCGGAGATCGGCCGGGCGTACGTCGGCCGGTGCATGGTCCGCGGCCAGGCGGAGGGGAAGCGCGTCGCTACCGCCGGGCGATGATGCCGAAGGATACGCCCCCAACATTTTGTGGTCGGTGCGGCGCTTGACACTGCCTGAGCCGTTCTCTACACTGCACCGGCCGGCGCAGGGCTGTCCGTGTGCCCCCGCGTCCGGCCCTGAAGGGTGGGGCAGGGAAGGCCTTCCAAAGAACGCCGGTGGGGCCTGTTTTGCTAAAGTCCGATAACCTGGCGCGACGATACCACGGACGAAAAGAGAGCGGGGAATCCATGCGCGCACCGTCTATCCTGAACGGGCGGAGGGTCGGCGTGCGCCGGCTCGTGTTGCCACTGGTGTGTCTCGTGAGCCTGAGCGCCGCCGCCACCGACCAGCAGTGCCTCCGCCGCGCCCAGCCCACCGAGCCGCGCGTGCCTCGCGATGTCGAACTGCCGGAGTATCTGAAGGACACCGTCGCCGACTTCGCCCGGTTCGCCGGCCGCGAGTCCATCCCCGTCCAGGGGTATGGGTTCGTCATCGGGTTGGACGGGACGGGGACGCGCGTCGTCCCGCCGGGGGTGCGCCAGGAAATTCTGGCGATGATGCAGCGGCACAAGGTGCCGGACCCGGAGTCGCTGCTCGCGAGCCTGGATACGGCCGTGGTGTCGGTCGGCGGTCTGCTGCCGCCCGGCGCGGTCGAGGGCGAAGCGTTCGACCTGGACGTCCGAGTCTTGCCGAACACCGAGACGACGAGCCTGGAGGGCGGGTTCCTGCTGGAGTGCGACCTGACGCGCGTCGTGGCGGGGCGGGGGGGGGAAGTGCGGAGCGAACGCCGCGCCACGGGCCGCGGCAGCATTTTCGTCTCGCCGTTCACCGTTCAGGGGGCGTCGGACATTGACCCGCGCATCGGGCGGGTCCTGGGGGGCGGTCGGGCGCTGTCGGCCCGCCAGTTCCGCCTCGTCCTGCTCGTGCCGTCCGTCCGAACCGCCGACCAACTGGTGCGCCTCATCAACGCCCGCTTTCCGGGCGCCGCCAAGGGGACGCGCGACGCGGGGCGCGTGGACCTGGAGGTCCCGGCCCCGTACCGCGACGAGAAGACCGACTTCCTGGACCTGGTCGGGGCGGTCTATCTGCGCGAGGTGCCCGACGTGCGCGACGCGCGCATCGGCCTGCTGCTCCAGACCCTCGAGGCGGGTGAAGACCTGGACCGCGTCGCCACGTGCCTGGAAGCGTTCGGCCCGGTCGTCCTGCCGCGCCTCCGTAAACTCGTTGACCATCCGCGCGCCTCGGTGCGCTTCTACGTCGGCCGCATCCTCGCCCGCCTCCAGGACGGCGAAGCGGTCCACGTGCTGGAGCCGATCGCGCTGGACGGCGGATCGGAGTTCCAGGAGGAGGCGGTCCGGGCGCTGGGCCGGCTGCGGAACGGTCTGGGCCTGGCGGTGCTGGCCCGCGCGCTGGATGCGAAGAACGCGCGCGTCCGCATCGCGGCCTGGCGGGCGATGCGCCGCGTCGGACCCGAGACGGGCGTCGTCCGGATCTTCGAGGACAAGTTCGTCCTGAGCGCCGTGCCGACCAAAGGCGAACCGTTCGTGTACGTCTCGCGGAGCCTGAGGCCGCACCTGGCGGTGTTCGGCGATGTGCGTGTCCGGCCGCCCGTCGTCGCCGAAACGCGCCGGGTGGCGGCGACGGCGTCGCCCGGGGCAGAGCGCCTGGTGCTCATCACGCGCCGGGGCGAGCGCGATGTGGCGATCGAGGCGACGCTCGAGGTCCTCGACCTGGTCGAGAAGATGGCCTCGCCGTTCGGCATGGAGAAGGGCGGCCCGCCGCAGGGGCTGGACCTGGGGTACGGCGACGTGGTCGGCCTGCTCTACAAACTGGCGAAGAAGGGGGCCCTCGGGGGACAGATCGTCCTGGAGCCGCTCGAGTACCGCGTGGCGGGCGACCGGCCCATCGCGCGGCCCATCAGCATCGAGGAGCCGTAGGCCCGGCGCGCCGGGCGTCGCCTCGGCGTCCCGGCGGGATGCCCAGGCGGAGCCGGGACCGCACGCAGTGCGTGGAAGGAGCGCTAAAGCCGTGGAACTGAAGCGACTGGAAGTCTTCGGCTTTAAATCCTTCGCCGACCGCACCCGTTTCGATTTCGATTCGGGCATCACGGTCATCGTGGGTCCGAACGGCTGCGGCAAGTCGAACGTGGTGGACGGCGTCAAATGGGTGCTTGGCGAGCAGAGCCCGAAGAGCCTTCGCGGCCGCGAAATGGCCGACATCATCTTCGCCGGCTCCGAGAGCCGCAAAAGCCTCGGTTTCGCCGAGGCCACCCTCACGTTCGACAACTCGAGCGGCCTGCTGCCCATTGACTCGACCGAAGTCGAGGTCAGCCGGCGCCTCTACCGGAGCGGCGAGTCGGAATACCTCCTGAACCGCAAGCCCTGCCGACTCCGCGACATCCGCGAACTCTTCATGGACACCGGCATCGGCGTGGACGCCTACAGCCTCATCGAGCAGGGCAAGGTGGACATCCTGCTCCAGGCCAATCCGCAGGAGCGGCGGATCATTTTCGAGGAGGCGGCCGGCGTCTCCAAGTACAAGGCCAAACGCCGAGAGGCCGAACGAAAACTCGAACGCACCCAGCAGAATATGGTGCGCCTCGGCGACATCCTCGAAGAGGTCGAGAAACGCCTCCGTAGCGTCAAGTACCAGGCGGGCAAGGCCCGCAGTTACCTCGAACACACGGGGCGCCTCAAGGAACTCCGCGTCTCCTACGCCCTGAGCCGATACCACGAGCAGCAGCAGGCGCTCGCATCGCACGAGTCGGCGCTGGCGGATCTAGAGGACGCGCGCAGCGCCCAGGTCGCCGACCTCGCCTCCCTTCACCAGGAGCGAAGCCGGCTCGAGGCGGAACTGATGGACCTGGAGCAGGAGGGCCGCCAGGCCGACGCACGCCTGGCTGAAATTCGGTCCGCCATCTCCGCCGCCGAGAACGAAACCGGGTTCCACCGGACGAGAGTCGGCGAACTGGAACAGGTGGTCGAGCGCGACCGGCGGAAGATCGGGGACCTGTCGGCCCGTCTGCGCGAGGTCGAAGCGGCGCTCCAGACCCGCCGGCGCGAGGCCGCCGACACCGCCGACCAGGCCGCCCGCCAGGAAACCACCGTCGCCGAGGTCGAGAAGCGGCTCCAGGAAACGAGCGACCAGGTGCGGACGCTCACGGGCCGGATCGAGCACGCCAAGGCCGCCCTGATGGACCTGGCACAGCAGAAAAGCCAGCGCGCCAGCCGCGCCGCCAGCCTCGACCTGAGGCTCGAGCACCTGAAGATCCAGGCGGAACGCCTCGAAAAACGCCGCGACGACATCGCCGAACAACTCGCACGCCTCGCCGAACGCGAAACCGAACTGGGGGGCGAGATTGCACGCCTCGACGGAAGAATCGCCGAGCGCCGGCAGGACCTCGACCGGAAACGCCACGAGGCCGAAGCCAAGCAAAAGGAACTCGAAGGGGTGGGCGAGCGGCTCGCCCGCGCCAAGGAAAAAGCGTCCGCCCTCGCCGGCCGACGCGAGTTGCTCGAAGACCTCGAACGCCGGGGCGAAGGTATCCCCGCCGCCGTCCGCCGCGTCCGCGAAACGATTCGGACCAACGGCCACGCGGGCCGATGGCGCGGCATGGTGGCGGACCTGATGGAGGTGGACGTCGCCCACGCCGTGATCATTGAATCCGCCCTCGGGCCGGCCGAAAAACTCCTCGTCGCCGAACGCCAGGACGACGTCCTCGCCCTGGCGCGCGACCTGGCGGGCCAGTTGCCCGGACAGGTCCGCTTCCTCGCCCTCGACTCCATCGAGCCGGCGGCGGACGGCAAGGACCTCACGGCCCATCCGGAGGCGGTCGGCTGGGCGATGGATTACGTCCGCGTGGACGAGTCGGTCCGACCCGCCGTCGCCCACCTCCTCGGACGCACCGTCGTCGTCCGAAGCCTCGAGGGCGCGGTGGCCCTGGCGCGGGGCCCCTTGCGCGGCTACCGGTTCGTCAGCCTGACGGGTGACGTGCTGGAGGCCGACGGCACGGTCGCCATCGGTCCCCCGGGCCCGGAAACCAGCCTCATCTCGCGCCGGTCGGAACTGCGGAACATCCTGGCCGAGCAGGAGGCCTCCGCCCGCGCGATTGACGACCTGGAGGTCCTCCGCCGGCGCGCGGTGGACGAACTGTCGGTCCTGGACACCGCGCAGCAGGCCCTGCGCCAGGAAATCTACGAGTCGGCGATGGCGAAGGTCGAAGTGGAGGGCCACCTGCGCCGGCTGGCGGAGACGCGCGAGGACCTGGCGGCCGAGGCCCCGCTGGTGGAGAGCGAACTGGCCGACCACCAGGCCGAACGCGAGCGCCTGGCCGGCGAGCGGGAGGCCCTGGCCCGCGAGGTCGCCGACCTGGAGCGCCAGGCCGCCGACCAGCAGGTCGCCATTGACGGCCTGGTGCGGGAGCAGGAGGGCCTGGTGGAGGCGCGCGGCCGGCTGGAGGAGGAACGCACCGGCGCGCGGGTGGCGCTGGCGCGGTTGCGGGAGAAGCACGCGGCGCTGGTGGACCAAGCAGCCGCAGCCGAACGCGAAGCCGCCGCCGCTCGCGAAGGCATCGAGCAGAGCCGGGCCGACCTCGCCGAGTGCCAGACGCGCATCCGCGACTCGGAGCACACGATGCTCGCGCTTCAGTCGGACCTGGCGCGCCTGTTCCAGGAGAAGCAGGAGGTGGAGGCCCGGGGCCGGCTCCTCGCGCAGGAAGGGGCCGAACGCCGCGAGCGGACCGGCGCCCTCGGCGAAAAGGAACGCGCCCTCTCAACCGAGATCGAGCGCCTCCAGGGCGAGATCCACGAGAAGGAACTCGCCCGCCGCGAAATCGAAACCAAACGCGAGGACCTCGTGGCCCGAGTCCGCGACGATTTCCAGATGGATATCCCCCAGCGCTACGCCGAGTGGCAGCCCGAGCAGGTGGACTGGGACGCCGTCGCCGCCGAAATCAAGGAACTCCAGGGCCGCCTCGACCGCCTCGGCCCGGTCAACATGGAGGCGATCGAGGAGCAGGACGCCCTCGAGCATCGGGCCGAGTTCCTCCGCAAGCAGCGCGACGATCTGGCGGCCGCGCAGACCGCCCTGGCGAACCTCATCGAACGCATCAACCGCGAGAGCCGCGAACGGTTCCTGACCACCTTCCAGGCCGTGCGAGGACACTTCCAGGAACTGTACCGGAAACTGTTCGGCGGCGGGAAAGCGGATGTCTTCCTGGAGGACGAGACGGACGTGCTGGAGAGCGGGATCGAGATCGTGGCCCGTCCGCCGGGCAAACAACTCCAGCGGATCAGCCTGCTGTCGGGCGGCGAAAAGGCGATGACGGCCGTGGCGCTCCTGTTGGCCGTTTTCCGCGCCAGGCCGAGCCCCTTCTGCATCCTCGACGAGGTGGACGCCCCCCTGGACGAGGCGAACATTGACCGCTTCGTCTCGCTCGTCAGGGAGTTCCTCGACCAGTCGCAGTTCGTCATCATCTCGCACAGCAAGCGGACGATGAGCATCGCGGACGTTCTCTACGGCGTGACGATGGAAGAGCCGGGCGTCTCGCGCAAAGTGAGCGTCAAGTTCAGCGACCTGCACGACTCCGGCCTGCTGCCGGCGGAATCCGCCGAGCCCGAGGCCGCTGCCGAGCCGCAGGAAGCCAAGGAACCCGCCGCGGTCGGCTGAGCGGCCCCAGGAAGAACGACCCTGCCGCGCGCGGGAACGCCTTGTGGCGTTTCGCCGAGGATGACTTGATGGCCGACGATGCACAACGTGAGCAGACGCCGGAGCGGCTGCCGGTCCTGCCGTTGCGGGGACTGGTGGCGTTTCCCGGCCTGGTGCTGACGCTCCAGGTGGGCCGGGAAGCGAGCGTGACGGCCGTCCACGCCGCCCTGGCCGCCGACCACCGGATCCTGCTGGTTGCGCAGCGCGACCCGGACTGCGAGCAGTGCGCCGCCGGCGACCTGTTTGCCGTCGGCGCGGTGGCCGAAATCCTCCAGTGCTTCAAGGAACCGAGCGGCGTCTATAAGACGATCATTGAGGCCGGCGGGCGGGTGCGCCTCGGCGAGGTGCGCGCGGAGGACGGGTGTCTGCGCGCCGCCGCCGAGCCCCTCCAGGAGTCGCCGTGCGAGGGCGGCGAGGCGGAGGCCCTCGCCCGCACCGTCCAGGCGCGGTTCTTTTCGTACCTCGGAAAGAACCCCATCCTGCCGGAGAGCGTGGCGCGGCTGGTGGTGCAGGCGCCGGACGCTTCGCGCCTGGCGGACCTGGTGTCGGCGTACCTGGTGATTCCGTTCTCGGATAAGCAGCGGTTGCTGGAGATGGTCGAGCCGCTGGAGCGGTTGGGGGCGCTGGCGGAGATTCTGGAGAACGAGATCGCGCTACTCGGCATCCAGGAGCGCATCGGCGACCGCGTGCGCTCGCGCCTCAAGCAGAGCCAGAAGGAATACTTCCTCAAGGAACAGTTGCGTGCCATCGAGGAGGAACTGGGTCGGGACGACCCGGCCGGGGCGCCGCTGGCGGAACTGCGCGAGCGGATTGCCGCCGCGGGGATGCCGGAGGAGGTCCAGAAGATCGCGTTGGCGGAGCACGCCCGCCTTGGCCGAATGCCGCCCCTCTCGCCCCAGTCGGTGGTTGTCGCGGAGTACCTCGACTGGCTCATCCACATGCCGTGGACCGCGCGCACGGAGGACAACCTGGACCTCGGTCACGCGCGGTGCGTGCTGGACGAGGACCACTACGGCCTGGAGGAGCCGAAGGAACGGATCCTGGAGTTCCTGGCGGTCAAGAAACTCTCGCAGCGGATGCGCGAGCCGATCCTGTGCTTCGTCGGTCCGCCCGGGGTGGGCAAGACGAGCCTGGCGCGGAGCGTGGCGCGGGCGCTCGGGCGGCGGTTCGTCCGCAAGAGCCTCGGCGGGGTGCGCGACGAGGCGGAAATCCGCGGACATCGCCGCACCTACGTCGGCGCCCTCCCGGGACGCATCCTCCAATCCGTCCGCAAGGCCGCCGTCCGCAACCCGGTGTTCCTCCTGGACGAGATTGACAAGATGGGGCAGGACGCGCACGGCGACCCGGCCAGCGCGCTGCTGGAGGTCCTCGACCCCGACGAGAACCACGCCTTCAGCGACCATTACCTGGAAGTCGAGTTCGACCTGTCGAGCGTGCTGTTCGTGTGCACGGCGAACGTGGCGGCGGGCATCCCGCCGGTGCTCCTGGACCGCCTGGAGGTGATCGAACTGGCGGGCTACACGCTCCAGGAGAAGCAGGAAATCGCCCGCCGACACCTCTGGCCTCAGGAACTGGCGGCCCACGGCCTGGAGGCCGACGGCGTCGAGTTGCCCCTGGACGTTCTGCGGCAGATTATCGAGACCTATACCCGCGAGGCGGGGGTCCGGAACCTGCGGAAGTGCCTGGCCCGCCTGCTGAGGAAACTGGCCGTCGAGGTCGCCGCAGGACGCTCCGCCGACGCGCGGGAAGTCCTCGCCGCCGACCGTGTCCGCGCCTACCTGGGTCCCGCCCCCTACCGGCGCCAGAGGACCGGGCCGACGGAACGCGTCGGCATGGTGACGAGTCTGGCATGGACGGAGTTCGGCGGGCGGAGCATGAGCATCGAAGTCTCGTGCATGCCCGGCAAGGGGGAGTTGACGCTGACCGGCCAACTCGGCGACGTGATGCAGGAATCCGTCAAGACCGCCCTCTCATGGGTGCGGGCGAAGTGTTCGAGGCCGGGCCTCGTCCCGATGCGCCACACGGTGGACATCCACGTCCACGTCCCTGAAGGCGCGACGCCGAAAGACGGTCCGAGCGCGGGCCTGCCGGTCGTCTGCGCGCTGGCCAGCGCGCTGGCGGGCCGGCCGGCGCGGAACGACGTGGCCATCACCGGCGAGGTGACGCTCCAGGGCCGCGTCCTTGCCGTCGGCGGGATTAAAGAGAAGGTCCTGGCGGCGCACCGCGAGGGCATCACCCACATCTTCCTGCCGCGCGAAAACGCCGACGACCTGGAGAAAGTGCCCGAGGAGGTCCGCCGCGCCGTCCGCTTCACTTTCGTCGAGCGCGTGGAGGATTGTCTCCGCGAAGTCGTGCCGGGCCTGAAAGCCCAGTTCCGCCGGCCTGCCGACACCCACGTCTAACGGCGCAGGGACGGTCCCTTCGCTGTCATCACCCCTTCGGCTTTGGCGATTCCGGCTTGGGTTCGGACGTTTTTTCGGGCGGCGGCGCCAGCGGCGGGGCGGCCTGCTGTTTCGCCAGCCAGGCCTCGAACAGGCTGAGGTCTTCGCCTTCGACGCCGGTCAGGCTCCGAAGGGCCTGGAGGTAGAGGGGCTTGATGTCCTCGGCGGTCTCCTTCTTGGAGGCATCGAGGAGGGCGGCGATCGTCTCGGTGGAAGCGACGGGGGCCAGGATGCCGATCGCCCCCACCGTCTGGGCCCGGGCCCACGGTTGGCCGATGCCGAGGTTCGCCAGAAGCAGGGGCAGGGCGGCCGTGGCCGTCGCGTCGCCGCGCGGGACCGTCCGCAGCGCCACGAGGGCCGCGGCGCCGCGCACGAGTTCGTTTTCGTCCTTGAGCATGGCGAGGAGGAGGTCGCGGCCGACGGGCTTTTCCTGGATCGCCAGGCCGATCCCCGATGCCGCGCGGACGGAGGGGCTAGCGTCCTGGGCCAACTCCACCAGCCGGCGCCGGGCGGAGGGGTCCTCGGCGAATGCGAGCGCGAAGGCCGCCAACTCTCGGACGAACGGGTCGGAGTTCTTCGACTCGTCCAGGACGACCTGGAGGTTGGTGCCGGCGACGCGGCGGGCGAGGTTGCGGACGGCGGCGAGCTCGGGGCCGGCCCCGCGCTGCTGGGCCTCGTCGTGGGCCCGCCGCAGGTCGCGCAGGACGACGCGCAGTTCGGCGGGCGGCAGGGGCTTGGTCATCAGCCGATCCTGGAGGACGCCCGCGAAGAGGTTCTGGACGGCGGGGGCCCAGGGGCTGTCGGCCCGGTCGCTGAGGAAGCCCCGAAGGGTTTCGAGGGCGGCCACGTGGTCGTCGGCGCGGATCTGGTTCATGGCCTGAAGGAGGGGCTCAGCGTCGGCGGCGGCGCGGGCGAGCGCGTCGGCGCCCAGTTGGTTGGTCTTCGCCAGGCGGACCTCGAACGTCTGCACGGTGCGCTGCTCGGCGTTGTTGGCCTTCTCGCGGACGATGTGTGTGGCCGAGACCTCCACGAGGCCGCTTCCGTCCAGCGCGACGCAGAGGCGCGCGTCCATCTTCTCAATCTGGAGGCGTTCGGCCAGGTTGCCGGCGATGGTCGCCGCCAGCGACACGTCGAGCACCGCGCAAGCCGTCCCCCCGACGTCCTTGACCTCGACGAACTTCGTCCGCAGCGTGCCGCGAACGGTCCCGAGGTCCAGGTCGCGCGTCCACTTTTCGCCGGGCGAGACCGGCTGGTCGGGCAGGTGAGACATGGCCCCCTGGAGGGCCGAAAGTCCGACGGCGAGGTCGTCCGCGGGCGGGACCGGCGCGGGCGGTTCGCCGCGCGGTCCGCGCTCTTCCAAGATGATGTTAGGCGGCATGGGGCGTGTGCGCGCCTCTTCGGGGAGGTCCGCGAGGCGGTCCTGGCCGTTGATTTTGAGGGTCACGATCCGCTCCGGCTGGGGGGTTTCGAGGACCGCGATGAGAAACGCCCCCGGCTGGGCGCCCTCGCGGAGAACGAGTTCCTCGTGCGTGCCTGTCTGTTCGGCGACGGTGCGGCGGGAGTTCTCGCCCTGGCGGATGACGCGTTCGTTCCGTTGGGAGCGCTGGTAGATGCGCTGCTCGCCCGGCTGGCAGCGGTAGCGCAAGGTGTATGGCTGGGCCCGTGCGGCGGAGGCCAGGGCCAGGACGACCGCGCCCGCCAGCACCAGAGTCGTTCGGATGGGGGATTTCATCGGCGTTTTCCTTTCTTGGGACGGGTGTCGCCGGGGGACGGATCCGGCGGAGGTTGATAGTCGGCCCGCAGGAGCGGGCTGGGGCTTCGGCCGAGCCACACGAGCGTCCCGGCGGCGGCCGCGAACATCCAGGCGGCGACGTTCTGGCTGATCGTCAGGCCGCCCAGACGTCCCGCGGCCTCCGGCCAGCCGAGCCCTTCCAGGAGCGTCGGCAGGCCGAGGAAATAGACCTCGGCCTCATCGGCGCGGACGAATTCCAGGAGGAACCGGCTCGCGCCGTAGAGCAGAATGAACGTGAAGAAGATCTGGCCGTGGCGGCGCTTGTGCCGGAACCAGAGGTGCAGCAGGACGAACAGCGCCAGGGCGTTGACGAGGGCGTAAAGTTGGGAGGGGTGGATCGCCGGCGCGTGCCAGGCCGTCACGATCGCCCCCGCCATCGCCCCCAACGGCGCCGCTGCGCCCGCGCCGGCGACGAGTGGCGAGGCCGCCTGCGCGGACGCCAGAAAGGCGTCCGCGTAATGGCTCCAGGGAATCGCACCGACGGGCCAGGCGAAGGCCCACGGCAGTTGCGACACATCGCCATAGCAGCATCCGTTCAGAAAGCACCCCATCCGGCCCATCGCCAGGCCCAGCGCCAGGCTCGGGGCGAGGATGTCGAGCCAGTAAAGCACCGGACGCCGCGCCAGCCGCAGATACCCGATGACGGCGGCGGCGGCGAGCAGCAGGCCCCCGTAGTACACCAGGCCGCCTTCCCAGATTTTCAGGAGGTCCCAGACGGAGAAGAACTGGGTGTGGTACTGGACGATGTAGAAGAGCCGCCCGCCGAATAGGCCGCCGAGGAAGGAGAGGAGTCCGGCGTTGTAGATGACTTCGGGGTTCTGCCGCTCGGTTCGCGCCCGCCACGCCGCCACCCAAATGGCCGCCAGAAACCCCAGGCACGTCATCGCGCCGTAGGCGTAGAGGGTGACGGCGTGGTCCGTGCCGGGCAGCGGCAGGCGAAAAAAGATGGGGCGCACCGTGTTCTCCTGGCCTTTCCGCCTACGGGCCGCGAACGATGGAGTTGGACCCGTCCAGGACGATGGTTTGCGGCGTGTGGGCGGGCACTTCCTCCGGCGCCAGGTATGCAAAGGCCATGATGATAAGGCGGTCGCCCACCGCCGCCAGCCGGGCCGACGCGCCGTTAAGGCAGACGGCCCCGCTGCCGCGCTCGCCCGCAATGACGTACGTCACCTGGCGCGAGCCGTTCGCCAGGTTCGAGACGAGGACGGCCTCGCCGGCCACCAGTCCGGCGGCCTCCAGGAGGTCGCGGTCAATGGTGATACTGCCTTCGTAATCGAGGCGCGTCTCGGTCACAGTGGCCAGGTGGATTTTCGCGCGCAACACTTTCAGGAGCATCGTTATCTCCGCTTTCCGAGTTCTAATCTCCCAGGTTCCGAACGACGAGGTTGTCAATCAGCCGCGTCGAGCCGACCTTCGCGGCCACGGCGACGAGCGCCTGCCGGCCCACGCGCTCCAGGTCCTGGAGCGTGTCCGGGTCCACGACGGCCACGTATTCCAGCGCCAGGCCGCTGCGGCTCTCGATATGCCGGCGGACGAGGCTCGCCAGTCGCCGGGCGTTGCGTTCGCCGGCGGCGATGGTCCGGCGCGCCTCGGCGAGGGCGCGCCCGAGAACGAGCGCCCGCTCCCGCTCGTCGGGCGACAGGTACTGGTTGCGGCTGCTGGCGGCCAGGCCGTCGGCGTCGCGCACCAACGGGCAGGCGCGGATGTCGGGCGCCAGGTCCAGGTCCGCCGCCATCCGCCGAATCACCGCCAACTGCTGAGCGTCCTTCTCGCCGAAGTACGCCGCGTCCGGCTCGACGATGGCCAGCAGTTTCGCCACCACCGTCGCGACCCCGTCAAAATGCCCCGGCCGGGAGGCCCCGCACATTTTCTCCGTCAGGCCGGCCACGTGGACCGTCGTCGCGAATCCCGCGGGGTACATCTCGTCCATCGCCGGCGCGAAGAGGAGGTCCACGCCCTCGTCGTGGCAGATCTGGCGGTCCTTTTCCAGCGCCCGGGGATAGGCCGCGTAATCCTCGCCGGGACCGAACTGCGCCGGGTTCACGAAGATGCTGACCACGACGAAGCCGTTCTCGGCCCGGGCCGCACGCACGAGGCTCACGTGCCCTGCGTGGAGGCTGCCCATGGTCGGCACGAGTCCGACCCGTTTGCCGCGGCGGTGCGCTTCGAGCACGGCCGCGCGGACCTCCTGCTTCTTTCCGGCCACGGCGGTCATCGTCTCGTCGGGCTCCGGCACGCAGGCGGCGGCGGTTCCGTAAAAAGAGCCGCCGGGCGGCATTATAGCGGCCCAAGAGGTGCGATACAAGGCGCCGCGGGCAGGCGCCGCGAAGCGGCGGCTCACGGCTTGGCCGCCTCCGCGTACTCCACCTTCACATTCAGTTCCGTTGTTCCGGTGATACGGATCCAGAACTTGCCCGGCGGGTAGCGGACCACACCGGAGCCCGCCGCGCCCTTGAAACTGCGGACCGCGGTGTGCGAGATCGCCGTTGCCCATTCCGGATCCACCTGGAAGATGACGATGTTGACCTGCCCGCCCCTACGGACGGTTTTTAGATTCCACGCGATCCGCCACTCGGCCGCGGGGATCTCGAACGGGGCGCTCTCAACGCTCAGAAGGTCCGACTTCGCGGTTGTGACCGTCACCTGGCGCCAGACGATCTTCGGGGCCGGCGGGGCGCTCCTCGGCCCAGGAGCGGGGGCGGGCGCGAGTTCCGCCTGGCTGCTCGGCCCCGCGAGACGCTCCTGGAGGGCTTTGTCGGGGTCCGGATGGCGCTGCGCGGCCGACGCGGCCACCAGGATGTCGGCGAGCCAGCCCCGGGCCGTCCAGATGCGCACGGGCAGGTCCTCGCCCGCGTCGAGTTTCCGCTGGCTTGAGGGGAAAATCCAGACCGGTTCGGTCCCCATGGCCTGGGCCGCCACCTCCTTGGCGCGGTCCGAGCCTGCCTCGCACGTTACGTCGTAGAGGCGGAGGCGGACCGGCCGACCCTCGTGCGTCACCTGAAACGTGTCGCCTGCGACGAGTTCCTTGATGCGGGCGGCGAAAGCGGGGGGCGGGGGGACGGGCGTCTCGGGCGGCTGCGTCGCCTCCGGCGCCGGGTCGAAGGCACCGGTGGGCGCCCCGGCCGTCCGTTTCGCCAGGCCCGCCTTAATCAGCACCTCCGAGAGCCAGCCCTTGCGCGTCCAGACGCGGGCCTTGACCTCGGTCCCGTCCTTCATCGCGCCACACGGGAACATCCAGATGGGCTCCTCCTGCAGAAGGTGGGTGGCCAGGACGGCGGCCTGCTCGAGCCGCACCGGGTCCAGTTCGCTCGAATCGGCGTCGGCCAGACGGATGCGGACGGTTTCGCGGCCGGTGTTGTAGGTGAACGAGTCTCCCTGGATGGCCGTTATGCGTGAGAGAAACCTGGTGTGGACGGCCGGGGGGCGGGGGGAGCCGGTTCCGGGGCGGGTGCGGTAGGCCCCGCCGCGCCTGCTGCGGTCAGGACCGCCGCCACTCCCAGGACCGTCCACCAGGCCCCGAAAGGAAAACGCTTGGCGTTCATGTCGGTCTCCTGCTGCCGGCCGGTCCGGCCGGCACGTTGTGACCGCTGGAGCGGCCGGTTGGCCGGCCCGCGCGAGGCTTGCCCGCCGTGGCGGGCCCGCTTTCCGCGAGGGCCTTACGGTTGCGATTCTTCATTCGGTTCGAGGTTCACGTTCGTGAGGGGCCACTGGTACCTGGAGAGCATGGAGCGGTGCCATTCGGCGGTGCTGTTGTACCCGGCCAGGAGGGCGCCGGCGGCCTCGGTGGCGTGGTATCCGGACGCCCAGTGCTGCCAGGTGTTGAAGCGGGGTTCCGGCACGGCCGTGGCCTCCAGGTTCCGCAGGAGGAAGTCCACGTCGGGTTCGCCGGGGCTTCGGGCGTCGGCGGTCAGGCGTTGGGCGGCGGCGGCGATGCGGTACAAATTGTCCCCCATGGCCAGCGCCTCCAACGATCTATTGTCGTTTTGCTGCCTCAGTTTCGGATAGGCCGCCAGCGTCGAGCGCAGCGTCTGGTCCATCTTGGTGATGAAGCGGGTCCAGACGCTCTCGGGCAGGGAAAGGGGCGCCAGGTTCCCCAGGCCGAAGCGGTCCAGACGGTGGGTCAGAACGACGGAGCGGCGCCAGAGCAGGGAGAACATGCCATCGGCGACCAGGGCGCTCTGAAGACTGCGCGGGTTGCCGTCGCTTGCGGCCTGGATGCCCTCGGCGATCTCGTGGTTCAGGAACGCCCTCGCGCCGCTGTAGGCCGAGCCGGCGATCTGAGTGACGGCCCGCTGGTGGCGGGTCTCCGGCATTTTGAATTGCTCGAGCCGCTCGAACGGCTGGAGGAGCCGGTCCAGTTGGCCCCGCGCCCGCCCGAGGGGCTCCTGTCGCAGGACCAGGTTGGCGGCGGCGACGACGAGTTGCTCATACATCGCCCCGGCGCGCGCGGGCAGATACTGGGCCGACAGATCGTGCACGTGCTGCGCCCGGACCAGGCGCTGGAGGTCGCGTCCGGCATCGGCGGCGTTGACGATGCGGCCGACGTCCGTGTCGCCCGTGGCGAAGGCGAGGCCGGCGTCCTCCAGCGCGCGGGAGAAGACGGGCAGTTGGCGGGTGTAGAGTTCCTTCAGTTCCCGCCGCAGGTTCTTCGGCGGCCAGTTCGACAGGGACTCCAGAAGGGAGACGATCTTGCGCGTCTCGCGGTTGAGCAGAAGGCCGCGCTCGATGGTTTTCCGGTTCGCCTTGTGGCGCCACTCGTCCTGGACGACATAGATGGCATAGGCGATGCCCTCTGCCGCCTTCGGGGTGACCGGCCCGCCGGCTATCACCCGCCGGTTCCGGTCCGTGTCCCACAGCCAGCGCAGGGTCGCGTACCCGTCCGCCCGCGCGAGGGGGCTCTCCATCCGCCCGAGCGCCCCCTTCAGGCCGTTCAGCCTCTCCTCCAGGTATCCCGGATAGACCCCTTTGCCTTCGTGGAGGCTCAGGGCGAGTGCGGCCGCCTGCTCGATGTGGTCCAGAAACTCGCGCGCCTTCGGGCGGGCGCTGGCCACGGCGAAGCCGTTGGCGATGGCGTCGGCGTAGCGCTGCAGGCGCTGCCGAATCTCCTGCCACGCCTCGCCCTCCAGGGCGGCGGCCGACTGCCGCACCTGGGCGATCCGCTGCTTCTCCTCCTCGGTCATGGGCGGGGGCTCGCCGGGAGCGGGGGCGGCGGACGCCGGGCTTGCCGCCTCCTCGCTCGGTGGCGGGGGAGCGGCTGCTTCCGCCTGGGCTAGCGCCAGGTCCGCATCGCGCACCGCCCGCAGGCCCTCGACGTACAGGCCGAACGCCGCCGCGAGGGCCTCGCCGTCGGGCCCCGTGAGGGCAGCGACCTGGTCCGCCGCCTCGCGCATCTTCGTGACGCCTTCTTGCGCCCGGTCGAGGCTCGTTTCGTACACGGCCCGGGCGGGGCTGTCCGCCTCGAGCCGCCTCTTCTTCGCGCACCACTGGCCGAGCTCGTCGAACAGACTGTCGAGGACCTTCAGGTTGTTGGCCAGGTACTGGCCGAAGGCGTCCACCTGGTACTTGAGGGCGTCTTCGGCCAGAAACCCCCATCCGGCCAGCAGACAAGCCGATGCCATCCGCCGCGTCTGGAGGCGCGCCTCATGCGCCAGGGCCAGGTTGGGGTTGGTCGGCGGCCGGCTTTCCAGGCGTTTGACCTCGGCCGAGAGCGCCTCAATCGCCGTGTCGTGCCACATCGCCTTCGGGTGGACGCGATTGCCGTCCGCGTCGAAAGGCCCCATCTGGTGCAGCGTCCGTTCCAGGTCGTCGGCGATGCGGCTGCGGTCCTCGGCGTTCCGCGCGTTCTTGAGCTTTTGCTGGAGGCGCGTGATTTCGTGGGTGTAGTCAACGGCGAACGGGTCGGCCGGCTGGGCCGCTCCGATCCCCGGCGCCGCCAGCACCAGCGCCGCCAGCATCACTGCCCATCGCCGCATCGCTTTCGCCTCCTGTGCTCGCGGTCCGGCGCCCGGGTCCGGCGGGGCTGCGGCACACGGCCCCTATCTTATCATACGGTCGGCCGGGCCACCCGCGCGATTCGCAATGCCCCTACTCCCCCGGAAAAGGGGACGGGAGTATTTTGTGCGAAGCACCCGAAGGGCCGTTCCGGCAAAATACTCCCGTCCCCTTTTCCGGGGGGCATCGGCGGCCGCGCCAAAAAACTTGGCACCTACTCGCCGCCGTAGCGGACGGTCAGAAGACAGAGGCCGTGCGGCGGGGCCGTCGGACCGGCCGCCGTCCGGTCCGCCGCCTCCACGACCTGGGCGACCCATTCGGGCGGGTGATGGCCCCGGCCGACCTCCACCAGCGTCCCCACCAGGTTCCGCACCATCCGGTACAGGAACCCGTCGCCCTCGACGTCGAAATGGATCTCCGGCCCGGCCTCGGTCACCTCCAGGCTCTTCACCTCGCGGACGGTGTCCTCGCGCGACGAGCCGCGGCCCTCGAAACTCCTGAAATCCTTCCGCCCCACAAGATGCTGCGCCGCACGGCACATCGGCTCGACCTCGATGGGGCGGTACCAGTGCCAGACGTACCGGGCCTCGAGCACCGGCTTGGAGCGCCCGCGCCAGAGACGGTAGCGGTAGTGTTTGCCCGCGGCGTCGCGCGAGGCGGAAAAATCGAGCGGCGCCTCCCGGACCTCCGCGACCGCAATGTCCGCCGGCAGCCGGCTGTTCAGCGCCGCCTCCAGCCGCGCCGCCTCGATGCCGTGCTCCGTCCGAAACGCCGCCGCCTGCCCGAGGGCATGGACGCCGGCGTCGGTCCGGCTCGCGCCCTCCAGCGCCGGCCGCTGGCCCAGGATCGTCGCCAGACGGTCCGCCAGAACCCCCTGGACGGTCGCCAGGCCCGGCTGCTCCTGCCACCCGTGGTACGCCGTCCCGTCGTACTGGACCGTCATCCGGATGCATCGCATGAAGAGGAGTTTAGCGGCCGGCGGGTCGGACCGCCAGCGGCCGCTTCCCAACTCCCGCTCACGCCTTTTTCGCGGCCAAAGGTTGCATCCGCCCGCCGAAACCGCTATGAAAGGACTGCCTGCAACGCGAAAGGGATCGCCTTGGGACGTTCTTGCCGAAGGGAGCGTTTCTCAGGGACTCTTGTGGTCCTTGACGCGTATTCGGAGGCGACGTAGCATACCATGGGGGACGGGTGCTGAACACGCTCGTGTCGGTCACCCATTTCTCCAACCGGTCGACAGGACCGTTGCCATGGGACGGATCACGTGCTTTGGACTGGTTGTTCCGCTGATACTGTCGGGATGCTGCGCCTCCAACACGGCCACGTTGCGGCGGCACGGCACCCATTGGGCGGACGAGTACGAATCGGCGCAGCGCTACTGGCGCGATCTCCCCTACCCCCGTCTGGTCAAGTTGATGGATCGGCATGATCCCAAGCGCGTGGTCCTTGTCCGCGTTGAGCCTTCACCGTACTTCGGTGACCTTGGCAACATTGACGAGGCTTCCTTTCCCGTAGTTATCGAGCACCACACAGACGTCTTTGGCGTGCCTACCGTGATGGAGCTTCGCAAGCGTTCGATGGATGCCGATGGGATGCAGACCACAAGAGTGTGCCGCATGACCAAGTGGGGTGACCTGAAAAAGGAGGAGACGTTCGTCAACGGCAAGGCGCACGGCGTGCAGCGTGGCTGGTATCCGTATCCACATAAGCAACTGGAGTGGTCGAAGGAGTACGCGGATGGTGAGCCTGACGGCCGCGGGCGCTACTACTCAAAGGAAGGTCTTCTCTTACAGGAATTACTGTGGAAACACGGCAAGCTGGTTTCGGCGTTCGAGATGGTTGAAGGCAAGTGGAAGCAAACAGTGACGGATGGCACTGGCTTCCGCACCACGTTCTGGAACGGAGATGATGCCGGGTTCGAGGAGTACCTTAACGGTGACTGCGTCAGGGGGGCGCACTAGGGCAACAACAACGCCCCACGCGCACAGATTTCCATGCCGCCGACCGTTTGGCAGTCTGGTTGCCTCCCCGAAATGTTTGAACCATCCCGCAAGCCTCCGTCATCATAACCGCTTGGCGCGAAAATGACCCCCGGGGTCATTTTCGGAGGTCGGCCAAAGATTGCATCCGCCCGCCGAAACCGCTATGAAGGAACCGCCTGCAACAGCAAGGGATGCTTGCGCAATGCACTCCCCGGTCGCGGATGGTGAACCGAGCGCCGTGAACCGGCGCGCCGCGAAGCGAGGGGCGGCAAGCGGCCGGGCACGGCGAATCGTCTGGACGGCCGCGCGAATCCTCCTGGTGGCCTACGCGGGCGCCTGTGCTCTGCTCTATTTCGGGCAGGAGCGGCTCCTTTACCATCCGACCCGCGAGATCGTCGCTGCGCCCGACCGCCTGGGCCTCGCGTACGAGGACGTCGCCCTTCGCGCGTCGGACGGAGTCCGCCTGGCCGCCTGGTATGTGCCTGCGGACGGCCCGGGCCGGACCGTTCTCTTCTGCCACGGCAACGCGCGGAACATGTCCACGCGCCTCGCTTCCGTCGAGATCTTCCACCGCCTGGGTCTGGGCGTGCTCATCTTCGATTACCGCGGCTACGGGCGGAGCGAGGGGCGGCCGGACGAAGAGGGCACGTACCGCGATGCCGAGGCCGCGTGGGAATACCTCGCTACGGATCGCGGCACGCGGCCCGAGCGGATCATCCTGTTCGGGCGGTCGCTCGGCGGGGCCGTGGCGGCCCACCTTGCCGAAAAGCACCGCCCCGCGGCGCTCATCCTGGAATCCACCTTCACGAGCGCCCCCGACCTGGGACAGGAACTCCTGCCGGTCTTCCCGGTGCGGTGGCTTGCGCGCGTCCGGTACGACACGCTCGCGCGCGTGCCGCACCTTGCGTGCCCGAAACTTTTTGTCCACAGCCTCCAGGACGACCTGATTCCGTTCGCGCACGGGCGGCGCCTGTTCGAGGCGGCAGCCGAGCCGAAGTATTTTCTGGAGATCCGCGGCGACCACAACGAAGGTTTCTGGCTCTCCGGCGAGGCTTACGTCGAGGGTCTGCGGAGGTTCCTGGCGGGCCTGGATGCGCCTGGGCCGTAAGGCGGGCCGGGCGATGGACAACGTGTTCGTGGAGCGGCTGTGGCGGAGCGTCAAGTACGAGGAGGTGTACCTGAAAGCGTACGAGCCGGTGGGGGAGGCCCGGCTGGGGCTGGGCCGGTACTTCGGGTTTTACAATCGGGGAGCGGCCGCACCAGGCCTTTGGCTGCCGGATGCCGGCGGAGGTGTACGAGGGCGGGGGCGTAGTGGTCACATTGACGGCGGCGGGAACTCCGGTCGCCCTCCGGGCGCCTTCCGTTCCCGCCGCCCTCGTGAGGTGACGCGTCGGCGGAGTTTTGTTTAGACATTGGGGAGGGGCTCAGTTAGCAGGAGAACGTATGGGAGATACCATTGACTTACTGACCAGCGCCGCCGCAAATGCCGCGTGCCGCGCTATGTGGACCGGCAGGGCTGCCGGTGAGGACGACTTGCCGCAACGCCGCATTGTCCACGCCCGCGCGTTCCGCCCCGGCCGGCCCGTTGCGGTGCAGCGGCTGGGGTTGCGCCGTGTTCCGGCGGGGTACGTTAAGTGCGGCAGTCTTGCGGTGCCCGACTGGATTACCAGCGTGCGGGTCCACGCCTGCGACAACGGTTCGTGGGGCATCGTCCTGGAGGCGAATGATCTGCCCGAGCCCAAGTCGGACGAGGTGCATTGGTTCAATCTGGATGGCCTGCGCATGGATGCGATGCTCATCGAGGCGCGCCGCTGCGCCGTGGATCTGGGCTGGACCGGGTGGAACCTCGTCAACGGCGCGCTGATTTTGGAGGGCGATGCTAGTGCCGCTGAGGAATTGTCAGCCCTCTGGCATGACTTCAGGCCGGTGAACCGAATGGACGTGCCCGACGCGTGCGTCGGACGCGGCGGGGCATGGCTGGCGTGCGAGGCGATGGACCTGTCGGGCTGCCCAGCCGGCGTCGCGGCGGTGAGCCTGCCCGGCGAGGTGCGCTATCGCACGCGGTTCCTGGAGGTCGGGTTCCGAGTGAGCCGCGCCGGGTTCTCTTACCTCGACATAGACGACGAGGGCTTGGGCCGGACACACCACAATCTCCTGTCCCGGCCGTCGGTTTACGGCTTCTGTTTCGAATCGCCCGCACCGGTGCTGCGCGACCTGAAGGCGCAGGGTTTGCGGCTGCGTCCCGTTGGCGGGCCGTGTGCCGTGGGCCTCTTGGAGCATGAGGCCTGCGGAACAGTCCAGGTGTGTGGCAATCGCGTGACCTACGACGTCGAAGTGCCCCGATGCGGCCAGCGATATCGCTTGGCGTGGGAGGTGCTCGAAGATCGCCTGCGGCTGGAGGCACGGCGCACTGGCGAGCGGCCGCTGCTGGCGTGGGACAGCAGCCTCTGGCACATCAGCCTGTCCAGCGGCGTGACACCCACGGCCAGCCTCGGTCGCATCACCCGTGAGGGCGAGGCGGGATTGATCGAGCCGCCGGTGCTCCTGCACGCGCCGGGACACGGGACGCTACGGGTTCAGACTTCGGGCGACCGCATGTTGTGGCGGTCGGACTCCTGGCGGCCGACGATGACCACCACGGCCGAACTCAAGCTAGGCGAGACGCCCACAGCGATGGGGTTGTACGAACTGTCGCCTGGCGAGCACCGCGCGGCGGTCGAGTGGGTCGTCACCCGCGCCGATATGCCGTTGCGTTCCGATGCGCCTGCCGTAGTCCGCCGCGCCGTCGAGCGCTGCGCGTGGACGTCGTTGACCTATCGCCCCGACACCGCCACGCTGAGCAACAATGCCAACTCGATCCACGGAATTATCTGCGCCGATTCTTGGTCGGCCGTGGCGACGAAGATTGGACCCATCCTCCCGCACCTGGATGCTCTCGATCTGCTGCGTGACACGCTAGACCGTTGGCTCGACGGTGGTCCGTCCTACGGCGGTGGAAGGGTGGTCATCGACGGCAAAGTCCGTTATGTCGAGGACGAGTACATCATGACTGGCGCCGCGGCGCTGCTGGGCTTGGCCGACTATCTCGCCGCCGCGGGCGATCCTGCGTGGGTCGGCCGCCATGCCGCCTCGATCCGTGGCGAACTTGACCGCATGCGGCAGCGGGACCTCGATGCCGATGGTCTGGTTGAGAGCGACATCCGCCTGGGCATCTCCGGCCAGCATCAGTGGTCCACCTCCTGGTACGACGTCATCTCTTTCGGCTGGAAGGATGCGTTCTCCAACGCTCTGCTCTACCCGGCGCTGGTCGGCCTGCATCGCAAGCTGACACGCCTGGGCTATCCCGACCTGGCTCGCGGATTGGACCAGTGGGCCGGCCGTTTGCGACAATCGTACACCTCGGCGTTCTTCAACCCACAGACCGGCTGGTTGGGCGGATGGCGGTCCAAGGATGGCCAGCTCCACGACTATGGGTTCTTATTCGTCAACGGTGCGGCCGTGGTCGGCGGGCTGATCGACGACGAACCAGCCGAGCGGATCATCCGCAAGTTGTGGCACGAGCTGGGGCAACTGGGTCCGACCGACTACCGCTTTGGCTTGCCGGGCAACCTCTTGGTCATCCCATACGACGACATGGCCATCCCCATGCCCGAGGGTGTCTACCAGAACCACACCCTCAACCTCTCCCAGTCTCGCCACTTTCTGGGCGCGATGTATCGCGTCGGGTTGCAGCGCGAGGCCGACGGTTTACTTTCCGCGATGATGGGGTCGCTGGCGGACGGCAGCGCCTTCGCCGGCTGCGGTACGGGTGTCGACTGGCGACGCTGGGACGGCATGGCCTCCGGCTACGAAGGCCTCCTGTCTGATCAATTCGGCGTGCTGGCCGTCGCGCTGGATCGCTATGCCGCACGGCTACGGTCTTAGTCCTGCTTTCCGCCCAAGCCCGGCAAGGCGGTGAATGTCCTGATCTTCGCGATCCTTCATCAAGCGGAGGATCCAGTCGCTGCGGATCGAATCGCTGGTCGTGGGCGGCGCCGCAAAAAAGTACCTGACACCTTTTCGCTCGGCGATGCCGGTCAGGTCAGGTTCATCGCGAGCAGGAACTCGGCGTTGGTTTGGATCTTTTCGAGGCGGTTGCGAAGCAGTTGGATGCTTTCGACGATGTTCATGTCCGTCAGGACTTTCCGCAGCGTCCAGACAAACTTCAATTCCTCGGCGTCGAGCAGGAGTTCTTCCTTCCGCGTGCCGGAGCCGGAAATGTCGAGGGCCGGGAAGACGCGCTTGTCCATCAGGCGCCGGTCGAGGTGCAGTTCCATGTTGCCGGTGCCCTTGAACTCTTCGAAGATGACCTCGTCCATCCGGCTGCCGGTGTCAACGAGGGCCGTGGCCATGATGGTCAGGCTTCCGCCTTCCTCGATGTTGCGGGCGGCGCCGAAGAAGCGTTTGGGTTTTTGAAGGGCGTTGGCGTCCACGCCGCCGGAGAGGATCTTGCCGGAGTGGGGCATCTCGGCGTTGTGGGCGCGGGCGAGGCGCGTGATGGAATCCAGAAAGATCACCACGTCCTTGCCGTACTCCACCAGGCGCTTGGCCTTTTCGATGACCATTTCGGCGACCTGGACGTGGCGGCTGGTGGGCTCGTCGAAGGTCGAACTGATGACCTCGGCGCCGGGGACGCTGCGTTCCATGTCGGTCACTTCCTCCGGCCGCTCGTCAATCAGGAGGACGATGACGATGCACTCGGGGTTGTTCTTGATGACGGCGTTGGCCATCTTCTGGAGGAGCACAGTCTTGCCGGCGCGCGGCGGGGAGACGATGAGTCCGCGCTGCCCCTTGCCGATGGGCGTGATGAGGTCCACGATGCGCATGTCGAGTTCTTCGGGGGTGGTCTCGAGCAGCAGCCGCTGGGTCGGGAACAGGGCGGTCAGGTCCTCGAACACGACCTTTTCGGGGAGGCGTTCGGGGTTGTCGAAGTTGACGGCCTCGACCTTGAGCATGGCGAAGTAGCGTTCGTCGTTCTTGGGGGGTCGGATTTGGCCGGCGACGACGTGGCCGGTCCTGAGGCCGAAGCGGCGAATCTGGCTGGGCGAAACGTAGATGTCGTCGGGCGAAGGCATGTAACTATAATCCGGCGACCGGAGGAACCCGAAGCCGTCCGGCAGGACCTCGAGCACACCCTCGCCGAACATCAGTCCCGTCGCCTGGACCCGCTGGCGCAGGACCTGGAAGACGAGGTCCTGTTTTTTCAGTCCCGCGAATTCCGTCAGTCCTTCTTTTTTGGCCAGCGTGTGGAGTTCGGCGACGGTCATTTTCTGGAGTTCGGCGATGTGAAGGTCGGTCCGCTTGGCCTCCTCGTATCGGGTGTGGGCTTCCTGGTCGAAGCCCTCGGTGGTCTCCGGCTTGTCCTTGGGTCTGGGGCGTGTGTTGCGGTCGAGTTTGGGGCCCCGGGTGGTGGAGTTGGTCGTCTTTCCCATTGGGATGTCCTCGCTTACGGTCTGGTTCGGATGTTCAACCGGTTTATCCCGATTGGCTGGCAGGGTAGTGCGCCGCCCGAATGCCGGGCTAGGGCTTTGCGATGCGCGCTAGTAAGGTGCGGACCTGCTCTAGAGTGTGCTCGGGTGAGAGACTGTTATCAATTGTGTAATCGGCCCGCTGCCGCTTGGTCTTTAGGGAAATCTGCGACTCTTCACGACGGGCAACCTCGGAGCCGTCCCACCCGCGCTGAACATGCGCCCGGGCCGTCCGGACCTCGTCCGGCACGTCTAAGTATAGCACATAATCGCAGAGGGTGTCCAGTCCTTTTTCCAGGAGCAGGGGAGCGTCGAGGACGACGGCGGGGACGGAGCGTCGGCGAGCGATCTGGAGGGCGCGGCGGGTGCGTTCGCATAACTCCGGGTGGGTCAACGAGTTAAGCGCCTCTAGCGCCCCCTGGTCCGAGAATACAAGCCGCGCAAGCGCCTCGCGGTCCACCTTGCCGGAAGCGTCCAGAATTTCCCGGCCGAACCGCTCGGCGATTTTCCGTCGGACGGCGGGCTCCGCCAGGTACTCTCGGGCGAGGCGGTCGGCGTCCACGACCGCGCAGCCGAGAGAGGCGAACTGGGCGGCCACCGACGATTTGCCGCTCGCAATCCCGCCGACGAGCCCGAGGACGGGAGGAAGGTGGCCGCGAGCGGTCCTGGCTTTGGCGGCGGGTGACGTTCCCCGCCGCTTCCGCGGCGGGCTCGGCTTGTTCCGCGTTCCGCGTTCCGCGTTCCGCGTTGGTTTCATTCCGCTTCCATCCAGTTCTTGCCCGAGGCGAGGTGGACGCGGAGCGGCACTTTGAGGGTCATCGCGCCGGTCATCTCGCGTTCGATCCAGGCCTGTTCCTCCCCGAGCGTCTCGCGCGGCGTCTCGAAGATGAGTTCGTCGTGGATCTGGATGAGCAGCCGCGAGGGATGCCCGGAGAGCGTGCCGCGCCAAATCCGGTTCATCGCCACCTTAATCAGGTCCGCCGCCGACCCCTGGATGACCGTGTTGATGGCGGTGCGCTCGGGGAAGTTGAAGCGTTTGGGGTCCATGTCGGCGATGCCCTCGATGTAGCGCCGCCGCCCGAGGATAGTGGTGACGTAACCGTCGCCTTTGGCGCGCTGGAGCACGTCGGCGGTGAACTCCCGCACGCCGCGGTATCGCGCGAAGTAGTCGTCAATGAACTGTCCGGCCTCGCCGACGCTTACATTCAGGTCGTGCGACAGGCCGTAGGCCGTCTTGCCGTAGATGAGGCTGAAGTTGACGGTTTTGGCTGCGCCGCGCATGTCGTCCGTCACGTCGTCCTCGGCGACGCCGTAGAGTTGCGACGCGACGAAGCGATGGATGTCGCGGTCGTCGGCGAAGGCGCGGCAAAGGGCGGGGTCGTCCGAATAGTGGGCGAGCATCCGCAGTTCAATCTGCGAGTAATCGGCCGCCAGGAG
>DATKUU010000207.1:0-4410 GCA_035530455.1 Phycisphaerae bacterium | reverse complement strand
GCCTTGAGGTGCTCGACGCCGGCGCCGACGCGCTCGACGACCCCGGCGACCTCGTGGCCGAAGGGGTGCCACTGGTGCGCCTTCTCGGCCGCGTCCGTCACGTCCGTCCCGCACACGCCGCACGCCTCCACGCGCACGAGGACGTGCCCCGACGGCGGCACATCCGGCAGGTCGATCGAGCGGATCTCGAACTGCCACGGCGCCTTGACGTACGCGCTTCGTGTCTTCATGAGGTTCTCCGGCAAACCCGTTTCGGTTTCCGGAATATTACGGTGGCGGACGGACGATTGCAAGCGCCTGTGCGGCAGGGGGCGCCAGGATTGACGACAAGGTGATCGAGCGCCAGCCGGACAAGGACAAGTCCCCCACCGACTTTTTCGACGCGGGGGCCCTGGATCGAATGCTTCGTGGAAACACGCACCTGGCCCAGACTCTCGCGACGGGCCTCGACGCGGCGCGGTCCTCAGCGGGTCTCCATCCGGTAGACACCCGGCCGGACACTTTGGAATGTTCCGTTCTTGTCCGCCGCCACCGATCCGCCCGATATCTCATCCACCAGCCGCACGACGTTGGTCCACGGTTCAGGCAGCCGCACATCCTGCGGCGGCTGGGGCGGGTCCGGCTCAGATACCACCAGGAGGTTGTCCATCACGGAAAGGTCGCCGGGGATGTGGGTGAAGGCTTTGGGCCCGCCGCGCTCGGCCAGGAGGCGGGTGAGATAGCGGTTCAGGGCCTCATTGTCCGGTCGGATGTTGAGCGTGCACATGCCGCAGGCCGGTAACATTCTGGGGCCCTGGTCGAGAACCATGCGTTTCGGCGCGTACTGGTTCAACTGGAGGAGGAAATCGCGCGGCCCGAAGCCGTCGATGCCCCGGCGCGGGTTGGCGTTGATCGAGAAGACGTTGACCGGCCCTTCGAGCGATGCGCCTTCGCCCAGCATGATTGCGTCCGGATCGCATTCCTTGATGCAGGCGTAGACCTCCTGCATGAACTTGACGGCCATCAGGTTGGTGTCGCCGGGGTATCGCATGAAGGGGCGCGGCTTAAAGTCGGGCGGGAAGGCCCAACTGAGGCAGTCGAAGAAAATGCCCTTGCATCCGCACTCCTTGATATAAAATCGGATCCATTTCTTGGTGTACTCGATGTAGCCGGGGTGGCCGGGGTTGATGTGCATCATGCCGCCGCCGTCCACGTTGCCCCAGGAGGCGGAGGTGCGGCCATCCACGCCTCGGATGAACCAGTCGTCGTCGATTTCCTTGCCGCCCTGGTAGAGCAGGCCGCTGTGGGACATCCAGATGAGGATCGGCACGCCGCGGGCGGCGATCCGGCGGCACATCGTCCGAAACTCCTCGATCGGACCGTGGTTCGGATCGGGCTCGTACCCCAGCGGCGTCGTGCCGCTCCTGATCGGCCGGTTCGTGACCAGGCAATACGAGATGCCGTTGAACGCGCCGCGGTCGAGTTGTTTTTCCCAGAAGTCGGCCTGGTCGGTCCACGTGGGCTGATTGTTCCAACCGAGGCCGGGGCCCCAGGTGGTCTTGTGGACCCACTCGGGCGGCTCTTGATAGTAATGCGTCACATAGTCGCCCATCCACGACATCATGCTGGGTCGGTCGGCCCCCCAGTAGAACTTGACCTCGGGCAGTTGCAGCGCATCGCCCGGGTGGAAAGGGGCGTGCAACGTGAAATCGTAACTGACGCCGCGTCCGGCCTTCTCGATGTTCAGGATGTAGCCGACGTGGGGCTGGCGGCAGGTAATGGCCAGCCAATGGCCCGTCCGGATGTTGTAGAACAAGCCGCCGTGGATCACGAGGCATCCCGGATAGATCCGCCGCCAGATGTTCTGAAGGAACCCCTTGCACGTCTCGGGCGTATCGTTTTCGTAACCGCAATGGCCCCACTCGCCGGTCGGCCCGTTGGAGTGCGACGATGCAAAGATCATCCGCGTATCCTCGCCCCAGAACTTCCAGTTCCAGTTGAGGATGGAGAACGTGTCCACCCACAGCGGCGCCTCGACGACCGGTCCGCCCGGCCCGGGCACCGGGTACGTCTGATCGCACAGTTCCCGCCGCACGTGCGTGTGGACGCCGTAGCACTGGTGCTTCAGGCCGAGCCGCTGGCCCATTGTCCGAGCCAGCACCAGGCCCCACCCGGAGAACTGGTTCACGAACCGTTCGCCCTTGAGGTGCGGCTGGGCCGGCTGATTCGGGTCCACGTGAGGCCGCAGGGGCAGGGGATGCCCATTGACCCACAACTCCGACTCGCACGGCCGGCCCGGGTCGAGCAGGTCCTGGCCGTAGAGCCGGACCGACGCCACCTGGCCCGTCTTCTCGTCGCAGAGGATATCAAACGGCGGCTTGACTTCGCTGGCCACGGCTGCCTCCTCCAGGTGAATCGCCACTGCCTTGTGGCGGCGGCACGCGCTGCGCTCCGCGAGCCCGATACCGTCCGAACAAAAAATATCGTGCTACGGCCCGCTGTCAACGCCAATCCATACCGGTTTCCACAAGGGTCAACGATGCCGCGGCTTAGAGTGAATCAAGTTTGCCTAAGCACAGCGCGGCGGGTCTTGACCATCCACCGGTCGTCGCGCGGATCGTTCATGGCGCCGCGGATTCCGGTCACTTCTTTTCCGGTTTGGCGGCGGGGACCGGGTTGACGAGGTCGTAGCACGCCACCGCGTCTTTCAACCTCACATAAAGTTTGCCGTCGGCCACCGCCGGCGACGTGCAGTGCGCGCCGGGCACGTTGACCTTGCCCAACATCTCATACTTTTCCGGGGTGGCGCGGATCATCACCAGGGCGTTGCCGCTTTCCCACACACCCACCATCTTGTCGTTGACGAGGACGGGCGAGGATATCTCGCCGCCGCCGGGCGAGCCGTCCCAAAGAACCTTGCCGGTCCTGAGTTCGACGCACTGGGCACGGCTGCCGGCCACGGTGTAGACATGATCCTTGTAGAGGATCGGGGAGGAGGCCCGGTCTCCCCCTCTTTGCGCCGTCCAGAGTTTCTCCGCGCCGGACGCCGACAGGCGGTAGGCTATGATTTTATCGTTGACCCCCAGGACCATGCGGTCGCCCTCGATGCATGCGGTAGAGTAACTGCCGCCATCGGCCTTCCAGACCACACGGCCGTCCGTCAGGTCCGCGCAGAAGACCCCTCTTTCCAGTTCGTTCTGGATGACGTAGGCCTTTCCGCCGCTCTTCCAGAGGGCGGGGGAATTCGCCCCCTCCTTCCCGGACTTGATCTGTTCCTGTTTCCAGACGACCTGGCCGGTGTCGGCGTTCAGGGCCGTCAGCACTTCGCCCAGCACCACGGCCTTACCTTCGGCCACAAGGAATGAGGAACACTTGTAGCCGCCGAGGCCGGGGGTTTTCCAGATTTCGTCGCCGGTCTTGGCATTGAGGCAATAGGCCGTGCCGCCGCCGCCAAGTCCATACAACTTCTCTCCCGCAACGCAAACGGTGTTGGACGCGCCGCTGACGGGGGCGGCAAACGTCTTCTTCCAGAGGGTCTTGCCCGTGGCGGCGTCGAAGCAATAAAACACGTCCTGGCCGTCGTTCGCATAGAGATAGACGCGGCCGCCGGCCACGACGGGGCTCCCAAGGCCGGCGCCCGAGACGCCGACGGCCGGGCCGCTGGGGGGGCCGCTGGCGACAGGCTCGCTCTGCCACAACTTCGCCGGACCTTCCTGCGGCCACTTGTCGGCGATGGCAGGCCCGCCCGGCGGCACGGCGCCGTTTCGATCCGGCCCGCGCCACTGCGGCCAATCGTGGCCCGATGCGGCCGCGGAGGCGGGCTCCTTTGCGGCCGGTTGCACGGCCGCCGCAAGGGATGCCGCGGAAGGCGGCGGAGCGGGGGTCGGACCCGCCAAGGCCGTATCCACCGCCACGATCGCAACCGCAAGGGCAACGAACGTCAGGTTCCTGATCCGTATCCGCATGGGCCATCCTCCTTGGTTACTGAATCGAACACGGATCCGCGCCGGCGGTTTCGCAGAAAGTCGGCCGGCCGAACTCGGGATAACCTGGGGCGACAGCAACTTGACGCCGCGGCGCGTGTGTTGATACAAGATGGTCTCGGCCTTGGATAGCCTCGGGGCTTGTGCACAGCGGGGGCCCTCGATGCAGCGTAGCCGCCGCGCTGCGCACGGGGCCGCTTCCCCTGCGCGTTGGGTCCTGAGACCCACCGCGCAAAATTTATGTCGGACCGCTTAAAACTGGATGGTTCCCCAGTTTTTGGGTTCCATCATCAGTTCGAACACCGCATCGTCCACGATGCCGGTGTGCTGGTTCGACCAGTATGACCGCAGGCGTGTCCGGGTGCCGGACGGGTCGCCGTGGGTGACGCCGAAGTCACCCTTCAACTTGAGCCCGTCCGCCGGCTTCAGACCCAGGACGGCCAGCGGA
>DATKUU010000206.1:0-3744 GCA_035530455.1 Phycisphaerae bacterium | reverse complement strand
TATCCCGCACTCCCCAAACACAGGGGGCAGGACGAAGCGATAGGCGATGAAAAGCAAGAAGGGCGTCCGGCAGGCGCTACCATCCGACCCCGCGACGGGCCGGCTGAAATGCTTTACCTGCGCCCAGGTCGCCAACATGCTCGGCGTCCATGTGGCAACTGTCTGGCGACTGGCCGCCCGAGTGCATGACCCGTTGCCGACAATCAGGTTCGGAAAGCGACTGACGCGCTTTCCCAGAGAAGAAGTCGCCGCCTGGCTCAAACGACAACGGGCAGAACGATGAGCAGGGCCGTGCCGTGATGACAGCCCGAAAAAAAACAGGGAAATTCGTACTTGCCCCTTGACAAGGCGGCTCGGGCCTGCTACTATTGCATCGTCATGGCAAAAAAGACGGACATCGAGGACCAATTACGGCAGGCGATTTTGCAGGCGGGCATGTCCCGTTACGCTCTATGGAAGCTCAGTGGCGTTACGGAAGCTGTCCTGTCGCGTTTCGTGAACCGCAGCCGGACCATCCGGCTGGACACCGCGGCGAAGCTGGCCGAGGTGTTGGGCCTGGAGCTGACGCCCAAGAGGCGGGCGAGAAAGGGCAAGTGAGACAATGGCAAGCGTATTCAAGCGAAAGGGCCGGAAGGCGGGCAAGTGGCTGATTGCCTACGCGGATGAGAACGGCGCGCGGCGCGTCGTCACCGGGGCCGCCAGCAAGACCGTCTCCGATCAGATCGCCGCTCGGCTGGAAGGCGAAGTGGAACTCCGCCGGCGGGGCATCATCGACACCCGGGCCGACCGCTACGCAGCGGCCGAGAAGAAGCCCCTTGTCGTCAAGGACGGCGACGGGAAGGTGGCCGGCGGGCATCTGGCGGACTTCCACGCGGACATTCTCGCTAGGAAGGCGACGAAGAAGCACGCGGGGATGGTGCGCTCTCGGGCGCTCCGAGTGATCGAGCTGTGCAAGGCCGAGCGGATCAGCGACCTGACCGCATCGGCCGTGCAGCGGGCGGTTGGCGAACTTCGTGGTGAGGACGAGACCGGCCTGTCCCTGCAGAGCTGCAACCATCACCTTCGGGGGATAAAGCAGCTCACGCGCTGGCTGTGGCGCGACAAGCGGGTCCGGGAAGACGCCCTCGCACACTTGAGCGGCTTCAACGTCGCCCTGGACCGCCGGCACACGCGGCGGATTCTGTCCGAGGACGAGCTTGCAGCTCTGATCTCGGCCGCGGACCACGGCCCGGTCGTCTGGGGGATGCCCGGCCGCGACCGTTCGGTGCTGTACTGCCTTGCCGCCGGTACGGGATTTCGGGCGAACGAGTGCCGGAGCCTGACGCCGGAGTCGTTCAAGCTGTCCACGCAGCCCGCAATGGTGACGGTCGAAGCCGGCTACAGCAAGCACCGACGCCGCGACGAGCAGCCCATCCGGCAAGACCTCGCGGACCTGCTGGGCCCGTGGTTGGCCGAGAAGCCGGCTGGCAAGCCTGTGTTCGGTCTGCGGGACAAGCCCGCCAAGATGCTGAAGGTGGACCTGGAAGCCGCCGGCATCCCGTACCGCGACGTTGCCGGCCGCGTGTTCGACTTCCACGCGCTGAGGCATCAGTACATTTCCGCCGTGGTCCGGAGCGGGGCGAGCGTGAAGGTCTGCCAAGACCTTGCCCGGCACTCCGACCCAAAGCTGACGATGAACGTCTACACCCACCTCGGCGTCCACGACAGGACGGCCGGGCTGGACGCCTTGCCGGACGTGACGCCCAGGAAGCCGGATCGGGAGGCGGCTCGGGCGACCGGCACCGATGACGCGACGGCATCGCCAGAGGCGCGGCCGGCAACGGGCGGACAGCGCGCAGCGCATGCGCAGCGCGCAGGTGCGCCTTCCTGCGATTCCGTGCGTGTACCTGCGACAATCAAGGCGGCAGTGGACGAGGGCAGAAAACCCTTGCGAACAAAGGGAAAATGCGGTACGGCAGGGGGAAACGAAGCACATGCGCCCGTAGCTCAATTGGATAGAGCATCGGTCTTCGGAACCGAAGCCGCATCTTCGCAACTCCCGCAAACACAAGCTGATACGGAATCCGACCGCGCAGCGCGCAGCGCATGCGCAGCGCCCAGCCCGAAAAACGGCCCCGAGGCGACCGATTCCGACCCCGAGCTTCAGCGCGTGATCGACGCATGGCCGAGCCTGTCGCCGGCGGTCAAGGCGGAGATCCTGGCGAAGGTCGAGCTGTGAGGGCCGCGGGGGACAGAGCCCGCGCAACCCCCCTCTGGACCCAGAGCCGCCGCCCAGAATCGACGAGCCCGCCGGCGGACGGCCCCCAAGCACGTTTTCCGGGAGATCGTCGCTCTCGGGATGATCCCAGAGGCGTAGCGGCTGCCCGGGCGTGCCAGGATGCCCCAGAGCCCCGCCGTCGCCGCCCACCCGCCGCGCCACCACCAATGGACGGCCCCCAGCGCTCAGGAGCCGCCACGGCGCCCCCAGCTCCCCGGCCGGCGGGCCCGGACCCCGGACCGGCTCGGGCCGCCACGAGGCGCCAGAAGCACGCCCTTGGCCCCCAGCCGGCCGCGTAGCCGACGAGCTGCTCTGACCGGCCCCTCCCACGGCCAGACGGCCGTGTCCCCGGAAATGCCCCGTAGCGGCCCTCTGAGAGAAATTGTCAGATTGCCCTTGCGTTGACTGCGCAGCCTATGTATCTTGTGTCTGCAATAATGACTGTGCAGCCTGTGTATCTTCTGCCTATAATACAGAGTGAACAGCCGGCCTTCCGGCCGATCTGCAGACCGGCCGGGACGATCTACACGAGGGAGACGACATGAGCGAACCAAGAGTGATCGGGCAGGTGGTTGGATCGGACGGCAAAGCCCCTGCACCGCAGCAGCAGACGGCCCTGGGCACGAAAGTCACGTCAACGAGCTGGGACAACGGCGACGCGATTGCCATTACCGCAGGCTGCCGGATGCTGCACGTGACGGTCGATCAAGACATGTTCCTGGTCTGCACCGACTCGGACAGTGCGCCGTCAACGGACGGAGCCTGGTACGAGCCGGGCACGCACGAGATTGTCTGTTCCCCGGGCATGACGCACCTGCACTACAAGAGCAAGACGCTCGCCGGCAACGTCTGGGCGACGGCGTTTCACAACTGACGATGACGATGAGAGAGTACGACGTGTATTCCGAAGACGCCAGAGCAAAACACAATGACGGCCACGCAGGGCACGCAGAGGCGAACCAGGTCGATCTCGGCGCTGACGTCCGGCGGATTCCAGAGCGGATGATACCCGAGCTGGTTGTAGCCGACGATGCGGGGGGCGTGCGTATAGCGCGCGGCTATGCCGCCTGTGACGTTCGGAGTTCGCCACGGAGGCACAAGGCACTGTGCGAGGATCGAGCCAAGACCGACGAGCAAGACGATCACGACGGCGGCACGTCTCATGGGTCTCGGTCCTTGCTACGCCGGCTTGCGGCGAAGCAGAAAGCAGGCTCCGGCGAGCAGCACCGCCAGGCAGGCCGGCTCGGGGATCGTCTGCGGCATGGGATCCGAATCATAGAGAGTGTACGTCTCGCCGTTGAAGCTGGTCTCGGCGGTGGCGGGCGACTGGAACAGGTGCACGTCTTCGCCCTCGACGGAGAAGCAGTTATCCCAGGCGAGGCCAGCGGGGACCATATCCAGCAGGATGTAGTCGTCGGCGTTTGTGTCGTCGTCGGGCGTCGGGTCAACGTGCCAAGCCGGGCCCCACTCGTGCGTCGGCGGATAGT
>DATKUU010000205.1:0-4047 GCA_035530455.1 Phycisphaerae bacterium | reverse complement strand
GTCGCTGCTCGACCCCATCCCCTAGCCCGCCTACAGGCGTCCCGCCAAACGTCCCGCAACCAGCGCCAGAACCACCGCGCCGGCCGCCCATACCAGATAAATCCCCACGGGCTCTTCCCCTTGCGCCTCGGCTTTGGCGACGCCATCGGCGAGCGATGCGATCGTCTCGTGGATCTGTCCCCCGCCTGCCCGGACGATGGTCTCCAGGCGCTTGCGGTCCACGCCGAAACGCTCGTACTCGCGCGGCGGGAGCCCCGGCAGCGCCAGGCAGGCCTGCACGCCCGGGGCGTCCTCGGCGTAGATGGCCAATGAAGCGGCTTGGGCGCTCCGCGGCCCGATGTCCGCCTCGTAAAGGCCGGGTCCCACCGCGTCGAGCCGTACGTCTTGCGCCGTGGAAGCCCCCGACTCAAAGACCGCGGCTGTGAACCGGCGGGGGACCGCGGCGACGGCCGACGGCGATTCCTCGACGCGGATCCGCCACCGGCCGTCACGCTCCACGAGCCCGGCCGACCAATCGGCCGGCTCGCCCGGACTCCGCAGCCAAAGGAGAACCTCCGCCAAGTCTCGTGCGAGCCGGCCGTCGGCCATCCAGGTGCCGCTCGCGTGCCCCGCAGGCCAGGGCATGGCGGCGGCCTTCCCCAGACCCCGGCGCCACGTGGCCAGAAGCGGCGCTTGGAAGAACCTTCGCTCGCGCGGCAATGGTCCTGCTATCCAGTGTACGTCCGCGCCTTCTTTGGGCCGCGTCTCGTTGTAGGCGGGAACTGGCGGGAGTGAATTTCCAGGTCCTTGCCAGATGGGTTCGGGACGCAACCACCCGGCCGGACGTACTTCTTCGCGCAGCCCTTCGCCTCGCGCCCAGGCCAGGTCCGCAAGGAATGTCTCCGCCAGGCGCGCCAGGTCCGCCGACCGATAGAGCCGTCCGCCCGTCTGCTCGGCCAACCGGCCCAGACGCTCCAGGTCGGCATCGGCGCCCGTGGCGACGACCGAGACGCTCGCCGCTCGTGCCCTGCACAGCGCCGCCAGCCGCGGACAATCGAAGTCCTCGCTCCGGCCGTCGCTCAGGAGCACGAGATGCCGCACGGTCGCGTCCGCCGGCCCCGCAGGCGGGGAGAGCATCTCGGCGGCGCGTTCGACAGCGGGGGTGATGCGCGTCCCGCCGCCCGCCTCCAGGGCGAGGAGGTCGTGGCGGAGCGTCTCCCAGTCGGCGGTCGGAACGAGCGGCGAAACGACACGGGGTTCGCCTGCGAAGGCGACGACGCCGACATGGTCCCCTTCGCCCAGCGCCGGCCCGAGCGCCAGCACCGCCTGCTTGGCGAGCACGAGTTTCCGCACGTCCCCCACCGCCTCGTTCATGGAACCGCTTGCGTCCACCACGAGCACCAGTTCGAGCGGCGGCCGCCGGCCGGTCCGGCTGGAGACGGGGAGAATGTCCTCAATCGGCGACTCCGCGTAGCCGCCGGCCGAGAACGCGGCATCGCCCCCCACCGCCAGGAGGCCGACGCCCGCCCGCGTCACCACCTGGGCCAGACGTTCGGACGCCTCCTGCCCCAGCGCCCACGCCGAGACGTTGTCGAGGACGACGACTGAGGTGTCGAGCGCCGGCGGCAGGGGAACTGCGTGAGCCGCCACCGTCCGAACCGGCGCGCCCGATGCCGCTTGCGACACAAGGGCAAACAGTGGGCCCGATTGCAGTCCCGAATGAACGTAGAGCACCGCGCGTGCCGGGCCGACGCGGACAGTGCATGAGGCACGGTTGTTTGGGGCGACGACATCCGCTTCGGCGGCCCCTCGACCTTGCCCTTCGACAGGCTCAGGGCCGTGAGCATGGTCGAACGGCTCGGGGCCGCCCTGAGCCTGTCGAAGGGCGGCGACCTCGGCCTGGTAGGTGGTGAGACCCTCGGCGGGCGGGGCATCTTCGAAAAGGAGGTCCGCCCCCAGGTCCGGTTCGAGCCGGGTCCGCCGCTCCCACACGGCCTCGGGCACGGGCCCGGTGGGCAGACGCCGCAGCCGGACGACGGCGTCCATCGGCCGTGTGGCGGCGAGGCGGACGCGAATCCGGACGGTTGCGGCGGCCTCGATTGCGGCCGGCGCCTGGACGGCGACGACGCGCGCGTCGCTCGGCGAGTCCAGAAGGGGGAGGATGGCGTGGACCGTGACGCCCCCGGCGGCGAGGCGTGCGGCGGCGCGTGCGGCGTCGCCGCGCGTTTCCCGGGCGTCGGTCCAAAGGACCAGGAGACCCCGGCCGCGGGGCAGGGCGAGCGCGGCTTCCCGCAGGGCGGCAGCGATGTCGGTGTCGGCGTCCGTATTCGGAGGTGAACGAAAGGCCTCGGCTGTCGCCGCCGCGGACCCGGTTGTGGGCCGCACCTTGAGCGCCGCGCGGGTGTCGAACTGGACGAGGCCGACGGGAGAGTCGGCGAGGGCGGAAGCCCAGGGAGCGAGCGCGTCCGCCGAAGCGCCAGCGAGCGCCATGCTTGGCGAGATGTCCTGAACGATGAGGATGGACGGAGGCGCTGCGATGCGGACCGACGGCCTTGCCAGCGCGTGGAGCAGGAGCGCCGCTGCCAGACACGCCAAGGCCGCCCGGCCGACGGCCCCGGGCCGGCGCACGGCCGACCGAAAGACCGACCAGACAATAAGCCCCCAGGCGGGCAGGAGAAAGACGAGAACCCAGGGGTGCGCCAGTCGCACGAGGTCCATGGGTGGGAGTATACCGTCACAGGGGGAGCGGTTGAATGCGGATCTTGGCACAGTGACGAAGTAACGCAGTGACGTAGTAACGGAGGCGCGTCCGTCCCCCTCCGGCCTTATGCCGCTCCACGCGGGGAAAGTCCCGGCCCGTCTTCGTCACTGCGTCACCACGTTACTTCGTTACTGAATTAATCCAGCCACTGGAAGTTGAGGATGCGCGGCCGGATGAATTTGCTATCCGTGGGTGGGAAAGCCAGGGCAGGGGAGCGGTCCACGAGGGCCCAGAACCGTCGGCTGCGGACGATGCCGGAGTCGGGGATGTTGCCCGTGCGCGGTGAGGGCTGGCTGGCGGGGTCCACAACCTGGACCGTGCCGTAGATGCTGAACGTGTCGCTGCGGACCGTGGCGATGTTGGAGATGCGCGTGAAAGGCTCATCTCTGCCTTCGACGCCTGCGCCGGAGCCGGTGAGGACCTGGAGGATCTGGGCCGGGCTCTTGATGGGGGTCGGGCTTCCAGGTGTGCCGCGGAGCGCGATGACCTTGTTCCTTAGCCCGGCCGCGCCTGTGCCTGTGCCCGACCCCAGAGCGTCGAGAGTCTCGTCTGTGGCGGTGTTGAGGTTGATCATGCCGGCGACGCGGAACTCGGGGGCGCCCGCCTCCGTGGCGTTGCTGAGGCCCTTGTCCGCAGCGTCGGTCTTTCCGTCCCCATCGTTGTCGAGTTCGTCCACCCAGGGCCCGCCGGCCGAGAGGACGTTGGCGGCGTAGGCGGCGGCGGTGCCACTGGCGCTGAGGTTGCCGATGTCCTTCATCCAGTCGAACTTGACGTTGGCCTCGGCGCTGCGCGGGGTTCTGCTGACGGTGACAATCCAGGGGTCGCCGCCCGGCGTGAACCGCAGGACCTGGTTCAGGTCGCCGACGCGCGCGAAAGCCTTGAACTTGCTGCCTGTCGGAGCCCGAACGGGAAGGCCCCACCCTAACTTGTCCTCGGGCACGCAATTGGGGAAGCGAATGGGAACGGCCGAGTTGGCGAGGCTGGGCTGCGAGCGCACCGTGTTGGGGGTTTCGGAGTCGTCAGTCTGCCAATCGCCCACATAGAGGACAAGAATGTCCGAGTTGTTTCGGGATCCGCGTTTTTCGCTCTTGCGGAACACACTGCGTGACATGTGGCCTCCCGAATCGCCGCCGTTGAGGGTTTGCAGATCGGTGCCGCTGATCTTGTCCAGGATGAGGTCGCCTTTGTACAGCCGGATGTCTTGAACGGCGTCCTTGAGCGTTTTGTCATTGGTGCAGACGACGGTAAAATTGGCGACGAAGCATTCGACGCCCATGGTGGGGGGAAGGGACTCGGGAGCAGGGGGC
>DATKUU010000204.1:0-2082 GCA_035530455.1 Phycisphaerae bacterium | reverse complement strand
CGGCCGAGCAGAAGGCCGGGAGCATCCCCGCCGGCGTCAATACCGCCGTCATCGTCAACAAGGCCGTCGAAACCCTCAAGGCTTCCCGGCCCGCTCTCTTGCAAGAACTGCTCTCCGAACCGGACCCCGTAAGGGCCGTCTGGGAGTACGCCACGGCACGGTTGCCGGAGGCGAAGCAGGCGCTGGCCCAGGCCGCGAAGGTCGAGGCCGGCGTTCACGCGGAGAGGCTGGCAAAGGGCCAGTCTCCCGACACGGGCGGAGAACCCGCCGAAATCAGCGAATTGCTCGCCGACCTCAACGCCCCGTAAGGGCGAGGCGGCGGAAAGGTAGTTATCATGGCACTTACTTCAGTTTACGGTATGGCAGGCGGCGCTGGCGCCCTTGTCGTAAAACAGTGGTCCAGGCAGTTCTTCAAGTACGGCCTGGGCAAGATGTACTTCTCCAAGTTCATCGGCTTATGGGGCAAGGCGTTCGACCCGGCGATGAACGACAAGCAGGACGTGGTTCTTTCGGACCCGAACGCCCTTGTTCAAGTCAAGATGGACTTGTCGCGCACCTTGGGCGACACCATCACATTCCCGATCCTCTCCCCGCTGTCCGGCAACGGCCGCGTCCAAAAGGCAACGGCCGCACAGGGAGGAAGCGGGCAAAACACCGTCCGCACCCTGGAAGGAAACGAGGAGGCGATAAACGCATATTCCTGGGCGATTACGCTCCTGGAATGGGCGCATTCTGTCCGAACCATCGGCAAGCTGATGGAGCGGCAGCCCGCGTTCAGCGTTTCCGACTCCATGACGGCCAACCTGGGCCTGTGGTGGGCCAGGGCGCTTGACCTGGCGACCTACAACGCGATGGCCGGCATCAGCATGGTCGATGACGGCGGAACGGTCCAGATCGTCACCGGCACGGCCCCCAGCCGCAAGCTCGTCGGCGGCACCAAGGCCGGTACCACCACGTTCAGGACCACCGATGCGGCCCTCGACGCGGCTGAGTACATGTCGTTCGAGATGATCGACGAGGCCCGGCGACAAGCGATGGACGATTCCAGCGGCCCGACCATGCGCCCCATCGTCGTGGGCGGCAGGGAGATGTACTACGCCTTCCTGCATCCCAAACAGGTCCGCGACCTGCGGTACGACGCCGGGGCCAGCGTCAACATCACCTGGAAGGAAGCCCAGATGAACGCGGCTGCCCGCGGCGCGGAGAACCCGATTTTCCGCAACGCACTGGGCATTTACAACGACGTGGCCCTGTTTGAGTACCCGCGAGTCGCGTCGAGACTTGGCGACGGCGCCGGTGCAAGTGCTACCAACGCCTTCGAGTCAACCGACGTGGTAAAGAACGGCACCACGGCATGCCGTTCGCTGTTCTGCGGTGCCGGCGCGGCGGTTCACGCCTACGGCTCCATGCCGAACTTCGTGGACAAGACGTTCGAGTACGGCACTCAGAAGGGCCGGTGCCTGCAAACCATCATAGCTGTTGGCCGACCGGAGTTCAACTCCATCGACTACGGCGTGATGGCTGTGGACACGGCGGCTTCGACGTAGTAGCTGCCCGGCGACTTCGGTCGCTTTGTCATACAGGCCCGAGGGGCGGTCGGATTGGGTCCGGCCGCCCCGGAGGCCGATTGGGAGCATGAAGATGACCGGCGCAACCATACGGGCGGCACTCAACAGCAGGCTCAGCCTCAGCGTGGCGCTGAACGGGGCGAACGACAACATCACCGAAGCCCTGCGGCTCATCGGCGGTCAGGCCAAATGGCCGGACCTGCACAAGACGGACTCGACCACGCTGGCCTTCACGGTCGGGCTCAAGTCCAAGGCCCTGCCGGCGGATTTCCGAATCGCGGACAGGCTGTATCGGGCCGACGACTCAACGCTGAGCGTATCGGACCCGGACACGGTGCGGGCCTATCAGGAGGTCGCAAACGCCGTGAGGGGCGAGCCGGTCAGTTACGCGATCATCGGCGGCAGCGTCTACCTGGACCCGATCCCCGACGCCAGTTACACCATCTATCTCGACTACTGGTACGAACCGGCGACGATTTCCGACGAGACGGCCGCCCTTGTGCTTGGCGACGAG
>DATKUU010000203.1:0-4563 GCA_035530455.1 Phycisphaerae bacterium | reverse complement strand
CGCCGCTGCCCGGCCGTCTGGCGATCGAACCAGGCGACGGTCGCGAAGCTGGTGCCGGCCGCCTCCCGCCGGGCCGGGGCGACCACGTTGCGGCTGGGCCCGGCCACGCAGACGGTCAGCCGCATCCGGATGTAGCAGGGCAGCTCCAGCAGCTTGTAGAACAGGTTCTCGGTGATCGGGTCGGGCAGGTCGTCGGCGTCGACCGGGGGCCGGACCACGCCGGCCAGGTTCTCCATGGTCAGGCGCACCCCCAGGCGATCGTCCAACAGCTCATAGCCCCACATGCCGTGCCAATGCGCCCCGCCGTCCCAGCTCAGCTCCAGGAAGGTCTCCATTTGCGCCCCGCCCGGACCCCCGCGCGACAGCAGCGGCAGGGGCGAATGCGTCATCACCGGCCAGGTGCCCGATTCCTCGCCCGCCAGAGCGGCGACGTTGCAGACGGCGAGGCTCCAGGGGGCGTCGCAGTAGCGGCCGTCGGTGTTGGCGTCCCAGAGCCGGCCGCAGTCGGCGTACAGGGGGAAGTCCTCGCCGCCGGCCACGTACCGCTTGCAGTACTCCTCGTGCATTGCCGGCGTGTGGCCCTTCTCGTCGGGGGCGACGATGCGGCTGCCGGCGGGCAGCTCCAGCCAGTCCGGCTGCCAGACCGGGTCCAGGTCAACGGTGATCTCGTACACGTCGCGGCCGCCGGCGACGATGGGTACAGTCACGCAGGAGCTGGTCGGCTCGGCGATGGAGGCCGAGAACAGGTTCGTCCCCTCCAGCCGCAGGTTCTGCATCGCGCCGTCGGGGCTGACCGGCTGATGGCGGACCGTCACCGCCCGGCCGCAGTGCCGGCGGACGATCACGATTTGCGAATACGGGATGCCCGCCCCGTCGTTGAGGAACCACTCGCCCACGTCGTAGTCGGCCTTGTCGGCGGCCGCGTGCAGGGCGTCCCACAGGGACACGCCCTCCGTGGCCAGGACGATCATCTCGTCGCGGGCGTAGTCCGCCAGGAGGAGGTCGTAGTTGCGGACCCAGGTCTCGAAGCCGTTGTACAGCCACATCAGATATTCGAAGATCTGCGGGGCCGTCCAGAAGCCCGCGTTCGGATCGCCGTCGTAGGTGAAGACGGGCACGCCCGTGCGCCCGTCCCACTCCGGCGGCGGCCGGCGGATGATGCCCAGCGGCGAAACGTCCTGGAGGTCCGGGTGGCAGTTGGGCTTGCCGCCGGCGTTGAAGGCGCACGGCAGGCCGGAGCAGTGGCGGAGGTCCCCGTTGCCGTCGATCATCCAGCGGCCGTAGACGATCACGTCCCGCTTGAGCCGGAAGGCGGGGCTGACGGCGGTCAGCACGCAGCCCTCGTCGTCGGCGCCGAAGGTGAAGTCCGGGTCGACGATGAAGCCGCAGAAGGGAGTGTAGGCCTCGGCCGGGTCGGGGTGGTCCGAGACGATGGCGACGTAGTCGTCGACGCTGACCGCCTGCCGCCACTGCCAGGCGTGCAGCTTCAGCAGGGGCAGGTTCAGCTCGACCTTGGCCCGGGCGACCTCCGGGGCGATGGCGTCGCTGACCTGGAGGGGGACCAGGACGCCCGTGTCGGCGGGGGCGGCGAAGCAGCCGAAGTCCACCGGCGGGGCGAGCCGCCTGCCGTGCAGTGCACGGTAGCCGATCACCAGGCCCGAGAGCGGAACGCGTTGGTCTTCGTCAGTCACGAGGGCAAGCTCCAAAGGTGAAGCAAGCTCCAAATCTCAAATCGCAAATCACAAACAAGCTCCAACTCTCAAATCCCAAGTCCGCCCGTGCCTCACGGGCGGCCCCACAGCTCGGTCGCCCGCACGCGGTAGGATTGCCAGGCGGTCCAGGTCCCGCCGGCGCTGTTGTACTGGCGGTCGCCGACGGGGGAGTACTCCTCCAGCACCAGCACCGAGCCGGTGCGCCCGCAGTCGTCCTCCCACGTGCACTCTGTGCCCAGGTCGATCAGGTCCTCGATGGCCGCGACCAGGACGTCCATGGCGGCGTCGGCCAAAGCCCGCGTGCCGTGGCCGGCGACCTTCAGCAGGGCCGGGGCCCGCCCAAGGCCCTGGATGGTCAGCGGCCGCGCCCCCAGGCCGATCACCATGGAGACCTCGCCGGCGACGGCGGTGGTCGACAGCCGCTTCCGCGTCCGCCGCCGCTCGCCCCAGCTCCAGACGTGCCCGCCGGAGCCGAACAGGTCTTGTCCGTTTACGTTCTCAGGCATAGTCCACGAATTACACGAATCTCACGAAGGGCCCTGTTGCCCGGCGTCGCCCGGGCGAAGCCCGGCTTTGCCGTGGCGAAGCCTGGTCCCGAGTCCCTAGTCCCTGGTCCCTGGTCTCTCACGGCGCCATCCTCTCCACGGGCCGGCCGGCGGGGTCCTTGTAGACGCCGTGGGTGTGCGACCCGCCGATGTAGTTGATCTGTATGAGCGCTCCGGCCCTGGCCTCCACGGATGCATCCGCGCCCAGTCTCATCTCGAAGGCCAGCCGCCTGGCCTGCCTTTGCACGTCACCGCCGACGTCCTTGCGCTGCGAGATCTCCCACAGCATCTCCCCCATGCGCTCCTGGGTCAGCCTCTCGGCGGCGGCGCCCTTTCCGGCGATCGACTCCCACACGCCGGAGATATTCTCTCCCGCGGCCATTCGGCGGGCGGCCTCGCCCTTGGCCCAGTTCTCAATCTCCGTTGCGGCCGCCTGCGTCCCGCCCGCCTGCTGCTCGGCCAGCTTTGCGCCCATCCTGCTGGCGTACTCGCGGCTTTCCGGCGTCGCCCGCACCTGCCGGTAGCGCGCCGCGACCGTGTCCTTCCAGGTCACGCCGCCAAGGGCGCGCTGGCGCTCGTGGAGCATCCGCTGGACCTCCGGATCGAAAGCGGCGGCATAGACCTGCGCGATCTCGGCCGGCACGCCGAGCTGCGCGGCCATGGCGGTCCTCCCCTGTGGCCCGCCGCGCCGGGTCGCTTCCGAGATCAGCCTCCCCTGGAACTCCATCGTCTCCGCCGCCGTCGGCGGCCGGCCGAGCTGCTGGGCGTAGCCCGCCAGCGGTTCGCTGGGGACACCCGCGGCCCGGATGAACTGCTCGACGGCCGTGCGCAGCCGGCCGGGCTCGGGGATCCGGAAGCTCATGGCGGCGATCATGGACAGGAAGTAGTCGGGATCGATCCCGGCGGCGACAGCCGCCGGGAGCAGTTGGGAGGCGATGTCGGCCACGACTCCCAGCGTGACCTTGGAGGTCTCGGCGGCCCGGGCGGACTTGGCAAAGAAACGCTGAAACTCCGGCCGCGTGTAGGCCAGCCCCGCCTGCCGGGCGGCGATGGCCAGCGTGCCCATGGCCGCCCCGGGAGCCCGGTACCCGCGCATCGCCTGGAAGATGTCCGCCTCTACGCCCTTCATCCCCTCGGGCCCCAGCTCCTGCAGGCCGGACTCGACGATAAAAGCCGCGTCCCTGGCCTCCTCGGGGCTGATGGTGTACTCCTGGGCCGTACGGTGCATCCATTTGACCGTCTCGGCGGCCTGCTCTCCCCGCAGTTGCGCCAGGGCCCCGGTCTGGGCCTGGCGGGTCAGGTCGACGAACTCACGATACGCCTGCCGCGCCTCCCGGTTGAATTCGCGCATGGTCCGGAGGGCGCGGCGGACCCCCTCCACCACGGCAGCGACGGCGGCAACCGCCGCGAGCTTCCAGTTCATCAGCGCCGCCAGGTTGAGCCCGAACCGCCGGCCGACATCGTCTACGGCGCCTCCCATCTCGCCCAGGCCGCGCTTGGCCTGGTCGGCGCCTTCCTTGGTCTCCTTGCCGGCGCGGCGGCCGGCATGGCCGACCTTCTGCTCGGCGGCGGCGACGCCGGAAAGCTCCTGGCGGGCCTGGGCGGCCCCGGGCGTCCGTACCGGAATTTTCACTTCGTCGGGCACGAGCCCAAGCTCCAAACCTCAAATCTCAAACAAGCTCCAAACCCCAAATCCCAGGTCCCAGGTCCCTGGTCCCTGGTCCCTGGTCCCTAGGCGGGGCGGTAGCCCCGCCCTACGCCTGCTCACGCCGTGAGCCACATTAGGGCCAGGGTGTCGGCGGCGCCCCACTGGCCGACGCCGCGAACCCCGAACATCGACACCGGCCCGCCGGTGTCGGGGTCGCGGACCTCGAGCTGGCCGACGAAGTCGGCAAAGGACACGTTCTTGAGTGTGTGGGTCTCGCTGGCGCCGGCGGCGCCCTTGTAGCCGATCACCAGGTTGGCCGCCGCCGCCCCCACCAGGGCCCGGAGGGCGTTGGGGTTGTTGCCCAGCAGCGTCACCTCGATCCGCTGTTTCTGGAGCAGCACCTCGGCCGGCCCGCCGACGGCCCCGGCCGGGCCGGGGTCCTCGCCCGTCACGCCGGTGACGATGATCGCCGCCGCCCGGATGCCGGCGACGGCCTCGGTCGGGTGCTTGGCGGAACTGCACATGAACGGTACGAGATCGCCTGCTGCCATGACTATTCTCCTATGCTGTCTTGAGTGTTCCGGTAATTGATATTCTTAGGCTGCCCCAGGCCCCGACGGGAACGTCGGTCAGGCCGGGGCGATACCAGATATCCCAC
>DATKUU010000202.1:0-8288 GCA_035530455.1 Phycisphaerae bacterium | reverse complement strand
ACGAGCATCGCTCGGGTCATGGCTGCTCCTCCGCCTCGGCCGCCGCCCCGCTCGGACGACCTTCGAGTTTGGGGATTTCCTTTCCTTCGCGTTCGAGGCGGAAGCGGTCGGCCCGGTCAATGACGCCGACCAGTTCACCGCCCGTCACGTGCTGGTACTCCGCCCCGCGGACCATCAGTTCCAGGTACACACACTCGCGGAGGGCGAGGCGCGGCTGCGGACCGAACAGGCACATCCACAGGCCGCCCTTGATGCCGAGGGCGCGGCAGACGAGAGACGCCAGATGGCCCTTCTGGAGGGGATTGTCGGCCTGGGCGCCGTCGAGCCAACCGTCCGAAACGCCCTGGCCGCGAAGGTACTGCCGGGCGGCCTCGAAGTCGGCGCCCGACTCGGCGCCCTGGCTGACGAAGATGGCGAGGGCGCGTGCGGCGTCGGCAACGGTGGCGACGTCCTTATAGCCCAGTTCGCTGAAGAACTGGGCGTCGGAGCCTGCGGCCTCGGGCGCCTCGGCAGCCACGGCCCACCCGGTCAAAAGAAGCCCCGCCAGCACCAGAACGACTGTGCGCATCGCGCCACCCTTTCCGGCCGGACATGCCCCCACAGCCCAAAGGTATTCTAAGCCGAAAACGCGGAGGACGCAAGGCCGGTTTTTGCGGGAAAGGGCGTCGGCGCAAGCGGCCCCTTTCCGCTATAATGCCGCCATGGCCGCCAAGACGCCGAAGATCCGAAACAGGAAGGCCCGTTTCAATTACACGATTGACGAGACGATCGAAGCGGGCCTCGTCCTGGAAGGGTCGGAGGTCAAGGCCCTCCGGGAGGGCAAGTGCAGTCTGGACGAAGCGTTCGCACGGGTGCAGAACGGCGAGGTGTGGCTCTACAACGTGCACATCGGCCCGTACACCCAAGCGGGCCAGTTCGGCCACGATCCGCGTCGGGCGCGGAAGTTGTTGCTGAAGCGGCGCGAGATCTCGCGCTTTCTCGGACGGGCCGTCGAAAAGGGGATGACCCTCGTCCCCCTGGCGGTGTACTTTAAGCGCGGGTGGGCGAAAGTCGATCTGGCGGTGGCCCGCGGCAAGCGCCAGTACGACAAGCGCGAGGCCATCAAGCAGCGCGAGAGCCAGCGAGACGTCGCGCGCGAACTGGCGCGTCGGCACCGGGGCCGCGGACAATGAGCGGCTCAAGTCGCCGCCTCGACTGTGCCGATGTCTCCTAGCGCCATGAGCACACTAACCATGCCCGAAACCGACCAGACCGTCCGTACGCCCCTGGAAACTCCGTTGGTCCAGGTGGCCCTGCCGATCGGCCTGGACCGCACCTTTACCTACGCTGTTCCGGAGGCGCTCCGCGGCCGGCTCTTCGCGGGCCAGCGCGTCCGCGTCCCCTTCGGGCCGAAGAACCGCAAGCAGGTCGGCTGGGTCGTCGCGGGCGTAGAGACGACGGACCTGGCAAAGGTCAAGGAAGTCGCCGAGGCCGTGGACGCCGAACCGCTCCTTTCCGAGGACCTCGTGAACCTGGCCTTCTGGATGAGCCGTTACTACGTGACGCCTATCGGCCAAGTGTTCGAGGGGATCCTGCCGGCGGCGGTGAAGCGGCGTGCGGGGTTCCGGACAGTCCAACTCGTGGTCCGGACCGAGAAGCCGGAGTCGGAGGCGGGCCGGATCCTGTCCAAGCAGCGGCGCGTGCTTGACCTCCTGGCCGAGGGCAGCACGGCGCTCGCGCCGCGGGAACTGGCGCGCCAGGCCGGCTGCACCGCCGCCGTCATCAAGAGCCTCGCAGAGAAGGGCCTCGTGCGAATTGAGACCCGCCAAGTGGACGAGTTCTCGCGGGACCTGTTCATCCCCCTGGAAGAGCCGAAACCGATCCACCTGACGAGCGAACAGCAGTTGGCCCTCCAGCGGATCAAGAATCAACTCGCCGCCGACGCGTTCGGCGTGGTGGTGCTGAACGGCGTGACAGGCTCCGGCAAGACCGAAGTGTACCTGGAGGCGATTGCGGAGGTGGTGGCGCAGGGCCGGCAGGCGATCATGCTGGTGCCGGAGATCGCGCTGACGCCGCAGACCATTCGCCGGTTCCGCGCGCGGTTTACGCAGGTGGCGGTCCTGCACTCGCACCTGACGGAGGTGGAGCGGCACCGGCAATGGCGCGACATCGCCGAAGGCCGGGCCGACATCGTCATCGGCGCCCGAAGCGCCGTCTTCGCACCGGTCCGCGACTTAGGGCTTGTGGTTATTGACGAGGAACACGAGAACTCGTTCAAGCAGGAAACCGCGCCGCGGTATCATGCGCGCGACGTCGCCGTCATGCGGGCGCACCTGGTCGGCGTGCCGGTCGTCCTCGGTAGCGCCACCCCCAGCCTCGAATCGTACCACAACTGCCGGAAGAGCGACCATTACCAGGAGGCGCGCCTGACCCGGCGCATCGGCGGCCGGCCGATGCCGCCCGTCCACATCGTGGACATGCGCAAAGAAGCAGGCGAGCGCAAGGGCAGCCACATCCTCTCCCGCGCGCTGGAGACGGCTATCACCAAGGCCCGACATAGCGGCGAGCAGACGATCCTCTTTCTGAACCGCCGCGGATGGGCGACGCACCTGTTCTGCGTCCGGTGCGGGTGGATTCTTCGATGCCCGGACTGCGACGTGGGCATGACGTACCACGCCAAGCCCGCCGTCGCCCAGTGCCACTGGTGCGGAAAGACCGCCAAGCCCCCCGCCGCGTGCCCCGCCTGCTCGGCCGAGACGGTCAACTACTGGGGCATGGGAACCCAGCGCGTCGAGGAAGAGGTCCTGCGGAAGTTCCCGGAGATCCGCGTCGGCCGGATGGACGCCGACGCCATGCGCAAGCGCGGCGGCCACGAGAGCGTCCTGGCGGCGTTCCGCGACGGCGAACTGGACGTCCTCCTGGGCACCCAGATGGTGGCCAAGGGACTGGACTTCCCGAACGTGACGGTCGTCGGCGTGGTGAACGCGGACACGGCCCTCAGCCTGCCCGACTTCCGCGCCAACGAGCGGACGTTCCAACTCATCATGCAGGTCGCCGGCCGCGCAGGACGCGGACCCAAGGGCGGCCAGGTCTTCGTCCAGACCTTCCAGCCGGAACACCTGGCGATCCAGTTGGCGGCCAAGCACGACTACGAATCGTTCGCCAAGGACGAACTGGCGGCCCGCCGGGCGCGCGGGTATCCGCCGTTCGGCCGCCTCGCGCGGATCATCGTCCGCTCGAAGTCGCGCTCGAAAGCGGCCGAAGGCATCCGCCAGGTCGCCGAACGCCTGGCTGAGCCGGCACGCATCGCGGGCCTGACGATCCTCGGCCCGCAACCGTGCCCCGTCGCCAAACACAGCCGGTATTGGCGGTACCACCTGCTCCTGAAGGCTCGCTCGGCCAAGGCGCTCCTGCACCTGTGGGACTCGGTGCGCGCCGACCTGACCGTCCCCTCCGGGGTGGAACTGGCGATTGACGTGGACCCGCAGTCCACGCTGTAGGGAAGCCCTGCGAGGCAGATGCGTGGGGGGGCTAGACCGTGCCGTGCGGTTCCGTTTCAAGCGCCGCCTGGACGGCCGGGACGTCGGCGGTCAGCGTCTTCCACACCTCTTCCAAATCCACGTCGTCATATTCGTGGATGAGTTTGTTGCGCATGCCGCCCATCAAGCGCCACGGAATCCGCGGGTGGCGCGCGCGGAAAGGTTCGCTGAGGCGCCGCACCGCTTCGCCGAGAACCAGCAACTGATGCAGGACGGCCGACTGGGTCTTCGCATCTTTCAGGAAGGCGGCTTTGTCCATCCCTTCCACAAAGGTCCGGGCGAGTCGAGCGGCGTTCAGAATATCCACGACCGTCGCTTCATCGCGCGCCATAGATTGGCTCCGCCCGCGAAAGGATCGCCTCGCGCCGGATTTGGTTGCGGCTGCGCTCCACAGCCCGCCGGCTCACCAAGTCCACCGGGCGCCCCAGAATCGCCGACAGTTCTTCCTCCATGGCCAAGTGGTCCAGAAGGCCCACGTCGGCGTCGGGGGCAAAACGCACCAGCACGTCCACGTCGCTGTCCGCCTTAAAATCCGGCCTCAAGACGGATCCGAACAGGGCGAGTTCGGCGATCTTCCACTTGCGGCAGAACTGCGCCACCCGGTCTGGGTCCACGCGAATCGCAGGAGCCATGACACCGCGTCCTCCTCGCTGGCAACATTACGCCAACCGTGGCCTGGCGGCAACTCTTTTCTCCCGCCGACGAAGCCGTCCCCTCCGGGGCGGAACTGGCGATTGACGTGGACCCGCAGTCCACGCTCTAGCCCTCCCGCCCGCAAGTCGTTTTCGGCTTGCCGCTCGGCCGCCGGCCATCTAGAATGCCTGCCCTCGCGCCGTCCATAGCGCAAATAAGGCAAGCGACCATGCAAACGCAGAGCGACCGGCTGAAGGCCCTGCCGCCGTACCTCTTCGCCGAAATTGACCGCAAGAAGAAGGCGGCCGTCGCGGCAGGCAGGCCCGTCATCAACTTAGGCATAGGCGACCCCGACACCCCCACGCCGCAGTTCATCATCGAGGCCATGCAAAGGGCCGTCGAGGACCCCGCCACGCACCAGTACGCCCTCGACCGGGGCGATGCGCATTTTCGCGAGACCATCGCGCGGTGGTTCCGGAAGCGTTTCGGCGTCGGCCTGGACCCGGCGACGGAGATCCTGCCGGCCCAGGGCTCCAAAGAGACGCTCTCGCACCTGCCGCTGGCGGTGATGAACCCGGGCGACGTCGGTCTAGCGCCCGACCCGGGGTACCCCGTCTATAACTCCAGCATCCAGTTCGCGGGGGGCGAGGTCGTGCGGTTTCCCATCACGGCCGAGCGCCATTACCTGCCGGACCTGGCGGCAATCGACGCGAAGACGCTCGCACGGGCGAAACTTATTTACCTCAACTATCCCAACAATCCGACGGCCGCGGCGGCGCCTCTGGAGTTCTACGAAAAGGCGGTCGCGTGGGCTCGCAAGCACCGCATCCTCGTCGCCCAGGACGCCGCCTACAGCGAGGTCTATTTCGAGGAGCCGCCCGTCAGCATCCTCCAGGTGGACGGGGCGAAGGACGTCGCGCTGGAGTTCCATTCCTGCTCCAAAACGTTCAACATGACGGGGTGGCGGTGCGGATGGGTGGCGGGCAACGCCCAGGCGATCGCGAGCCTCGTCCAGATCAAGAGCAACATGGACAACGGCGTCTTCGGCGCGATCCAGCGGGCGGGGGCGGCGGCGCTCGAAGGCTACGACCGCCCGGAAATCCACGCCTTGCGCGCGATGTATCGCCGGCGGCGCGACCTCCTCATCCGCGCCCTCCAGGACGCCGGCCTCAAGGTCAACCGGCCTGAGGCAACTTTCTACGTCTGGGTGACGTGCCCGAAGGGGCTGGATTCGGCGACGTTTGCCGCGCGGCTGCTGGAGGAGGCGGACATCGTCGCGACGCCGGGCATCGGCTACGGGCCGCACGGCGAAGGGTACGTCCGGTTCGCCCTCTGCGTGGACGAAGCGCGCCTGGCCGAAGCCGCCGAACGCATCCAACGGCTCAGACTCTAAACGATCGTAGCCGGGGTGGCACTGGCGGCTTGTCCGCCAGTGCACGGGCAGACAAGCTGCCCGTGCCACCCTTCTTGTTGGAGGCTTCCAAACCTTCGAGCATCGGCCATGACGACGGTATACCTCGGCTTGGGTTCCAATCTCGGCGACCGCCGGCGGAACCTCGAAGCGGCGATCGAGGCGCTCCGCGCCCATCCGCAAATCACCGTCTCGGCCGTCAGTTCCTTCCTCGAAACCGAGCCCGTCGGCGGCCCTCCCGGCCAGGGGGAGTTTCTCAACGCCGCCGCGGAAATCGAAACCGACCTTGCACCCGAGGCGCTCCTGGAGGAACTGAAGCGCATCGAACGCGCGCTCGGACGCAAGCCGGGACCGCGCTGGGGACCGCGCCAGATGGACCTCGACATCCTGCTCTACGGCGAGACCATTTTGGAAACCGACTCGCTTGTGATTCCGCACCCGCGGCTGCGCGAGCGGCGATTTGTTCTGGAGCCGCTCGCCGAGATCGCCCCCGACGCCCGCGACCCCGTGACCGGCCTTGCGGTTCGGGATCTCTTGGCACGGCTGGACCAAGAACGCTAGCCGAGCGGCTTGCGGACCGGCGGGTCGGACGGCGAACTCGTCGGAACAGGCCGCGGATTTCCGGTCGGCCGGTCGTCCAGGTATCCGTGGGTCTTGCAGGCCTCGACGATCTCGCGGGCGACGGGCCCGGCCGTCTCGCCCCCGTGCCCGCCGTGCTCAATGATTACCGAGAAGGCGATCTTCGGATTCTCCGCGGGCGCAAAGCCCGCGAACCACGCGTGGTCGGCGCCGGAGCCCGCCTGGGCGGTGCCCGTCTTGCCGGCGATGCGCACCTCCGGCGACCTCGCATAGTTGTACCCCGTACCGCCTTCCTCGTTCACCACCGCCGCGAACGCATCGCGGATGACGGCCATGTATTTGGGGTTCAGGTTCAGGCCCGGGCGTCCCGCGTCCGGAGGTGGCGCGAGTTCCCGAACGAGCCTCAAGGGAGGCATCCGTCCGTCCGTCGCCACCAGGCCGTACAGTTGCGCCACCTGGATGGGGGTGACCAGGAGTTCACCCTGTCCGACGGCGAGGTTCCGCGGGTCGTTGACCTGGATGGACCCGCTCGCCTCGCCCGGCAGGCCCGTGCCAGGGGGCTGCCCCTAGGCCCATGCGTTCGGCCCACCCGACGAGACAGTCGCGCGCGGCCGTCAGGCCCTCGCGCCGGCCCAGCAGCATCCCCACCTGGTAGAAGAAGACGTTGCAGGACTTTTTGATGGCGGTCCTCAGTTCGATCGTCCCGTGGCCGCTCGGATAGATGTGGCACCGGAAGCGGTTAGGGTGGGCCGGGTCGAGAATGCCGTTGCACGTCAGGGGCGTGTGGGGCACCAGAACGCCTTCGTGGAGCGCGGCCGTGGAGGTCACGGCCTTGAAAACGGAGCCGAGCGGATATTGTCCGGCGACAGCACGGTGGAAAAGCGGCTTGGCGGGGTCGCGGACGAGGTCGGGATAGTCGGCTTCGAAATGGCGGACGTCGTAGCGCGGCGCGGACGCCAGCACGAGCACTTCACCCGTCGTGCAATCGAGGACGACGGCGGCACCGACGGCGCGGCGTCCGGCGGCGCCGCGGTCGAGGATCACCTCGACGTCGGCCTGAAGGGCGATGTCGAGCGTCAGGTGCACGTCGCCTCCCGGCTTGGGTGGGATGTCTTCGAGGAAATCGCCCTCGATGCCCTTGCGGTACAGGCCGCGCTCCCCGCGCAGGAGAGGCTCGGCGGCGGCCTCGACGCCTCCGCGGCCGACGAGGTCGCCCGGCCAGTAGCGCTTGAGGTGGCCGGGCGGGTACTCGGCCCCGAGACGGCCCTGGAGTTCCTCCTGGGTCACTTCGCCGAGGCTGCCCATCAGGTGCGGCGCGACGCCGCCGTAGGGATACTCGCGCTTGCTTGTGGGCAGGAGCGCCAGGCCGGGGAACTGCTCGGGCTGCGAACCGATGACGCTGACAATCGCAAGGTCCACGTCGTACACGAGCGGATGGGGGATGCTCGTCTCCTGGCCGTAGGTTTCCTCGCGGACGAGGATTTGCCGGCCGTGGGTCTCGGCCACCATCTGGCGGATGACCTCGACCCGCCGGCGGATGATTTCGACGCGGCGGGCAAGTTCCTCCGGAGGGATATTCGTCAGACGGGCCAGTTCCTGCCACATGCGTTCCATGCGGAGGCGGACCTCGGCCTCGGCCACGCCCCACGCCCGCGCCTGCCGCGCAACGAACTCCTCCTTCATCCCGATGAACGGGAAGTAGATCGCCACGTCGAACGCGCCGGTGTCCTGGGCCAGCGCCACGCCGTGGCGGTCGTAGATCGTGCCGCGGATCGTCGGATGGAACCCGGGCGGGCGCTTGAGGCGTTCCTCGGCCGCCTCGCGGTAGCGGTCGCCCTGGAGCACCTGGAGGCGAAACAGAAACACCAGGAGGACGGCGGCTCCGAGGCCGAGCAGAATGAGGACGGATTTCAGGCGCGTCGCATACATCGCAAGGGTCCGCAGGGCATTGGCGTCGGGCGGGCATCCTACGCCGACAGGCGGGCAAAATCAAGGCGGGCGCGGCGGGGAGTCACTCGGCGGTCGCGGCCGGCGCCAGCCCAAGCGGGCCCCGCAGACGCGCCAGCCCCCAGAACAGGTACGGCGCCAGGAACGCCGAGTACAGGGCGTCGAGGGCGGCTTCCTCGGCGGACCGCCAGACCCACAGC
>DATKUU010000201.1:0-4474 GCA_035530455.1 Phycisphaerae bacterium | reverse complement strand
GCGCCGCTCGACGCGAGCGAAACACTGTCCCTGAGCATCAATGAGAACATCGACTGGGCGGCCTTACCTGTCGGGAGCATCGTGCGGATGGTCCACAAAACGGCCTGGGGCACGCTGGACCGGCGCGTTCGCATCATGGAGATGCAGCCGGGCGTCGGGACCTGCGACCTCGAAGTGAAGGTACTCGATGGCTAGACGGCGACTCATCGGACAATCGAAGCAACGCCGCGGCCTCGGCGTTCTCCGGCGCAACGTAACCGACGTTGCGGAGATGAAGCGGGCGCCGCAGGGCATCACCGCCACGGCTGGCACTGGCTCAATCATCGTGAAGGTAGGCAAGCGGCACTATCGGATAACGGCCGCACGCCTGGATTGAATAACCGAAAGGGCGCGAAGAATGAGAAAGGACGCAAGGATTTTCGCAGTTCCAGCGCAGGCAGTCGCGGGGCCAAGAAGGGAAGCCGTCCAGCATCATTGTCCGTTTTGTGACAAGAGATTCGCCTGGGAAGACTTTCAGGCTCACGCGGCGGGCTGCATAGCGGCGCACCCGGAGAAGGTGCGCGAGATTCAGGAGAGGTAAGAAATGGCCGTAACAGCATATTGGTACGCAAAGGGGTTCCTCGCAGCCTTCAACAAGGAGGTGGACTTCGCCGCAGATGCCATCAAGGTCGCGTTGACCACATCGACCTACACGCCCGATCAGGACGCCCACGACTACTTCGATGACGTGACGAACGAAGTCGTAGGCGACGGGTACGTTGCGGGCGGTCACGCTCTCGGCACGCCGAGCATCGCCAATACGGAGAACGTGATCAAGCTGGACGGCGATGACACCGTATGGGAAGCGTCGACCATTACCGCGAGGCGAGCCGTCGTCTACGATTCCACGCCGGGCACCGCCGCAACCAATCCGCTGCTGACCTGGGTAGACTTCGGCGCGGACGAGGTGAGCACCGCCGGCGACTTTACCATCACCTGGCACGCCAACGGGATAGCGACGATCACGGCGGCGAACGCGGCATAGGCCAGAGAAAGCGGGACGATGGGAAATCCAGCGTCCGATATTCGGGCGGCGGTTGCCGTACAGCATCCCGACGCCGTTCTCATCGAGCGTGGGCGGAGCCATCTCCGGCATCAGCTCCCCGATCTTGATGGCAGGCAGCGGTTTGTCCTGAACGCCGTCATCGGGGCGCTGCACTACAAGGACGACAAGGGCGCGTGGCAGGAGATAGACACCGCCCTTCAGGACGATGGCGCCGAGGGGTTCAGCGTCCGCACGGGCGCTACCGGCCACCTGCTGCGCATGGGTGAGGACGGTAGGCGGCGCCTCTACCCGAACCGTTACGACCTGTCCCGCTACGTCGAGTTCTCCGCGCTACCCAAACTCGGGACCCCGCAGCGCGGAGAGAACTATCTGGCATGGGACAGGCCCCACGTCGCCGCCAAACTCTTTTCCGGCGGCACATGCGTCAAGTTCCTCCTTCTCCTCAAGGATGCGCAGGCACCCACCAGCATCAGCTTCGATGTTGCCCTAGTCGGCCTGACGCGGCAGGGACGGTTCCTGCTGGCGGATGGCGTGCCTATCGCGGAGATGTGCCTGCCGACTGCCGTTGACGCGGCGGGGGCCGAGCGCGACTGCACCTTCGACCTTACCTCCGGCACCGTGACGATCACCCTCGATACCACTGGCCTTGTCTTCCCTATCGAGATCGACCCAACGGTGAGCGTGCAGGTTGGGGCGAGCGGGGATGATGGATTCCGTTATAATGCCACCACCTTCACCACTAGTGGAACCAACTTCATTGTCGGTCGCTATGGCGCTACCACCATCTACGATGGTTTCTGTCGGTGGACTGGTGTAACACTTGCGGGCACCATCGGCGTCTCCTACATCGAGGCCTACCCTTCTGGCGCCGCTACGGGGACCCCTCTGCGAACGATATACGGCGTTGACGAAGACAACCCAGCAGCACCGACAACCTACCAAGAGTTCGACGCCGATGCCGCTATCCTGACGACTGCGGGAGTCAATTGGGATGGTGCGCTGGATATCAATGGCTGGAGGCAATCCGGTTCCCTGAATGCAATCTTCCAGGAGTTGGTGGACTCATACACCATCACCAACGATGCTGTCATGCTCCAAATACGCAATAGGGCGGCAAGCGGCTACCATTATCAGAATATCCGCTCTTGGGATGATATAGGCAACGTGTGGGGTCCGAAGCTCTACATCGAATACTCGGCTGGCGCAGCCGCCACCGTCCTTGCCGTAACAGCGGCGGCAACCGCAGCCGCCCCGCTCCCCACCGTAACGGCTATCCGTAGTGCGACCATCTTGGCAGTGCCGGCAGAGGCGACAGCAGCGGCGCCCATCCCAGCGGTAGGGATATTCAAGACCATCCTGGCCGTGGCTGCTCTCGCTACGGCAAGCGCCTTGCTACCTACGATAGCCGCCGTCCGCAGCCCAACCGTCACGGCTGTCACAGCAGAGGCTACGGCAGCCGCGCCACTCCCCACGATCACGGGCGTCAGAAGCCCGACTGTCCTCGCCGTTACTGCTGAGGCAACAGCAGCCTGCCCGCTCCCCACGATTACAGCTATTGGGAATGCGACGGTTCTTGCCGTCACCGCCATCGCGACGGCTACGTGCCCGCTCCCTACGATAACAACTGTCCGCAGCCCAACAGTCTTAGCGGTGACAGCGACGGCGACCGCGGAGGCGCTGTTGCCGACGATCACCACCGAAGGCGGCATCACGGTCTTGGCCGTGACTGCTGAGGCTGGGGCGGATGCCTTGCTCCCTACCATCACGACCATCCGCAGCCCCACGATCCTTGCGGTGGCGGCGACTGCCACGGCGGAAGCGCTGCTGCCGACTATCACTACCGGGCTTGGTGCGACGGTCGAAGCTGTCACGGCGGAAGCGATCGCAGCCGCCTTGCTTCCCGCGATCACAACCGTCCGCAGTCCGACAGTGCCGGCGGTCCCGGCGACGGCAGATGCGGAGGCCCCGCTGCCCGCCATCAGCACGGGCCAAAGTGCTACCGTCACCGCTGTTACCGCCATCGCCACAGCGGACGCCCCGCTACCGACGGTCTCCGCTGTCCGCAGCCCAACGGTCTTGGCGGTGACGGCTACCGCGACTGCTGCCTGTCCCCTGCCAAGTATCACGGCGATCTGGACAGCAACGGTCCTGGCCGTTCCCGCCACAGCGACCGCGGCGGCGCCAATCCCCACGGTCACTACTATCGGGGCGCCGATCATTCTGGCTGTCACGGCCACAGCGACGGCGGGGGCGTTGCTCCCCACCGTCAGCACGGAGACGCCGGCCGTTATCGCGCTGTCCGCGTCCTACGAGTTCACCCTGTCGCTCTCCGCATCACAGGAATCATCTATCGCGCTGTCCGCGTCCTACGAACCGCAATTAGATTTGGAGGCAACCTATGGCTGAGAACCAAGACATTTCCATGTTCCGGGATGAAGACAAGATCCTGGAAATTACCCTGACGCCCGTTACGAACATCGCCGGCTGGACGCTTGCCTTCACCGTCCGGGAAACGCCGGAAAGCACGGTTGCCCTCATTGAGAAAACCGTCGGTGCCGGCATCACCATCACGGGCGGGGCGACCGGCGTATTCCAGGTCGCCCTGGCTGATACGGACACAGCGAGCGCCCTGCAACCCGGCAGGTACGCCTACGACTGCAAGCGAACTACTGCTGGCCTTGAGACAATCCTGGTCTACGGCGTGCTGACACTCTTGGCGGAGGTAACAAGGTAATGGGGCAAGACGACTTAGCGAGAGATTCAAGCTCGAGGAATTGCGGCGACGATTCCCGGGCGAGGGGACGAGAAAAGTGAACGATGGCGTAGAACGGTTCCTGAAACTACTGGACCACATCATCGTCGGCCTCCTGTCCGGCGGGATGCTGGCCCTGATCGCGGTATTGGCGATGTCCGATCGAGAGGTGCCGCGGGAGCTCTGGCTCGCATTCGGCGCCTCCCTGACGGCTTACGGCGTGCTGAAGGGAGTGAACGGCGTCGCGATCAACATCCACCAGCGAGTCAACGGGAAGAAATGATGCCGAGCAATTGGTTCAAGTGGGCCTGGCGCCTGTGGGTCGCGGCCGGCATCGCGCTCGAGCTGTGGGCGGTCAAGGATAAGGATAAGGGCGACACCCTCACGGAGCAGGTACGGCCGATCCTCCGGCACTCCGTCCTCTGGTGGGCGGGCGTCGGCCTGTCCGTGTGGGCGTTCCGGCACTTGTTTCTGAACAAGGACTGACGATGACGGGCATCTGGCACCCTGACGCATGGATAACGCCCGGCCCCGAATGGTAGGCGGGCTACGTCGGCCTGTCAGAGCGCTACGGCGGCGGCTCCGTGTTTCATTCAATGGAAGGGCCGATGACCGTCGGCTTGGCTATCGTACAGGGCGTGACGCCGCGCTCGTGGCAATTCAGCGTGCCAAAGAGG
>DATKUU010000200.1:0-2078 GCA_035530455.1 Phycisphaerae bacterium | reverse complement strand
GAAAACGTGGTCGCCACCACCTTGTCGATGGTTGTGAACTTCTCATCGTTCAGCCGCTTCTCCAGCGTCTCGTCCGGGGTGGGCTCAGGGACGCGGAACTTGTTGAAGTCGTGCACTATCACTCGCCACGGCATGTTCAGGCCTCCGGAGAGTTGTCAGTTGTCAGTCCGCGTTCTTGCATGCCGTTGTCGTTCTCCGTGTCTCGTCGGATATCCGGCGGAGCCGTTCGAGTGTGTATTCCGCGGGGCAGCCGTAACGCCGGCCGTCGATGATCGGCTCGGCGGGGTTCCAAACCTGCGGGAACAGGATGCCGTGCCCGCCGGCGGCTTCCCAGTCGCGGATGTGGTGTTCGCTGTCGTCGATCAGCACGGCGCCGGGACGCGCGAGGCGTGTCTTCCGGCCCGAGAGCACCACATCGAGGCCGGGGCCAATCTTCCGGTCGAGCCAGCGCCGTTTGCCCAAGACGCAGGCGTCCGTTTCCTGCGGCAGCGACAGGATGGTGACGGGGCCGAACGGCTGAAGCCCTTCCCAGAGGGTGTCGAGCCACCGGAACGCGGGCAGCCATTCCCACCACGACACCGGCATCGCGTTCACTCGCTCCCACAATTCGCCCCGGCCGACGTCCAGGATCACGTCGAGGTCGTAGCTGCCCTTCGGCCATTCGTCGAGCAGGTGGCGCGAGGAGTAGAGGTCGAGGATCGGCCCCACGAGGTCCACCACGACGCCGTCCATGTCCAGGTAAATCGTCAGTCCGCGTTCTTGCATGCCGTTGTCGTTCTCCGTGTCTCCGTGTTCGATGCCTGCCCTGAGCTTGTCGAAGGGTGTTGAGATGTGGTCATTGTCGTTTCACCGTGCGCCTGGGGAGGGACGGCGTGGGAGGGGTCCGCCCCTCCGCCAGGCATTTCAGCGCGAGGTCTATGTCGGCGAGGAAGTAAACAGCCGCGCAGTTCCGCTCCTTGCCCAGTTTGGCCCGCCGCACGTAACCGGCCTGCCAGAGTGCGCGCAGCTTGTCCTTGCCGATGCCGTAGCGCTCCTGCACTATTGCCGCCGGCCCCCAGACGGCCGGCGACTGGATGACAACGACGCCGGCGCCCCCCAGCGCGGGCAGAACGGCCAGAACGGCCGCCGCTTCGGTATCGCTGAGGGTTGGGGGCTGGGGGCTCACGCGTGCCCCTCCTGCTCTGGATGCACAAGGAAGAGCACTTGGGCACGGTGCACGAGCGGGGCGCTCCTGCACGGCGGGGCGCTCCTGCACGGCGGGGTGGCGGGGAGTCGTGGCCGACCCCTGCGCAGAAAGGCGGCGGTGAGACGGTCCATGAGTGCGTCACGCACGTCGCGCGGCATGGCCAGGAACCGCGCGTTCCCGCGTCTCACGAAGGCGGCGAAGGAGCGTTCCGAGTCGGGCGGAACGCTCCCCGCCGTGGGAGGACGCCGTCCGGGCGTGGGCAGCGCAGGCAGCCCAGGCAGCGGCAGCCCGGCCGGCGAAGTGGATTCAGTGTGGATGGCCCCGGGGGCACGGACCGTCGGAATCATTGGCGCGCGGACTCCTCAGGGGTAGACTGAACTGTTGTAGCGGCCAGCACGGCCCGCGCACGCGCAGTGTTAACCCTCTGCTTGATGATGCGACGGAGCAGAGCAGGACAGGCGCAGTGCCCGTTGACGACCTGCGTGATGAAGTTCGTGCGGACCGGGAACTCGCGTTGGGTGGCTCGGGAATAGCTGAGCGCGATGTCCTCATAGGTGATGCCCAGCGCGGAAACAGCGTCCGCCAGGTCCTGCGGGAGATCGCTCGGGCGACGTAACCGTTGGGTGGCCGCGTGTTTGGGACACTTATCAATCGGGCTCATTCGTGATACCCTACCTAATTACGGTGCCAATCTAACTAACAGGCGAGTTTATCCTGTCTGAGCCGCCTTTGTCAAGGAGAAAACCCCAATGAGCAGGATTTCTGTGCTAGGCTGACGCAAGTGATTGCCCACTCCGGTCTTATGGTCCAGGCATTCGCGGAAAAACTCCGCCTGGCGCCGGATACGCTGTCAAAGATCAAGAACGGCAGGCTGCGCCTGACGGAAAGAAAT
>DATKUU010000199.1:0-2111 GCA_035530455.1 Phycisphaerae bacterium | reverse complement strand
AGGCCGAGCGCGTCCAGGAGCGCGCGCTCCGAGGCCGTCACGGGCGAAAGGTTCTCGGCCCCCTGGAGGACCTCGACGCTGCAGTTGCCGCACTCGTGCCGACCTTCGCACAATTCGCCTGCAAAAAAATCGTCGGGCACGCTCTCGGCCGCCTCGTCCGCCGCCGCCAGCAGGCTCGTCCCGCGCGGCACCTCGAGCCGTATCCCGTAAGGAAGAAACGTGACTTGTGGCATGGCGCTCCCTACAGATTCTCACGCCGGACCCGGACGTACGATTTCGCGTACAGGTCCTGAATGTAGCGGGAGACGGTTTCGTTGTACTTGGCGTCGCGGATCTGGTCTTCCATTTCGGCCTGGACTTCGGTGAAAGGAACGGTCCGCCCGTCCTGGCGGTCCTCGGCCTTGACGATGTAGAAGGCGTCGGCGGTCTCGACGAGAGGGGCGATCCCGCCCCGGCCGAGCGCGAACAGCGCGTCGTTGACGGCCCGGACGCCGAACGCCCCCTGCGTCACGTAGCCCCAGTCGCCGCCCTTCTCGGCCATGGCGTCGCGGCTGTATTGCCGGGCGAGTTTCGCGAAATCCTCGCCCGACTCCGCCCGTTTGAGGACGGCGTCGGCCAACGCCCGCGCCTGCGCCTCCTCGGGAAACTCACTCTTGCGAATCATAATCAGCCGCATCTGAATCCGCGCCTCCTTCTCATACCGCTGCGCCCGGACCTTGTTGTAGTAGTCCAGCAATTCGGACCGGGTAATATGGATCGTGGGAGCGATGCGCTCGCGCAGGAACCGCTGCACCAGGATGCGCTCGCGCTCCCGCTCCATCGTCTTCTCGACCGTGGACCCCTCGGCCTTGAGGCGCTCCTCCAGCAGGAGCATGCTGCCGGCCCCGGCGACGAGGTCCTTGAGCACCTGGCCGAGCGTCGCCTCGAGTTCCTCTTTCTGGGCGTCCGAAAGGCGCCGCTTCGCCTCCTGGATCACCAGCCGTTCGCTGATCGCCTCGCGCAACCTCAGGTCCACGACCGCGCGGCACCGGCCCTCGAACTCCTCCGGCGGCAGTTCCTTGCGCCACTGGCGCATCTGGGACCGGAGGGGCCCGAAAATATCCTCCCGCGTGATGACCTCCTCGTTGACCTCCGCGAGAACCGCGTCGACGAGCCGCACCTCGCCCGCCTCCTCGTAGGCCACCAGGGGCGTTCGGCTGGGCGGCACGGGAATCGGCACTTCCTCCAGCCGCGCCTTATACGCTGCGTCGCCGTCCGGGCTCGCCCGCGTCGCGTCCGGCGCGGAGCCGCCGCGCACGGGTTTCGCCAGCGTTTCGCCGGGCGCGGCCCGGCGAGCGGGGCTGACCTCGGACTCGACGGAGGCGGAGTCGGCGGCATATTCGCCGCCGCTCGTCGCCATCCGAGGCTCAAGCGCCCCGAGGCCTCCCTCGTCGCGGGCGCGGCCGCAGCCGGCCGCCAATCCCGCCGCCAACACCCATGCCGCCCATCGCATTGCGACCGCCTCGAAAAAGGAATTCCGCAAGAGGCGTATTCTAGTTGCCCCCCGGCGCCCCGGCAAGCCACTTCTTCAGCAGCCCCAGCGCCCCCTCGGCGCCCCGATCCTCCCCGAGCCGCCACAGCACCGTCTGCCCGTCGATCACCCGGACGGTCCCGGCCCGGCGGACCTCCGGGTCGGCGCACCGCGCGAAGAGGGCCTCGACGGCGCGGGCGCTCTCGGCGGTCATCACCAGGTCGGCCCCCTTGCGGTGAATGGCGGCGATGCGGGCCCGGCCGGCCAGGAGCCGCACCTCTTCCAGGTCCACGAGATTCGCCACCTCCGCCGGCATCGGACCAAACATGTCGCCAATCTCGTCGGCGACGTCGCGAAGCACGTCCACCGAGGCCGCACGCTCCAGTTGCCGGTACAGGCTGATGCGCTGGCTTTCGGTCGGCACGTACGTCTTGGGGAAGAACGCCGGAAGGTCCAGCCGGACGTCGGCCCGCCGGCGGTCGGGTTCCGCCAGGCCCTGGGACCGCCGGACGGCTGTCTCGAGCAACCGGCAGTAGAGTTCGTAGCCGATGGCGGCAATGTGGCCGGACTGTTCGGCCCCGAGGATGTTCCCCGCGCCGCG
>DATKUU010000198.1:0-3007 GCA_035530455.1 Phycisphaerae bacterium | reverse complement strand
GTTGCCCTTCGTACGGGCGGGTCGGTCGTCGAACTTGCCCACGTCCAGCCCCGACCGGCGTACGTTGTGATTCAGGACGCGCATCAGGTTGCGGCCGTTGACGAAGAGACGCCCCAACGTGCAGCTGCCCTGGGCCTTTCCCGAAACGAAGAAGGTACGGCCGGAGCCGATGGCCATCACCGGCTGGGTTGGTTTCTGCTGGGTGAACTGCACCTGTTGCAGGTGACCAATCGCGAGGATCTGGTCGTCGATGGTCGAAGGTGACAGGGTTGCCACGCGGGTTGATCTGTTGCCAGACGGTGGCCCGGGGGTGCGCGGGGGGCCAGCCATGACCAGGGTGTCGTCGGGATGAGCGGCGGTGTAGGCGGCATTGTCCATGACGCGCTCAACATAGTTATCCTGCATGTACCAGGTGGTCAGGTTGCGCGTGATGCCAGTCTTGGGCATGACTTGACTCCTCTATCTCTGCCAGGGGTAGCCCTGACTTCTTAGCTGTCCTAATTGTGGCACATTTGGATAACCAACAGTAGGGCGTAATCCATGCCCGGCGATCATAGGACCGTAGGTTTGGGGGTACTGGTAGAAGGTCTTGGGGGTTTCCGGACGGTTGAGCAGCATGCTTTGGCCGAAAGGTGCCCCCGCGATGTCCGAAGCGGCGAAGGCGCTGCCCCCGAGTCCCAAGGCTGTGCCGGTGCCCTTGAGTCCGCGGAGAGCGCGTTGGGCTTTCGTGAGAGGAACGCCACCTTTGCCGAGTCCAGCTTTGTAGCCGCCGGTGAGGCCGAAACGTTGCAGGTCCGCGAGACGTGCGGCGCCGCCGCTGCCCATGGCTTTGCGAAGGCCCATGCGCGCGGCGTTACGTCCGCCGGCCCAGGCACCGCCCATGAGGGCACCAGAGCCGAAGCCTTTCCCGAAGGCCTTCATACGCTCGCCGGGGTCGGCCATGGCGGCTTCGATGCCACCGGTGAAGGTCCCGAAGCCGACCATGTCGCTGGCCATACCTTTACCGAGGCGTGACCCGATGCCGGCCGCCCGGGGGGAGTATTGCCCGAGTTGGCGCATGGTACGTCGGCCTATGGCGGCGAGAGGCTTGGAGGCTTGCGTGTTGAGCCAGCTGAGGCCGCTCATGAGGCCTTTTTTGCCGCTCGCTTTGGCGGCGGTACCAACGCCAGCTTTGGCGGCGCCACCTAGGCCTAGGCGCGCTAGTGCTCCCAAGAAGGCGACTTTTTCGTAATCGGCTAAGCCGAGCTCAACCAACGCACTTTGGGTGCCGGCCAAGCGTGCGTGGTTGAGAGGGGTGGACTCGGGGTTCTGCACGTCGGTCCTAGGTACTGATGAGGTGGAGTCCGATGCGGTTGAGAGGCTTGGGCAGCTCGATGTCCATGTACGCTTCGACGCGGTCGGCGGCGCTGGCATGCTGCGCCACACTGGTGACGGTGGCAGAGTTCAGCGGGGCGCCGATCTTGGCGTACTTGCGTAGTTTCAGGAGATCGATACCCGAGTTGAGGCCACCTTCGATAAGCCCGATGGTCTCCTCGTTGATGTTGTACTCGCCCAGGTAGTCATCCATGATGTCCTGGAAGAAGAGCGAAACGAAGTCAAAGTTCTTGACGACGCTGTACTCGCCGGTTTCCAGGGTGGAGGGGTCGGTGGTGAGCTGGTGGATGCAGTAGGGCAGCGCCGCGGGCGTGTCCTGTGCGAACACGAACCAGCCACCGTCCGAGAGCTCAGTGAGCTGGGTGTCGGAGAAGTAGCGGGTGGAGTGGGTGATTTCGTCAACGCCCGCGATGCCCAGGTTGGTGAAGCCCTGGTGCGAGGGGAGCCCTGCGGTCATGCCGCCGACCACGCCACCGAGGTAGTAGCCGGGCTGCGGGTCGGCCGCGACTGGAGTACTCGCGACGACGCGGGTCTTCGAACCATCGACGAGGCCCGTGACGGTGACCTCGTCGGGCCACACGAGGACGGTACGCCGACTGTTGACGCTCTGGGCGATGGTGATGAGGGCGTCGATCTGGTCGTCCTTGCTGAGTTCACGCCGGATGCGGAACTTGAGGTCGGTGTCGCCCGTTTCGGTGTTGGCGGCGATGACGTCCACGTTGGCGGCAAGAACTACGTTGTTCTCATTCGGGATGTACGCCACTTCGTAGGCGTACGGCGCGACGGTGGTGTAGTCGGAGCCCGTGACCGGGTTCGGCACCTGAAGTAGGTCGGTGGCGATGACGAGATCAGAGATGAACGTCGCGGCGTTGTCGCGGATGACGCGGAAGCAGCGACGCGTGGCGACGGCGCGAGCCACGGTGACGGCCGTGAGGGGTGCGACCAGGCTGCTGACACCGGCAGTAGCGGCGACCCAGGAACCGGCGGGAGGATTCTGCAGGGAAGCCAGCGGCGTCCACTCCGCAGGGGTCGCTACGGCTGAAGCCGTGATGAGCCAGTCGCCGATGATGTCCGTGTCGCTGGCACTGGTGATGCGCAGAATGTCGCCGAGGTGGGCGGCGAGACCCGCGACGCCAGCGTCGGCGGTGTAGAGGTCGGGACCGGTGCTGGCGATACCTGCGACGCAGGCGGTGCTGGCGACCGGGGTGCCCGTGCTGCGAATGATGTAGTACTGCACGAGCCCCGCGGCGTCCGCTGCGGCGAAGGCCGTGGTGGTGCGCAGACGCTCTTCGCCGTACACCTCAGCGACGGTGTAAACGCCCGTATTGGTGGAGTGTCCACCCGTACCGGAAACGATGACCAGTGTGTCACCGGCGCGGACTCCGTCGGTCACAAAGGTGGCGCCTTCATCGGCGAAGACGTTGATGGCATCGGCGGCCACGATGGGCGTGCCGGCAATCGCCGCATCCACGGAGAGGTGGGCACCCGCGGTGTAGGCGCCGCTGATGGTCTCTTCGGTGGGCAGCGTTTGCGCGCCCAGGACGGCGCGGAACTTCTGGGGCAGCCCACTCGCTTCCGCGGTGGCCACACTGGCGAGCTGCGTGAAGTTAGTGTCGTAGGCCGCGATGATGGG
>DATKUU010000197.1:0-20965 GCA_035530455.1 Phycisphaerae bacterium | reverse complement strand
ACGGCAAACCTTCATGGCGGAAGCACGTCAGCCAATCGCAGCCCTCGTGAGCCTGGGTTGTCCGAAAAACCTCGTGGACTCCGAGCGGATGCTGGCGGAGATCGCGCTCGGCGGCTTTGCCGTCAGCGCCGAGCCGGACGGCGCGGACCTCGCCGTCGTCAACACGTGCGCCTTTATTGACCTGGCGCGGGCGGAGGCGGACGAGGTCATCGCCCAGATGGAGCAGTTGAAGCGTGCGGGGCGTCTGGGGCGGCTCGTCGTCGCCGGTTGCATGGCCCAGCGCGAGGGCGCCTCGCTTCTTGCCCGCCATCCCGGCGTGGACGCGGTCGCGGGCCTGGCCGAGCGCGAGAATCTCGCAGACCTTTGCCGAGCGCTTCTTCAGACGCAAGCCGAACGGCAGCCCATCGTCCGCGTCGGCGCGGTTCCTTCGAGCGCCCCGGACGACCTCCAGCGCCTGCGGCTGACGCCGCGCCATTACGCCTACCTGCGCATCACTGAGGGGTGCGACAACCGCTGCGCGTATTGCGCGATTCCCGCTATCCGGGGGCCGCTCCGCTCGAAGCCTCCCGACGCCGTCCTCGCCGAGGCCGAGGAACTCGTCGCCGACGGCGCGAAGGAACTGGTGCTCATCGGCCAGGACACGACCGCCTACGGCCGGGAACGGGACGACGGCTGGACGCTCGCGCTTCTCCTCGCGCGGCTGCGGGAAGAGTCGGGGGCTGCGTGGCTTCGACTCATGTACACCCATCCTGCTGCGTTCACGGAGGAGGTGATCGCGGAACTTGCGCGCGGCCTGCCGATCGTCCCTTACGTGGACCTGCCGCTTCAGCACGCAAGCGACCCCATCCTGGCGAGCATGGGCCGCCGCGTGACGCACGCCGGGGTCGAGCAACTCCTCGAGCGCCTGCGCCGGGCCGTCCCGGGCCTGGCGCTGCGCACCACGTTCATCGTCGGGTACCCCGGCGAGACCCAGAAGGACTTCGAGTCGCTCCTGGCGCTGGTGCGGAAAGTTCGCTTTGACCACGTCGGCGTCTTTCTGTACAGTCCGGAGGCTGGGACGCGGGCGGCCGGCCTCCCCGACCAGGTTTCCGCGGAGGTCCGGCGCGAGCGATGGGAGCGGCTGATGCGCCTGGCAAAGCGGCTGGCGCACGAGGCCGCCCGGAGGATGGTCGGCCGGCAACTGGCGGTCCGCGTGGACGGGCCCGCCGAGGAGGCGGGGCACTTGGCAGCGCGGCACGCGGGCCAGGCGCCGGAGGTGGACTCCGTCGTGCTCGTGCGGGCCAAGGGCACGGGCGGGCGCGCGAAGCCGGGCGACGAACTAACAGTTCGCATCGTCGCCGCCAAAGGGTATGATACCGTCGGCGAAGTGGTCCAGGCTTCGCCCCGCCGAAGCGGGGCTACGCCCTGACATAGCCGTTCGGCCGGCGAGGGAGACGCAAAACCGTGAGACGTCACGTGCCGAACCTGCTGACGGCCGCGAGGTTCTTCATGGCCATCGGATTCTTCATCGTCCTGGCGTTCTACGACGTCTCTCGCCCGCCGGCCTGGCCCGTGCTCGACGTGGCGCTCGTCCTTTTCCTGGTGGCCGTCGCCACCGACGTCGTGGACGGGTACCTGGCGCGACGGATGGGTCACATGACCACGTTCGGCCGGATCGCCGACCCGTTCGTGGACAAGATCATCATCTGCGGGGCGCTCGTGTACTTCATCGGCGGCGAGTTCATCCGCGACGGCGTCAATGTGACGGGCTGGCAGACGTGGATGGTCGTCGTCGTCCTGGCGCGGGAACTCCTGGTGACCGGGATGCGGAGTTTCAGCGAGTCGCACCATATTCCGTTCGCGGCCACGCTCTCGGGCAAGGTCAAGATGTTCCTCCAGTGCGTCGCCATCACATGGGTTCTCATCTACGTCGGCCATTATGCCGCCGACGCACCCGCCTGGATGCGCGTCGGACGCGACATCTCCATCTGGACTGCCACGCTCTTTACGGGGGTGAGCGGCCTGGCGTACATCCAGCGCGCCTATCACTTGCTGCGGCTGCCGCCCGAGTAGCGGCGCGCCGTGCATGGCCGACAAAGCCTGCGCGCCGTGCCCCCGGAAAAAGGAACGCCGTCATGAAAGTGCTTATTCTCTCCGGCAGCCGAAACCCCGAGGGCCAGACCGCTCAGGCGGCCGAGGCCCTCCGCCAGGGCGTCGTGGACGCGGGCGGCTCGGCCGAGATCGTCTATCTTGCCCCGATGCACCTGGAGCGCTGCCGCCAGTGCGACGACCGCGGCTGGGGGGCGTGTCTGGCCGAGGGACGCTGCGTCATCGAGGACGATTTCGCCGGTCTGGTCGAGCGCTTGCGCCAGGCCGACGCCGCCGTCTTCGCCACGCCCGTCTATTTCGGCGACCTCGCCGAAAGCCTCCGCGCCTTCAGCGACCGCCTGCGGCGAATCTGCCGACACGAGAAGGGCAATCGCGGCATCACAGGCAAGCGGGCCGTCGGCCTTTGCGTCGCGGGCGGCGGAGGCGGGGGGGCGCCGAACTGCACCGAGAGCCTCGAACGCACCCTCCAGCACACGGGCTTCGACGTCGTGGACATGGTCCCCGCGCGCCGGCAGAATCTGGACCTCAAGAAGGACGTGCTGCATCTGACCGGCCGCTGGCTGGTTTCCGCGCCGGCGTCGGACTAGCCGATCGCCAATCGAAACATCCACATTGTTGCCAGCGCAAGCCCCAGGGCCATCGCGCCGGCCACGACGTCGTCCAGGACGACGCCCCATCCGCCCGGCAGGCGCTCGATCTGGCGGACGGGCGGCGGTTTCAGGATGTCGCAGACGCGGAACCACACCAGCGCCGCCGCCACGCTTGCCCATGCCGGGACGCCCGTCGCAAGGTATGCCGCCAGACCGGCGATGAGCATGCCCGCCAGTTCATCGAGGACGAACGGCCGAGGGTCTTTGCGTCCGAGCCGCCGCTCGAACCACCCCGCCACAGGGATTCCAACGGCCACGGCGGCCGCTGCTGCTGCCGCCGCCGCCCAGAGCGGAGCCCCGAGGTAAAACGCCGCCAGCAGCAGCCCCGCCGTGACGGCCGACGCATACGTGCCGCTCAGACCGGCTAGATACCCGATGCCGAAGAGCGACCCGACTGCGGTCATGAGCCCGTTGGGGATTTTCACCATATCTTGTCCGAACCCCCGGCACTAGAAGGCGAAGTACACGTACACGGCTCCCGCCAGCGCAATGCGGTAGATGCCAAATGGCAACAGGCCGTGTCGGGTCAACCACCGGACAAACCCCTTCACCGCCAAGGCCGCAACAAGACCACTGACCACCAGGCCAATGACTATGCCGACGGGACCCACGGACTCGGCCAGCGCGTGCCAGTTCTTGAGACCCTCATAGACGGTGGCGGCCCCGAGCGTCGGCAGCGCCAGTAGGAAACTGAACTCCGCCGCCGTCACCATGTCGAGGCCCACCACAAGAGCCGCCAGGATCGTAATCATGCTCCGCGATGTGCCCGGCCACATGGCCAGCACCTGCGCCAGGCCGATCACGAGGGCCTGCCAGTAGCGCACCTGCGCAACGTCCGTGACGCGAGGGGCGTCCCGCCGCCGGCGCCCGAAGCGGTGCTCGACGACGATCATCACCACGCCGCCGACCGCCAGAGCCGCAATGACCGAGACCGGATTAAACAAATGCTCCGTAATCCAGCGATGAAGGACCAAACCCACGACGGCGGCCGGGAGAAACGCGATGAACAGGCTCACCGTGAGCCGCAGGCCTGCCGGATCTCGCCCCCCCAGGCCGAGCAGCATCTGCCCGACGCGCTTGCGGTAAAGCCCGAGCACCGCCAGGATCGCACCGAGTTGGATAACAATGTTGAACGCATCCACGGCCGGGACCTTCTCGATGCCGCTCCGCAAAGGGTGGGCCGGGTCCGTGAAATGGCTCAGGCCCATCGCGTGATTGGCCAGGATGAGGTGCCCCGTGGACGAGACCGGAAGATACTCCGTCAGCCCCTCGACAACGCCGAGGATGGCGACCTGGACCGCCGAGAGGTGTTCCGAGACGGCCGGCGGCTCGGCCCCGGCGGCATAGGCGATGCCCGCCGCGAGCGCCGCAAGGCCCACGGCGCCGCCCCCTGCTAGCAACCACGTCTTTCGCTTCATGCTCCCGCCTCCGGATACTCCGATCCCACGCTACTATCGCCGCCCTCTGCCGAGCCGTCCAGCACAAAGCGGCCGCCCGGCCCCCGGCGTGTATTCACACCGGGCTAAATAACAGAGCGCGCATCCTTTATTTAGCCCCCGGTGAACACACCGGGGGCGCCGTGGCCTTGGCCGGTGAACACACCGGGGGGCGCCGTGGCACATGGTGTAAGGGCGCCCGGCGCGTGTTCATCCCCCGAGCATCGCTTGACAGAAACGCACCGTGGCGATACGGTCGAGCACCCGGGCACGTCGCGGCCCCGGCCGGAGCGTCCATGCCCTCACCCGTCGAACTCATCCTCGGTCCGGCACGCAGCGGCAAGGGCGGGCGCGTCCTCGACGCCTACCGCGAGGCGCTCGCCCGGCACGGGCCCGGCCGGTGCCTGATGCTCGTACCGACCGCCCCGCGCCGCCGTGCGACGGAGAGCCGGCTGCTGGCCTCGTCGCCCGCCGGCGTGCTGGTCGGCCCGAACGTCCTGGTGCTGGCGGAACTGGGCGAGCGGCTCCTGGAGTCGGCGGGGCGGACGGTCCGCCTCATCGGCCCGCTGGCCCGACGCCATCTCATCCGCCGGTGTCTGGCGCACCTTTCCGAGCGCGACGCCGCCGTCCTCGGAAAGGTGCGCGACACGCCCGGACTGGTCGAGGCGCTCGACCGGCTGTTTGACGAACTGAAGCGCGCGCAGGTCGAGCCCGATGCGCTCGGTCGGGCGCTGGCGGGCGGCTTGCGCTCGCCCCGCAACCGCCTGCTGGCGGTCCTCTACGCCGCCTACCAGCGGGCGCTCCGCCAGCGCGACCTTTACGACGAAGCCGGCCGATTCTGGCACGCCGCCGACCTCCTCGCCCAGAAGGAATTCGGGCCGTTCGCGAACCTTGCGCTCCTCGTGGCCGACGGCTTCCAGGACTTCGACCCGGCCCAGTTGGACGTGCTGGAGTCCCTGGCCGGCCGGGCCGAGCGGACCATCCTCACCCTGGTCTATGAACCGGACCGGCCGAAACTTTTCGGCGTCACGCAGCGCACGCTCGAAGCCCTGCGTGATCGTTTCAAGCGCCGGATCGTCGAAACCCTCCTGGAGCCGCAGCCGGCAGCCGATCGGCCGGCCGGCCTGGAGCGCGTGCGGACGCGCCTCTTTCGCCCGCCCTGTAGTGAGAGATACTCTCTACTACAGGGCCCGCCCGGCGCCGAAAGCGAAGCGCTGCCCGCGGCCGACGGTTCCATCCGGATCCTTCGCGCCGCGGGGCGCACCCGCGAGGTCGAGGAGGTCGCGCGCCAAGTTTCCGACCTCGTCCGCGAAGGCGCGGCGCAGGGCTCCGTGGCCATCCTCGCGCGTTCCCTCGAGCCGTACGCCTCACTCGTGCGTGAGATCTTTCCGCGCTACGGCCTCCCGTTTCGCATGGAGCGTCCGCGCCGCCTGGCCGAGTGCCCCATCGTGCGGGCCGCGATGGCCCTTGTCCGGCCCCAGGCCGAGGCCTACGCGTTCCGGGCGGTGGCGCGGCTCCTGCGCTCCAGTTACTTTTGCGCCGAGGCATTCGGCGCCGACGGCGAAACCGCGCGGGCCGCCGTGCGCCTGGCGCGCGAGGCCAACGTCTGGAAAGGACGCGACGCCTATTTCAAGGGCCTCGATTATCTCAAAGGCTGCGTGACGCGCTCGGCCGAGGCGCCCGACGACGCCGGCGAACTCGCCCTCACGCCCGAACGTAAACGCGAGCGCCTCCAGGAAATCGAGCGCGTCCGAACGTTCCTGGCACGCCTGTTCGACGCTCTTGCGCTCCCCGACCGCGGGGGCCGTGCCGCCTTGGCCGACCATTTCCGCCGGCTCCTCCGCACGGCGCGCCTCCGGGAGACGGCGTGCGCCGACGCGAACGCCGCGCGGCGGGCGCGGGACCTGAAGGCCCTAGCGGTCCTGGAGGACGTGCTCCGCGAGGTGGCCGCCCTCCCCGACGACCAGATCGAGACGACGCGGGAACAGTTCCTCGGCGAGGTGGCGGCAAGCCTTGCGCTTACGCTTGTTCAGGCCGAGGATCCTCTCGACGCCCCCGTCGTTGTCCTCGACGTCGCCCAGAGCCGCGCCCTGGCCTTCGACCACGTTTTCCTCATCGGTCTGGCGGAGAGGGAGTTTCCGCGTCGCGGCCGGCCGCACCCCTTCTTCAGCGACGCCGAACGCGCCGACCTGCGCCGCCGCGGCGTCGCGCTGCGCGACGCCACCCACGACGCCGAGCACGAGATGCTCCTCTATTACCTGGCGGCAACGCGGCCGGGGCGGACGCTGACCTTGAGTTACCCCTCGCTCGACGCCGAGGGCCGACCCGCCCTTCCGAGCCATTATCTGGAAGAAACCGCCGCGCTCTTCGCCGAGGCGAGCGGGCGCGAACGGCTGCCGACCATCGAGGTCGGCACGCGCGACGTGGACCTCTCTGCCGAGCGCGCCCGCGCCGAACGGGAACTTCTCACCGCCTCGCTCTGGGCCCTGTGGGGTCCCGGCGAAACGCACGATGCCGACCTCCACCTCGGCGCGGTCGAGGCGCTCCTGGCGAGAGGCGAGGCGGCCGAAGCGGCGCTGGCCGGCGTCGCCGTCGAACGCGAGCGCGAGCGCGGCGAGGGGTTCGGCCCATTCGACGGGTGTCTGGCGGCGCCGGACATTCTGGAGGCTCTCTGCCGCCGATATCCCGCCGAGGCCGTTCTCAGCACGGGTCGGCTCGAGCGATTCGGCAAATGCCCGTTCACCTTCTTCGCCGCCGACCTCTTGCGCCTGGAGCCCCCCAAGGAGCCGAGCCCCGACCTCGGGCCGCTCGATGTGGGAACTATCTATCACGGCCTCCTCGAACGATTCTTCGGGGCCGTCGCCGCGTCGAAAACGTTCGCCGGCCGCATCACCGAAGAGACTCGCGCCGCGGGGCTCGGCCTGCTCGGGGAGACGGCCGAGGCGTATTTCAAGCACCTGGAATCGCACGGCCGGGTGGGGTCGGCCGCCCTCTGGAGCGTCCAGAAGCGGAATATCGTGCGCGACCTCGCGCGGCTGGTGGACTGGCACATCGAGAACCTCGCCGAATGGCGGGCCGCCCACACCGAGGTCTGGTTCGGCGCCCCGCCGGGCGTCCACGTTCGGCCGCCGGGCTCCGCCGAACCGCTCGCCATTGAGAATCCGCACGGGCTCGTGCGCCTCCGCGGACGCATGGACCGCCTCGACCGGCCCGCGACCGGCGAGGCTGGGTGCCTCGTGATTGATTATAAGTCCGGCACGCAGGCGCCGAGCAAGAAGAAGATGCACCGCGGCACGAGTTTCCAATTGCCCGTGTACCTCTGGGCCGCCGAAGCGCTGCTCGGTCTGCGGCCGGAGAAGGTTCCGATGGAAGCGTTCTTTCTCCCGATCCGGGCCCTGAGGCGCAGCGGCCGGCTGCAAAGCCTCGACTCGAAGGGCAACGTGAGCGAATCGTTCCGCGAGACGCTGGACCTGGCGCGGCGGTACGTGGAGAACTTCATCGAGGCGATGCGCGCGGGCGCGTTCCCCGTCTGGCCGCGCGATCGCGGCGCCTGCCGCAACTGCAATTACGGGGAAATCTGCCGCTATGCCGAGTGGCGACTGCGGCGCAAGTGGGAGGCCCATCCCATCGGGACGCTCGTCTCGCTCGCCGAAGAAGAAAATGAGGAAACCGACGAGGAGGACCCCGCGTGACGAGCGCCGCCGACCTGACGCCGGCCCAGAGCGAGGTCGTCCGCGACCTCGGGCGCTCGTGGTGCGTCACAAGCGGGGCCGGCTGCGGCAAGACCCGCGTCCTGGTGGAGCGGTACCTTGAGTTCCTCGAGGACGATCTTGCGCTGCCGATGGAACGGCTGGCGGCTATCACCTTTACGGAGAACGCAGCAGCGGAGATGCGAAGCCGCATCCGCCAGGCATGTCTGGCGCGCGCCGCCGACGCCCGCGCCGCGGGCGACACGGGGCGCGCCGCTCGGTGGCTCTCGCGCTACTGGGACGTGGACGTCGCCCCCATCCACACGATCCACGGTTTCGCGGCGGCGATTCTGCGCCGCTTCCCCATCGAGGCCGGAGTGGACCCGAACTTCCAGACGCTCGACGACCCCCGGGCGACGCTCCTCGTCCAGGACGTCGTCGCCGGAACCGTCGAAGAACTCCTCGAAGCCGAGGACAAGGACCTCCTGGGGGTGCTCGAACACTTCGACCTGGTGCAGGCGCGCAAGATGCTGGCGGACCTCGTCAGCCAAAAGCGCGAGGTCCTCCGCCGCGTCGCCGGGCCCGTTCTTGCGCGAAGCGACGAGGAGATTCTCAGGGATTTGCGCCAGCAGATGGGCGACCTGGTGCGGGAGGTGTGCGCCGAGGTGCTCGCGGACCCCGTGGTCGCCGACGCCCTCGCCGTCCTCAAGAAACACTCGGGCGAGGCCGACGACCTGCGCGAAAAGATTCGCAGCGAGATGCTCCGGCTGGTGAACCGCCTGGCCCGCGCGCGCACGGCGGAGGAGGCGCGCGCCGCGGCCGGCGCGCTCACCGCCATCCGATTATCCGGCGGCAGCGTGAAGAAGTGGCCGTCCCAATCCGCACTCGATGCCGTCAAGGACGCCACCAAGGCCCTCAAAACCGCCTTCACCGAGGCCCTTAAGGACCTGCCGGCGTTCGACGCCCAGGTCGAATCGCAGCACCTGGCCGTCGCGCGGGCGCTTTACCATACCGCGCGGCGGGTCGAGGAAACGTACACGCGCGCGAAGCGCGAGCGCAGCAGCCTGGACTTCGAGGACCTTCAGATTCTCGCGCGCGACCTCCTGGCGTCCAACCCGCGCGTGCTGAAGGCCTGCCGCGACTCCTGGCGCGCCATCCTCGTGGACGAACTCCAGGACACCAACCTCCTGCAATTCGAACTCGTGGACCTGCTGGTGTCCTCGCCGGGCAAGGGCGCCAAACCCGGCGCGCCGGGACTGCCGCGCGCCGGGGCGCTGTTCGGCGTCGGCGACCCGAAGCAGTCCATCTACCGTTTCCGCGGCGCGGAGATCGAGGTGTTCGAGCGGGCGCTGGCGCGCGTCGGTCCGAAGGGCCGAAAAGGACTCGACCGCAGTTTCCGCCTGAACGCGGGGCTGGCGGAACTCGTCAACCACCTCTTCCCGCCGCTGATGGGCGAGATGTACGAGCCCGTCGAAGCCGCTCACGAGCAGAAGAACGAGTCGGCCGGCGAATGGATCCACGTCGCCGGGCCCCAGGGGGACGCGCTCGCGGCCGACGATGGCTTCGCCGCCGAGGCCCAGCGCCTGGCCGAGCGGATCCGCGCAATCGTCGAGGACGGCAAGGTCCGCGTCTGGGGCGGCAAGGACGTCGGCTGGCGACCCGCGCAGTACGGCGACGTCGCGGTCCTGCTGCGGCGTACCACCTATCTGCACCTGTATGAGGAGGCCCTGCAGCGCGCCGACGTGCCGTTCCACGTCGTCGCCGGCCGAGGCTTCTACAAGCAGCAGGAAGTGCTCGACGTGCTGCACCTCTTGCGGGCGCTGGACGATCCGTCGGACGACCTGGCCGTCGCGGGCGTCCTGCGGTCGCCCTTCTTCAGCGTAAGCGACGAGGGCCTCTGGCGCCTGCGGCCTCTGGGGCGGACGCTCCGCGAGGCGCTCGCGGCAGCGGACGAGGCGCCCGGCCTTGCAGAGGAGGACCGCCGAGGCCTCGCGCGGGCCGCCAGGCTGCTGGCGCGATGGACGGCCGAGAAGGACCAGATGGGCCTGGCGGCTCTGGTGGACGAGGCGGTGTTCGCCTCGGGTTACGCCGCCTCGGCCGTCACGCGGTTCGGCGGCGCCCGCGCGTACGCGAACCTGAGGCAAATGGCGGAACTGGCGCGGCGGTTCGAGCGCGAGGGACTCGGGTCGCTCGGCGACTATGTGGACTACGTCACCGACTTCATGGGGAGCGAGATGCGCGAGGCTCAGGCCCCACTGGAGACGCCCGGCGCCGACACCGTCCGCGTGATGACCATCCACAAGGCGAAGGGCCTGGAGTTTCCGGTCGTCGCGATCCCAGACCTCGCCTACGCGCCTCTGATGAGCCGGGAGGAATACCTGATTCACCCGGCGACGGGCCTGGCGGTCCGCTTGCGCGACGAGGAAGGCGACCGCGTGACGAGCGGCGCGCTGGCCCTGGCGCGCCGAGAGGACAACCGGGCCGAACGGGCCGAGGCCTACCGCCTCCTCTACGTTGCCATGACGCGCGCGAAGGATTACCTCGTCCTGGCGTCGCACGAAGCCGATCATCGCGGCCGGCGCCCGCTTCATCTGGAGGCCCTCGTGCAGGGTCTCGGCGCGGACCTTTCGCCCGGCCACGTCACGGCGAAGCGGGGCTCCGCCCCGGCGGAGCCGGACGAGCGGTTGCTGCGACTGCCGAAAGGCGCGCGTCTGGAGTTGCGAGTCGTGGAACCGCCGCGCGAACCGGCGCGGGGCGGCGAGCGGCGCGCCGGTCCGCGCGACGTACTGGCGGCGGGACGCATCGCGCACGACCGTCTGCGCAGCCGGGCGGAGGGCGCCCCGCGCGGCCGGCTGGACCGCCTCCTGGCCCAGGTCGAGCCGCCGGCGGCGCCGGCGCGGCCGCCCGGGCGCGTTGCGGCCACGTCGCTCGACCTCTACCGCCGGTGCCCGGCCCAGTACCGGTGGGCGCACGGGCTGGGCGTCACGGAGCCGGAGGAGCCGGCGGTGGGCGAAGGCGGTCTAACGGCGCTGGAGCGCGGGCTCATCGTCCATCGGGCGATGCAACTGGCGACCTTGCCCGACGCCGAGACCGTCCGGCGCGCGGCCGCAGCGGCGGCTCGTGAGGTGGGGGCCGCGCCCGACGCCCATGGCCTGGCGCGCGACGTCGCGCGGACGGTCGAGCGGTTCTGGGCATCGGACCTCGGGCGGCGCGTCGCGCGTGCGAGACTCGCGCACCGCGAGATGCCGGTCCTCCTGGCCGTCGGCGAGACGGAGGTCCGCGGCCAAGTGGACCTGGTGTTTCAGAATGCGGACGGCACATGGGAAATTGTGGACTACAAGAGCCGGCTGCCGCGCGGTCCGGGGGGCTCGCCGTCGGCCGACCCCTATCGCCTCCAGTTGGGCCTGTACGCGGTGGCGCTGGCGCGGTGGACAGGCCGGCCGCCGGCCCGATGCACGGCGTACGGCCTGGACGACGGGGCGATCGCCAGCCAGGACACGTCGGCGGCAGCACTGGCGGCGGTCGAAGCGGAGGCGAAGCAAGTCCTGTCGGCCATCGGCGCCGGGCGGTTCGAGAGCGCGGACGAAGAGCGGTGTCCGCACTGCCGATATCGCCGGCTGTGCGGCCGGTGAACGGCTGCGCCTCAAGCGCACTGGCGGACAAGCCGCCAGTGCCACCCGGTGATACGGCCCGCGACGCAAAGCAACTTACGGTCGAATGGCGGGAAGCGGAACGACGACCATCTTGCCGCCTCCGAAGAGGCGAACGCAGGCCGTGTCGCCGTCCTCGCCCGGCGGGAACACGCCCCGGTACATGTCGCTCCCGAGGAGCCGTTCCTGCGCCTTGCGCGCCAGGTCGCCCGAGTCGAGGGGGATCCAGACGGCCTCGACCTCCTTGGCGCTGACATCCACGAGGTGATAGGCGAGCGGCCAGACGCTGACGCTGGGGGAGGCGAGATAGACGGTCGGTCCGCTGGCTCGGCCGTCGCCGAAGTGATGGTGCCCGGTGATGACGGCCAGGACGTTCGGGTGCTGCGCGAGGATCTCGCGAACCGCGTCGCGGTTGTCCACGAGCAAGTCTCGCCACACGGAGCCTTCGTCGAGCGGATGGAGCACCACGAGGCCGTGATGCGCCACCACCAGGACCGCCTTGTCGCGGTCGGCCTCGAGGGTGCGCCGGAGCCAGTCCAGTTGCCTGGCGTCCACGTGGCCGGCGCCGCATCCCGCCCCGCCGGTGTCGAGGCCGACCACCACAAGTCCGGGCTTCACTTCGCGGCGCCAGTAGCCCTCGGGGCCGTCGAAACCGTGGCCCTGGAAGGCCCAGATGACGTTGGATCGGCTGAGGCCTCGGCTCGGTCCCGGCGCGCCGGGATCGGGCCCGTCGTGGCCGCCGAGGACAACATAATACGGAACGGGGAGTTCGTCGAGGACGGCCTTGGCACGGTCGAGGCTGAGGGCGTCGGCACAGGCCAGGAGGTCGCCGGAAATGAGGACGAAGTCCAGGCCCTTGGTTGCCGTGAGTTGGGCGACGGCGCGCGCCAGGAGCTCCGCGGAATCCTCGACGAGGGCCCCCTCGACCTTGACGTCGGGCGTGGCCGAGTAATAGACCCCCGCCACGTTGGCGAAACGGACGTGCCCACCGGGGACGCCCGGCACGCATCCCGCGAGGACCATCCCGAGGACCATCAGCGCCAACCGCCCGCGCACCACGTCTCTCCTTTAACGCCCGACCGGGCGCATCCTAGGTCCGCCGCGCCCGCCGCAACCGGGCCGGCGCCGGCGGCCTAGTACGTCCCCATCTCGCGGCCGCGGTCGATAAAAAAGCGGTACGTCTCGTACTCGACCCGGCTCGAGACGCTGTGGTCGGTGTGCAGGATGTATCCGGAGCCGGCCATCGCCCCGGGCAACTTGGAGGCGAGTTCCTTCTCGACGACACCCGTGTCGTTGGTTTCGAGGGTGCGGATGTCCATGCCGCCGCACAGGGCGATCCGGTCGCCGTAGTTCTTCTTCAAGCGAAGCAGGTCCATGCCCGCCTTCGCTTCCATCGCCTGGAGGCAGTTCATGCCGGCCTCGATGAGGCCGGGGACGAGCGGCTCGACGAACCCGCACGAGTGAACGATGACCGGCAGGCCGCGCGCGTGGCAAAAGTTGAACGTGCGCTTGTGGGACGGCCAGATGATATCTTTATACATCGCCGGGGACATGAACGGCCGCTCCTTGAAGCCCATGTCCTCGAAGAAATAGGCGCCGTCGGGCAGACCTTCCTCGGCAAAAAGGATCTCCATCAGGTTGATAGTCAGGCCGGCGTACACGGAGCACATGTCCTTGACCCAGTCGGGGTCGAGCGCCATGCCGACGAGCATGTGCTCGTGGCCGCAGACCGGGTGCATGGATTCGAAGACGTTGACGCCGCCCCAGCAGAAGAAGAGGTTCTCGCGGCGGCCTTGGGCGCGCGCGTCGCGGTAGGCTTCGAAGTTGATGCGCCGGCGGTAGAGGCTCGTGTCCACGAGGCGCGGGCGAATGTGCTCCTCCCATCCCGCGCGGTCCTTGACGAGGAAGTCCACATGCTCGGGCGTCCCCGAGCGGTTCTTCCACCACCTGAGGAGTGCCCCGTTGCCGTTCCGCACGAGTTTGGTCTCGGCGTCCTCCTCGACCACCCGGTCGCCCGCGTCCAGGTCGGCCACCGGGTCGAACGTCCACGTGTGCCGCAGGTCCAGCCCGAAGTGGTCCTCGAGCGATTCGTCCTTCCGGAGGCGGCCCTGCTCGATCCAGTGCTCGCGCGTATCGGGCCAGAAACTTTCGAACGCCCCGACGCGGTCCACGGGCTCGCGCGCCAGGATGCGGGTGATACGTTCCTTGCTCGTCAGCGCCATCACGCAACTCTCCTTAGCGGGTTTGCTCCTGCCCGCCGCCGGACAAAAGTCCATCCTCTTTACCGGTTTCGGCCTCATCTTTCAAGGCCTTTCGCGCGACCCGCCCGCTGCGGCCGCCTGCAGCCTTGCCATCCGCCACCACGCGCACTATCCTGGTTGTCGAAACAATCGCGCGGGGCGCTCTCCATGCTCCACTACATTCTCCGTCGGCTCCTCTATTTCATCCCCACTCTTCTCATCATCTACACCGCGGCCTTCCTTCTGATGCGTGCCGCCCCCGGCAGCCCGTTCGTCCAGGAGAGGGGCCTCCCGCCCGAGGTCCTTCAGGCGCGGGCCGAAAAGTATTACGCCGACCGACCCGTCTATCAATACTTCCGCTACGCGTGGGACCTGGCGACGCTTCGCGGCACGAACTCCATCCGCTACCCCGAGCGGAACGTCGTCCGCGACATCCTGGGGCCCGCGCTCCCCGTGAGCCTGGCGCTGGGCGTGTGTGCCTTGAGCCTGGCCGTGGCGGTCGGCACGGCCGCAGGGGTCATGAGTGCCGCACGACCGCGCTCCGCCGCCGACTACGCGGCCATGGTCGGGGCCCTGGTCGGCGTCAGCCAACCCTCGTTCGTCCTCGCGGGCCTTTTGCTGGCGGTCTTCTCGCTCTGGCTGCGGTGGTTGCCGGCGGGCGGATGGGGCCGGCCCAGCCAGATGATCCTGCCCGCCCTCGCCCTGGCCGCCCTGCCGGCGGCGTACATTGCGCGGCTGGTGCGGGCGGGAATGCTCGAGGTCCTCTCCGCCGATTACATCCGCACCGCCCGCGCCAAGGGTCTCCGCCGGCGCACCGTCCTCCTGGACCACGCCCTCAGGAACGCCTGGCTGCCCGTCCTGGGGTATCTTGGGCCTGCGGCCGCAGCGGTCTTCACCGGCTCGTTCGTCGTCGAGAAGATTTTCGCCATTCCCGGCGTCGGACAGTATTTCGTGGACTCGGCCCTGCACCGCGACCATCCGCTCATCCTGGCCACCGTCCTCCTCTACGCCGTCCTGCTCGTCGCCTTCAACCTCCTTGTGGACGTCGCCTATGCCTGGTTCGACCCGAGGATCCGCTATGACTGACCCGTCGGGCGCGAGCGCGCCAGCGCAGGCAAGTCCGGCGGGGTCGGTGCGTCCGGCGCTTTCGCCGGCGCGGCTGGCGATGCGCCGCTTCCGCCGCAACCGCCTCGCCCTGGCCGGCCTCGTCATCCTGGCGCTGGTCCTGTCGGCCTCGGCCGCGGGACTCGTCTGGGACCGCATTGCCGCCTGGAGCGGCGAGGACCAGCCCTATCGCGAGCAACTGCCCGGCATCCATCCCCAGCCGCCCAGCCTCGTGCCCTTCCATCCCTTCGGCACAGACCCGCTGGGGCGCAACATGCTCGCGCGGACACTCCTCGGCGGGTGCGTCTCGCTCGGCGTGGGCCTGGCCGCCGCACTCGTCAGCGTGGCCGTCGGCACCGTCTGGGGCACCGTCGCCGGCTACCTCGGCCGGGGGACCGACACCCTCATGATGCGCATCGTGGACGTCCTGTACGGCCTGCCGTACATCCTGCTCGTCATCCTCCTGCTGGTTCTGTTTGAGGAGCGGAGCGTCGGCATGCGCATGGCGGCGCTCTTTCTGGCGATCGGGGGCGTTTCCTGGCTGACGATGGCCCGCGTCGTGCGGGGGCAGGTGCTCGCCATCCGCGAAACCGAGTTCGTCCACGCCGCACGCGCCATCGGCGCCGGCCCCGGACGCATCATCTTCCGCGAGGTCCTCCCAAACCTGGCCGGCACGATCCTCGTCTGCGCGACGCTCACGGTGCCCCTGGCCATTCTCCAGGAATCGTTCCTCTCGTTTCTCGGCCTGGGCGTCCCGCCGCCGCTCGCCTCCTGGGGCACTCTGGCCTCCGACGCCCTGGGCGCCCTCAACCCGGTGCAGACCTACTGGTGGTTGATGGCGTTTCCGTGCGCGCTGCTGGGGGCGACGCTCCTGGGCCTGAACTTCGTGGGCGACGGGCTGCGCGACGCCTTCGACCCGCGGGCACAGTAGGTTTTGTGTCAGCGCCGCCCTTGTGAGCCCCGTGCGGAAGCACGCGGTGATGTGCCCAGACAATCGAAAACCGACTTTGCGGCGAGGGTTCAGCCGCCCTGGAGGCAGCAGTCGAGGATAGTGGAGAGGGGAGCCGTAGCGACGCAGATGGCGGTGTCGGCAGCGCCGTAGTAAACCTTGACCTCGCCGTCGGGCTCCACGAGGGCCCCGCCGACGAACACGACGTTGCCGATGTCGCCGACGCGTTCGTACGTCTCGCGCGGGCTCAGGATGGGTGCCAGGCACCGCCCGACGACGCGCCCCGGGTTCTCCAGATCCAGCAGCACGGCGCCCGCGCGATAGATGGGACCGGCGCCCGTCATCCGCAAGCCGTGGTAAATCTCCAGCCAGCCGCGATCCGTCCGGATGGGCGGGGCGCTCGCGCCGACGCGGTACGAGTCCCAGTAGCGGTCGCGCGGACCGAAAACGAACTCGCTGCGGCCCCAGTTCACCAAATCCGGCGAGTAGGAGATCCAGACGCTCCCGATGCCCCGACCGATCGGCCGATCCAGCCGGGCATAAAGGCCCCCGATCTTCTCCGGAAACAGCACGCCGTCCTTGTTCCCGTGGCCGGAGATGACGGCGACGCGCTCGAACTGGTGAAAATCGTCCGTCCGCGCCAGGGCGATCCTCGGCCCGAAACGCGAGACGGCGGTGTAGACGACGTGGTACCGCCCTTCCAGAAGCGTCAGGCGCGGGTCCTCAATGCCGCGCTCCTCCCACACGGCAAAGGGGCCGCTGCGCGCGGGAAGCATGCACGGCTTCTCCTCGACGGTGAAGTGGAATCCGTCCTGGCTGCGCGCCAGGGCGAGGAACGAGTATCCCTGCTGCCCCTCGACGCGAAGCAGCAGCCGATATTCGCCGTCCAGGCGGACCGGCGTCCCGTTGAAAACCGTATTGCAGCGGTACGGGATGTCGCGGACGGTCAGGATGGGGTTCTCGGGCCAGCGATGCAGCAGGTCGCGTCCGGTGACGGGCATCGCTAGAAGACCTCCGCGTTCTGGGTGCACGTGCCCAGGACCGCACGGAGCGGTGCCGTGCCGAGGCACAGGCAACTGTCGGCGCCGGCATAGTAGAGGGCGAGCGTGCCGTCGGGATGGACCACGGCGCCGCAGGAGAAGACGAGGTTCGGCAGGTCGCCGATGCGTTCGTAGGATTCGCGCGGGGCGAGAATCGGAATGTTGCATCGGGCGATCGCGCGGGCGGGGTTCTCCAGGTCCAGCAGCGCGGCGCCGAGGCGATAGAGCGGACCGCCGCTCGTGGAACGGACGCCGTAGTAGATGAGAAGCCACCCTTCCTCCGTCCGGATGGGCAGCGGACCTGCGCCGATGCGGTCGGGGTCCCAGAATCCGCCGCGAGGCGTCAGAACCACGGTCGAGTCGCCCCAGTACACCAGGTCGTCGGAGTACGAAATCCAGATGCTCTGCGACTCGTCGGGCCGCTCCAGCAGGGCGTAGCGGCCGCCGATCTTCGCCGGAAAAAGGACGCCGTTCTTCGTGTCGGGCTGCGTGGCATAGCCCAGACGCTCCAGGGTGTTAAAGTCCGCCGTCCGCGCCAGGCCGATGCGGTGGCCGAAGTCCCCCTCCGCCACGTAGGTAATGTAGTACGTGCCGTCGAGCGCCGTGATGCGCGGGTCGCGGACGCCTCGGCTCTCGGACGGCGCGTGGGCTTCGTCGCGCGCGGGGCCCATGAACGGCCGTCCGTCCACCTCGATGCGGCGTCCGTCGCGGCTCCGGCCGACGTAGAGGGTGTATTGTCCCTCGAGCGACTCCACGGTGATGAGGAAAACGTACTCCTCGCCGCACCGGACGACGCCGGCCCCGTGGATGTCGCTGGCCTGCACCGGCAGGTCGCGCAGCACGAGGATGGGGTTGTCGGGCGAGCGGTGGATGACGTCGCGTCCGAGCGGCTTCGGCATAGGCGGCCTTTCTTCCTTCCACGCGCCGGCGGCGGGCCGGAAAAGGGGGACTGCCTCCTTTTCCAGCCGTTGGGAAAAGGTGCCTGTCCCCCTTTTCCGGACTTTTTTAGCGGCCTGCTAATCTTATCGGCCAAGGCGAGAAGAAAGTTTCGGCCGATTGCCCGTTCGTCGGTCACCCGAGGTCAACGGACGAGGAGATGGCCGACGTGCGCCGGCGCGCAGCCGACGCCGTCACCGGCAAAGGACCCTGCTGGTGGAACCCGACGTGAGAAAGGGGCCGGCTCCTTTCTCTCACCTTTTGCCTTCGGTGGCCGGCCCCCGAAGTCGAAAAAATGAGCCCCGGGGTCATTTTCCCGTTCTCGGAAGGTACGGCTCCTGCATGACGAGGTTCATCACGGGCGCGACTTCATCAAAGATCGCCAGCACCGCCGCGACGATCTCCGCGCCGGACATCGCGCGAACTTCCTTCTCGCGCATCGGGTAATAGAGTTGGAACCCGCCCCATTCCGCCGCGGGGATGCGCCCGCACGCGCGCCGGACGGCCGCCGCGCCGCCCCACCGACGCCCGCGAAAGGTCGTCATGTCGGAGAACGGCCCGGCCGTGGCGACAAAGCCTTCGCGCCCGACCAGACGCTTTAGTTCCGCCTCGAGCGGCGTCCCCTTCCGCAGGCCCGCGACCACGCGGTGCCAGTCCCAATCGTCCTCCAGATACACTTCATCGGCCCGTCCGCGGCCGCGGCGAACGGCGGCCCGCTCAATCTGAAGGCCGGCGGCCAGTTCCTTCTCGTCCGGGAAGAGGCTGAGGAAAAACTTCGCGCACGAAAAGTTGTAGCCGGAGGAGCGGGGCTTGGCGTCGCGGTCGGCCCGCGGGAGCCAGCAGATCCATCGCCAGAACCGTCCCCTGCCCCACTTGTCAATGATGAACGGTTGGCCGTGCCGGGCCACCAGGTGGGCCTTGACGATCTGGGTGATTCGCTCGTTCGGCTCGAGGCCGCCCATGCGTATCCCGCGTTCGAAATCCAGAAACTCCCGCCGAAACGCCGGGCGAGCGGGCAACGGCGCTTCATTCCGCATTGGCATCCTCCCCGTGCCATCGCCACGCCCTGCGGAACCCAAGTGCTTCTGCTTCAGCCACCGTCTCCACATAGCACTCCCCGCGGTTTGGCTCTATTTGAGTTGTGTCATATTGCTGGTCGAAGGGAAGGTGATAAATGCGCTCCCCCGTCGCGCGCGAGATGTTGCATTTGATGCAAGGGTGCTCTTTCAACGGAAATCCCTCTTGAACCTGCACTCTCACGTGTGTGGCAAACCGCCTTGCCCTGTCTGTAAGTTCGGTGGATGTATAGAACACAGGGAAAAGCCGATCTTCAGGATGGTCCAGCATATATTCCACGCTGGTCCCAAAAAGTTGGTTGACGTGCTTTTCGTGGATCCGTTTGTGACGCGACCAACACTTGCATTGAATGATTAGCGTTTCATCAGATTTCCTCGCGACCAGATCCCTTCCCAGATCGTCATAACCCTCAAGAATGCCCTGGTAATAGACATTATAACCGCGATTCTCGCACAGATATCCAATATACCTTTCATATTCTCTGCCAATCTGCCATTTGGTCTTCGGCCTCGCGCGCCAAGCATCAAGGGCACGCTGGTTGCGATCCGACGTAGATAATTTCCGGTATTCGTCATCGGAGAGCCTGTTGAGCATGATCCTAACCGGGTCCTCGCCAAAGTCGGGAACATCCTTGAAAGGCACCTCGATGTTTTTGGACAGAAGCCTTCGGAGCAATTCCTCATCCACATCGTCGCCAAGCCAGTCTTCGAGGAACGGGAAGAGTTCGAGCCAATAGGCGATGATGCCTTGGACTACCCTTAATTTCTGTTCTACGACTCTCCGGTCTCTTGCGATCTCTCTGATTCTCTCAGCGCTCCTAACCGCTGGATGCTTCTTTGTCTCAAGTGCTTCGGCCTCTTTTAACTGCTGCAGAAGGAAGTATTCAGAGTAGGCTTCGGCCAGCCATGGAAACCCCTGGCTCTTCTCCTTGGCTAGAGTAAGAACAGTTTGTTTGTCCTGGTCGTTCTGTTTCTTTTGCTCTTCAGCCAGTGCAAGAATGGCTTGCCTGTCTCGGCTGTTCTGCGTGGCGAGCGCGTCACGTTTGTCTCTAATCTGCTGCTCCACCGTCAATCTCCCTACCTCAATCTCCTTTGCCATCTCTAAGAGCCGGTTCTTTTCTCCTTCTATTTTCCGTCTCTCCGCTTGAATTACGTCCAATCGAGCCTGCGCTTTGACGCGCGACGCTTCAGCAATCCTGCCCACTACCCAAGCTCCAACAAAGTAAACCGCCGCCGCAAGTATCACGAAAAGGAAACAGGGTCCAGCCCATTCGGCCTGAGCAAGGCTATAGAGGGTCATAGAGCCTCCTAAACCCAAGGCTTCCGGTGCGCAAGTAACCACATGCGAGCGCCGTATCCCACAGGAAGGGCACGTGACGGCATCGCACAGGGTGTTATAATACCAGCGCCATGGACCTTTTCAATGAAAGCGAGCGGAAACGGCTGGCGGAGCATGCGCCGTTGGCGGTGCGGATGCGGCCGAGGACGCCCGAAGAGTTCGTCGGCCAGGAACATTTCTTCGGCCCGGGGAAACTCCTCCGCCGGATGCTCGAGGCCGACCGGCTCCAGAGCGCAATTTTCTACGGACCGCCCGGCACGGGCAAGACCAGCCTGGCGGAGGTCATCGCGGGGCGATTGAGCGCGGCGTTCGAGCATCTGAACGCCGCCCTCGTCGGCGTCAAGGACGTGCGCGAGGTGCTGGAACGGGCGCGAGACCGCTTGCTCACGGCGAAGCAGCGGACGGTCCTCTTTCTGGACGAGGTCCACCGATTCAACCGGGCCCAGCAGGACGTCCTCCTCCCGGACGTCGAGAACGGTGTCATCATCCTCATCGGCGCGACGACGGAGAATCCGTTTTTCGCCCTGAACGCACCGCTGGTGTCGCGGAGCCAGATCTTCAAGTTCGAGCCGCTCTCGGAGGACGAAATCAAGACCATCGTCCGCCGCGCGATCGCCGACAAGGAGCGCGGCTTCGGGCGGTATCGCGTGACGGTGTCCGAGGACTCGCTCGCGCACTGGGCCACGAAGAGCGACGGGGATGCGCGGCGGGCGCTCGCGGCCCTGGAGGTGGCGGTGCTGAGCCAACTCGCGGACTCAAGCGCGCCGC
>DATKUU010000196.1:0-2010 GCA_035530455.1 Phycisphaerae bacterium | reverse complement strand
GTCGCTGGCGCTCGAGTGGGCGCCCACGATCCGCGTCAACGCGGTCTGCCCCGGCTACGTGCTCACGCCGATGCAGGAGGCGGAGTACACGCCGGAGATGCTGGCCGACGTGAACCGGCGCATCCCGCTCGGGCGTCATGCGACGCCCGAGGAGCTCGCCGGCCTCTTCGCCTACCTCGCCTCGGACGAGGCCGCCTACTTCACCGGCTCAGTGCTCGTCATGGACGGCGGCGAGACCGCCGGCAGCGTCGTCAGCGGACCGGGCGGGCCCGGCGCCTGAGGCGCTCCGCCCCGCCCTTTGGCAGCCTCCGCGCCCTGGGGCTGTCGCCGCCGGCCACCCAAAGCGTAGCCGCGACTGACAACGCTGATCCGCCCGCGCAGGCCTTCTGCCCGGTCCAACGTTGCCCTCGCTGCCCCCCGGGTGTATTCGAGACCTCGGTACCGCAGTCTCCGAACTGCCGAAGAGGAACGAAGGGGGTTCTGATGTCATCGAAACTGCTCCGCTTCATCCTGCTTTCCCTACTGGTCGCGCTCGTCGTGGTGCCGGTCGCCGGCGGCGCGCTCAGGCGCGGGTCCAAAGCCGCCGACGCGGGCGGCAGGGGGGCCAAGAAGGACAACCGCCCGATCAGCCTCGACGTCAAGAAGGCGGCGCTGCTGCAGAACGCCCTCGAGAAGAAGCTGCGTGGCAAGGCTTACGGCAAGGTCGGCGAGGTCGCCCGCGGCCAGTACGTCCAGCTCGCGCTCGAGGGTGAGGGCGCCGTGTGGACGATGCTCGGCGACTTCGCCGACCTCAGTCACAACGAGATCCCCGAGCCCGACCGCACGGTGGACAACTCCACGTACTGGGTGCCGGACTTCAGCCGCGACTTCTTCAATCAGCTGCTGTATTCGCAGACGCCGGGCGACAACTCGATGGCGAACTACTACCTCGAGCAGTCGTCGGGCCGCTACACGGTGGTCGGCGACACCACCGAATGGGTCACCGCCCCCGGCAACGCCGCCGACTACGACGACGGCGACCCGGGGCCGGGAGACGCCTACCATGTCTGGCAGTTCCTGGTCGACTCCTGCAACGGCTGGTACGACTCCCAGATCGCTGCGGGCAGGACTCCGGCCCAGATCAACGCCTACCTGTCGCAGTTCGACGCATGGGACCGCTACGACTACGACGGCGACGGCGATTTCGACGAGCCCGACGGTTACATCGACACCTTCCAATCGGTGCACGCCGGCGAAGGCAATGAGGCCGGTGGCGGCGTACTCGGCGATGCGGCGATCTGGAGCCACAGCTGGTACGCCTACTACCAGGACATCGGCGTCACCGGCCCTGATTTCAACCAGTACGGCGGCCTGCAGATCGGCGCCAGCGACTACTGGGTCGGCAAGTACACGATCCAGCCCGAGAACGGCGGCCTGGGCGTTTTCGCCCACGAGTACGGCCACGACATGGGCCTGCCGGACCTCTACGACTACTACGGCGAGAACGGCACCGGCTTCTGGACGCTCATGTCTTCCGGCTCCTGGCTCGACGAGGGCAAGGACTCGATCGGCAACAAGCCCAACCACATGGGCGCCTGGGAGAAGTTCCAACTCGGCTGGCTCAACTATGAGGTCGGCTTCGCGGGTCAGAAGTCACAGCACAAGCTCGGCCCGATGGAGTACAACACCAAGCAGGCCCAGGGCGTGTTCGTGGTCCTGCCGGAGAAGCCCGTGACCGAGCACATCGCGGATCCGTTCGCCGGCGACTACTTCTACTTCAGCGGCTCGGCGAACGACCTGCGCAACCAGATGACCAAGGCATTCACGCTGGGCGCGGGCGCCACACTGACTGCCGAGGTCAACTACGGCATTGAGGACGGCTACGACTTTGCGAACGTGATCGCCTCCACGGACGGCGGCGTCACTTGGCAGACGGTACCCACGAACCTGTCGAATTCGACCGTGGAACCCAACGGCATCGAGGGGTTCTCCGGTGGCTGGGTCGACCTTGCCGTCGATCTTTCCGCGTAT
>DATKUU010000195.1:0-4155 GCA_035530455.1 Phycisphaerae bacterium | reverse complement strand
GTCTCGGTGTTGCCCGGGTGATCGCCGCCGGGCAGATCCTCTTCGCACATGCGGAGGTCGAGGCATATTTGCAGGAAAGAATTGAGGCATCCGGCCAGCGTCCAGAACGTGCATTCCTCGGGGAAGCTCTCGTATGCCTGGCTCATGCTGTAATGGGCGGTGAATGACGCGGTCTCGGCCGCCCCCCCGCCGGTGGCTATGTCCACCAGCGTGATCCATTCCCCGTTGACCCATACCTTCCAGCCGTGGACGATGAGGCCGATCCCGGCGGCGCCGACGGCGGCCCCGTCTCGGCCGCGGATGTCGAGGACGGCCACGGCGCGGTTATATTCGGGGTGGTGGGTGTCGGCGACGTCGGCGAACTCGCCGTTTTCGGCGTTCCACGCCTGGGCGTAGGCGGCGTACTCGCCGTCGCCCTCGTCGGTGGCCAGTCGGTAGAAGGCGGGCTTGTACTGGACGTGGCGTTGGCGGCCGGGGCCGCCGGGCCTTTCATGGCCTCCGCCCTCGTGGTCGCGCACGAGCTTGGCCAGTTTCCTGGCGGCGCCTTCGCTTATCTCGTAGCTCTTGGCCATGGTTCGTTCCGCAATCCACAATCCGCAATCCGCAATTCTTAAATCCCCTCCACGGTGTACTTCTTATTCGAGCCCACGTCGCAGGTAATGTCCCTCAGCGAGCAGTAGGGTGTTTCGAACGGGTTGGTCCACGTGACGGTGCCGTTGGGATCGAGGTTGGATGATCCCTTGTAGAACCGGCCGGTGGTGACCACCTTGTCGCGAAGGTCCTCGGTGGAGAAGTCCGCCTTGCCGTAGGCCTCGAGCAGCGTCAGCGTGCCGGTGGAGTTGTAGAACAGCGTGCCGGCCTTCTGGTATATCGCCGCGACGGCGCCGCTCTGGTGGGTCTCGACGCCGTTGTCGTAGTGCCGCCAGATTCCGCCGGACTGGTAGACGCTGGCCAGTCGCGAGTAGGTGTGGAGCTTGACGGATCCGCTGATCATGCTGATGGGCACGGCGGCGGCGGCCTGGGTGGTGACGTTCCGGAGGTATACGGTTCCGGTGCCTGTGATCAGGGGGATGGTATCGAACTCGGCGGGCGTGTCGACGTTCGGCCCGACGGTGACCGTGCCGGCCGTGTTGACGCGGAGGTTTCCGTTGTTGATGCCGTCGAGCTCGACGGTGCCTCGGCCCATGATGTTCGTGTCGGCGGCGTTGGTGACGTTGATGTACCGCGTGCCGGTCCCCGAGTCGCTGAGGAGGTTGGTCGCGGCGCCGTCGGCGGATCCGACGTTGAACAGAACCGGGTTATCGGCGTCCGCGCCGAAGTTGCAGGCGGACAGGTTGACCACGCTGTTGACGGCGGTGGCGGACAGGTCGCCGGTGAGCGTGTAAGCCGTCGTCGCGTCGGCGGGGAATATGAGGTTCTGGTCGGCCGCCACGGCGGCGCTCCAGTTGTCGTTATCGGTCAGGTCGCCGCTGTCGGCCCCGCCGGTGAAGGGGTTATCCGCTATGGCCATGGTGTTCTCCTGTCAGATCTCGTTCCTGTCGATGCCGAGTGGCGACCAGCCCTTGGTCTTGAACTCGGTAAAGTAGATCCAGTGCGGGTTGGCGGCGTCGGTCGCCCTGCCGTCGGCGTCCAGGAGCACCTGCTCCCCGTTGGGCGTCGCATGCAGTGTTTTGTCATCCCCGTCCCCCTTGTAAATGGTCCCCTTATCCAGCACGGCTCGTTTCCACGCGTCGGCGTCGGCGACGCCCGCCGGCGTGTTCATCCGGAAGGCGATCCGGTACGCGACCCGCCAGTAGGGCGTGGCGGCGTTGACGCTTCGCGCGCGGATCTTGCCCATGCGTGCGCGGCCGGCGGGCGCTCCCCAGAAGTCCTCGGCGCAGATGGTGTCCTGATAATCAAGTTTTGTGTCCGGGTCGAATGCGGCCTCGTTTCTCTCGATGACCAGGATGGGGTCCGAGACGCTCCGCGTCAGCGGCGGGTCGAAGGGCTGGTCCCAGGCGTTGGACACCACGTTGCCGTCCAGGTCGACGTCGTAGGCGACCTCGCGGTCGTCGTCGTCCCACGATATTTCCGCCGCCTGGTCGAGGGGGGTCAGGTTGGGGTTCGGCTCGGCGCCGGCGATGCCCGTCGCCACGTAGGGTATGCGGATCTCGAAGTAGGTGGGGCCCCTGGCCGTGATCTGCGGCACTCCGGAGATGAACTCGGCGGCGTCGGGGTGCGGTGTGCCCTGGGCCGGGATGGTGACGCCGCCGCTGGTCAGGGGGAACGAGAATACTCCGCGGCCCGGGGTGCTGGTCTCGACGGTGAACGCGCGGACGGTCTGTCGTTCGTTGTAATCCCCGGACCATGTGATCCCGCTCCACGATTCGGCGACGCTGACGACGCTCATGGGCAAGCCCTCCCTTCGGGAAATGCGGAAGGCGAAAGGCGGAAGTCAGAAGTCGCAAACAACTTCTCTCTCCCCTCTTCGGCTTTGCATTCGGCATTCGGCATTCAGCATTTCCTCTCGTATCTCGCCAGCACGTTGTAGAAGCACGTCTCGTGCGTGATCCACGCCCCGTCCTTTTCCCGCAGTCCGACGGGGTGTATCTCTGGCGGCCTGGCGGCCAGGCCGGGCATATCGGGGTGCGGGCTGCCTGCCGGCGGGATCCTCAGGGCGGGCTTTTCGGGGTCGCTGGCGGTCGCCACGATGCCGAGCTCGCCGCCGGCGGGCCGGCTGAGCGTGACGGAGAACGTCCGCTGCGGCATGCCGTCGGGGCCGATCCCGGCGGATCCGCGTCGCACGCGGACGACTCGGATCGGCTCGGCGTCGCTTGTCGGTTCCGTCGTGGTTCCTTTCGCCGTTTCCATATTCGCTGCCCCGTCTTGTCGTTCTTGTTTGTAGCCTTCGGCGTTGTCTCAGAAGTTCACCACCATCGGCCTGCCGAGTTCGAGCCTCAATTCCCGAAAGTTGAGTTCCTGCCGGTCCGTCGAGACCACCAGTGTCTCGACGGCCTTCGCGGTCCGTTCGGTGGCCTTTGCCGTGGCGGCGGCGGCCTGTATGTCGCCCGTGTAGTAGTTTCCGGGCGGGGCCTGGGTCAGGAATCCCCGGTCGATGGCCGGGATGCCGGCGGCGCCGGCGCCGGCTCCGCCCGGCCGCCCCTGGTGGCCCTGGCGGGCCAGGTCCTTGAGGAGCCCGTACTTCTCGCGGATCTGTGCCTTGTGCCCCTCGGTGATATTGGCAACGGCGAGTTCCTTGTTCTGCCGCTGGTCCAGCAGGGCGAGCTCCCGGTCGAGGCCGGTTTTCGAGATCTCGATGCGGAGCCTGGCGATCTCCTCGGCATTGTCCTCCTCGAGCCGCTTCCGCCGTTCGGCGGCCTGTATCTCCCCCTGTTCGATCTGCTCGTCGGCTAGCTGCTTGGCTTCCCATCCGGCCGCGGCGGCGGCGTCTTCCTGCGCCTGGTTCCGCTCGGCCTCGTCGGCGGCCTGCTCGTCGAGCAGCCGCCGGTCCTCGGCGGCCTGGGCCTGCCATATCTGCCTGCGTTCCTGGGCGAACTTGTCCTCGACGGCCAGGCGGGCCTCCAGGGCCGCTCCGGGGGCCATCTCGCCCAGGTCCTCTATCCGCCTGGTCTCCGCCGCCTGGCGGTCGGCGATCTCGGCCAGCCGCCGCTCGTCGGGGCTCATCCGCATGCGCTTGGCGGCCAGCTCGTCCCGCTCGCGGATTTCCGCAAGCTTCCGCTGCGCGTCGAGCTTGTCCCCGTAGGTGTCGCCCTGCCTGACGTTCCAGCCCATCGACTCGTATGTCCGTGCCATGATGGCCTGGCCCAGGCCGTATCCGGCGACGGCGCCCTCGCCGATGACCGGCACGCCCCTGATGGCGGCGGCGAGCTCTTCCCAGTCGCCCTTGACGATAGCGGTGGCCAGGTGCAGCCCGTCGGTGGCCAGGCGTGCGGCCAGGACGGCCCGTCCGAACCTCAGGGCCCCCTCGACGCCCTTCTGCCCGTCCTGGGCGATCTGGCGGCTGTTCTCGGCGACGGCCCGCGTCTTGGCGCCCAGCTCGTCGGTGGCCCCCACGCTGGCCCGGATGGCGGCCCTTTCCGCCTTGAAGGCCGCGAGTCGTTCCTGCAGTGCGGCCCGGCCCTCGGCCTGCTGGAGCATGGTTGCCCGGCGTTCCTC
>DATKUU010000194.1:0-2365 GCA_035530455.1 Phycisphaerae bacterium | reverse complement strand
ATGTCGCTGCCGATAAGGATTGCTTCACCGGGGGTCCGTCCCAATACCAGCATGTTTGTTCTCCTTGCTTCTCTGTGTGTTGAATGCTCAGGGTTCCTGATGAACGACCAAACGATATTCCCAGAGCCGGCGGCTACGGAGCTGCCGTAGCACTTGATGGCCGCCGAACTTTTCCTTCCGGAAGTCCCGAAGCCGTGCGGAGACGCTCTGCGGCTCGTAGCCGGCGAGCTCGCCGATCTCTCGTAGCGTTCGCCACTGACCGTCTTGCATCAGCCGAAACACCCGTTGATACTGTGCGGCCAGCGCCGCGTAGTCCCTGTCCGGCTCGTAGGTGGCGCCACCGAAGTCCTGCCGGCCCGGCGTGATAATGTCGCATCCGACGGGATCGGAAGGTCGCGGGAACAGTTTTGCCTGCGCCCCAGGATTGTCGGTCATATCAATCTCCTTCGCTCTGTGGGCGTTGAATGGTCTCACAGCCGACGAACTTGGTGATCTTGCGTTTCCACTGCAGGCGGATTGCTCCGGGCCCGTCCCAGCTCGTCAGGCGTCCGTCTCTGGATTTCGCCACGCGAAGCCAGAGGTCGAACACCTGCGTCTCTACGTTGCGACCGGCCTTCTCCGGTCGCCACAAGAGCAACACTATATTTGCAGCGTTTTCAGTGTCGCCGCTTTCCTTCAAATTGTGGATCGTAGGTGCTTGGCCGCTGCGATTGGCCGCTCGGTCGAATTGGCTGAGCAGTAGCACCACACTGCCCATCTCCATCGCAAGGGTTTTCAGCGACCAGGCAACCCCGCCGACGCGCTGAGCCCGTGTATCCCCCGGTCCTTGGCAGAGCTGCAGGTAATCGACGACAAGCAGATCGACCTTCCCCCAGCGTGTTCCCAGCAGTCGGGCCTGCGCGGCTATCTCGGCGACGGTCTTGCTCTGGGAGTCCACGACGGCGTCGTATCGTTCGAGGGCGGCAACGTGGCCGTCCATGACGTGCCAGTCCATCGGTTCCCAGGCCCAGGGGTGCTTGAAGGCATCGCCTTCGATTTCTCCGCGGCATTGCAGCAGCCGCTTGCCAATCTCCTTGGGCAGCATTTCCCGCGACACGAAGTAGACGTGTCTGGCCTTCTCGGCGGCGGTCAGGGCGAACTGGCCGGCGAACGTCGTCTTGCCGTATCCCGTATCGCTCGCCAGAACAACCAGGTCCCCCGGCTGGAATCCGCCCGTCACCTTATCGAGGGCGTCGAAGCCGGTCAGCAACCCGGCGGGGGTGTCACCGGCGGCGACGGCGCGTGCATGATCGACGGCCTCGCGGGCGGCCTCGCCGAACGTTGCTATCGCCCCTCGGCCGGCCCCCGCCCTGCCCTTCGCGGCGTCGTAGAGCTTCTGCTGGAAGGCGCTGATGAGTTCCCCGACGTCTTCGGCTTGGCTGTAGGCTTCGGCAACCAGCTCCACGCCGGCGACGATCAGCGTGCGCCGGACCGCAGCGTCCTTGACGAGCCCGATGTGGTATTCGAGGTTGGTCGAGTCCCAGGACCAGTCCAGCAGCTCGTGGACGTAGGCGGCGACGCCGCTTTCCGAGCCGTCCCGGCTGATCTGCCCGGCCAGTCCCCGGTTCAGAATTTCCTGCTTGAGCGTCAGTGGCGTTATCGGTTTGCCTTCATCGACGATTGAGCAGAGCAGTCCGAACACCTGCTGGTGTGCCGGGCGGTAGAAATCGTCCGCGGTCAGCCGGGCCCTGACCGACGCTAAGGCGGCGCCGGTTTCGTCGAGCGGGATACTCCCAAGGATTACCTGCTCGGAGTCGAGCTTGGCCGGGGGTACTCGGTCCATCGAATGCACGGGTCCTATCATTCCTGACTGTCTCCTTCTGCGAATGCGTCTGTGGGGATAGTCTCGCCGGCGGCCAGCCACTTATTGATCTGGCTGCAGACCAGTCCGATCGACGCGTTCGGTCCGCCCCAGGGATCGGCCAGCATGGCCTGGGCGGCCTCTTTGAGTTCGGCCAGGGCCTCCGGGAACTTCGCGTCGAGCTTCTGCAGGAGCTTCTTGAGAAGGTCCCCCTCTTTCGCCCCACTCACGATGTACGGCCGTCCCCGGGCGATTTCATACTGCTGGGCGAACCAGTCGATAAACTGCGCAACGCGGGGGTCGGCGTCGGCCTTTCGTTTGCGCGCCTTCTTAAGTCTGTCTGTTAAGTCTGTCTGTATCTGTACCCCTCCTTGGAGCGCTTGCGCTCCGTTCCTTGGAGCGCTTGCCCCCTTTTTGGGAGCGCTCCGTTCCTTGGAGCGCTCCGTTCCCTGGAGCGCTCCCTTCCTTGGAGCGCTTTCCCCCGCAAGTCGATAGTGGTTGGGTCGGCCGATTCCTCCGCGCTGG
>DATKUU010000193.1:0-5268 GCA_035530455.1 Phycisphaerae bacterium | reverse complement strand
CGAGGTCGCCATTGATACCCGACCATCGTTCTTGAACATTGACGAGGGCCATCAGCTGACTCCCTCTTCAACCACCGTGATCGGTTCCTTCTTTTCGAGGTTTTCCAAGGCGGCAAGCATCTTCTGTTGAAGGTCAATCTGAGTTTTCGCCCAGAGGGGATCGAGCGCGCCGGGCGCGTTGCGCAGAAAGCGATGCGACTGCATCTGTCCAAGATCGCGGGACATGGGTCCGCCAGGCGTCGGCGCGTCCGGCTTCTTATCGTCCGGCTTCTTATCGTGCTTCGCGTTGATCATGCCAATATCCGCCACGGAGGCTTTGATGATGGCGGCCTGCATCTCGGCGTCGTCTTTGTAAAGCTTCCACAGCTCGAAGTAGTGATCCTTTGAGTGGCGCAATTCAGTCTCGCGCGCGGTCTCGCCAGACTTGAGGACTGTGTCGTTCAACGCGGCCTCGTCCGCCGCACGCCTCACCCCGGCACGCTCCGCCTCATCGGCAGTCTTCTTCTGTTCGTCTCGAATCTTCCTCTCGGCATCCACAAATGATTGCTGGCGTTTTTCGTCGCTTGCCTTGATATCCGCAAGCATCCTCGCGGTGACGCCGCGCTGATATTCCAAGTGGGACTCGGCGAGTCTGTTTCGTTCCTGGAGCTCCTGCTTCGCGGCGGATTCTCTGGCGGCTGCCGTCTTGGCGGCGGACTGTGTTTCCAGGTTCTGGCGCTGCAATATGGCGGCCGCGTGGGTTTTTATCAGATCGTCGAGTGCGCGTTTCTCATCCTGGTACTTGAACACGTCCTGGGCACGAAAGCTCAGCGAGCGGACCACTTGTTGCTGATCCGCTACCGCATGGGACGCTTTCGCCTCGGTGAGCCGCGCCGCGGTGAGTTCGGAGCGCCGTTTCTCGTCCGCCTGTTTCCCTTCGATGCGCATGATCTCCGCGGCGGATGCGCCACGAAGCCGCGCTCTCTCTAGCTCCGTCTCACGCGCCCACTGGCGGGCCATCTCCTCGTATTTCTTCGTGGCCTGTTGGACTTCCTGAATGTTCTTGATGGCCTGCTCGATGCCCTCGCGGTCGCCGAAGCGACGCATGGCGGCAGCGATTGTATTGCCCAGGATCGGGATGCCACGCACCATGTCGGCGTTCGCATCCATTACGGCGAGTTGCGCCCTCTTGATCTCTTCATAGCCGCCGGCGAAGAGCGCCTGATTGAGCTTGGCATTAGCGAAGGCGACGCCGACAGCGCCGATGCCGACGCGCACGGCGCCGAGCGCGAGGGTGGCCGCGGCAATGTGTGGAATGAGTGCCTTGAATCCATCCGTCATCGTCCGCTTGCCGGCGGCGGCTGCTTCCGCGATTTTCTTTTCGCGCTCGATCGCCTCCCGGGCGTACTTCTCTTCGATGGACTGGCGCTGCAACATGCCGGTGCGCGTGATCTGCGCCATCATGTTGGCGTTGTCTTTGTAGCGGTCGGCCATCGAGCGGAGGCGTTTCTCGACGCCGTGAAGCTCCTTGTCCTTGCCCTCGAGCGTCACGTCGGCCTGCATGTCGGACAAGCGGCGCTGGTCGGAGATGATCTTCTTGTTGATCTTGCTGAATGCGGCGGACGCCTCATCGCGGGCGCGCGCGACGATCTCGAATGATCTCTCGGCCATCAGAACATCTCCATCATGTCGGCTGTCCGCCGGCGGGCGCGATAGCGCGCCTGCTCGGCCCAGATGGCGCGGCAGGCGTCATTGAAAATCGCCGTCTGATCGAGCGAGCCGCCGGGGTTCGGGGGTTCGCCGCGCCGTCGCAGGTCCGCCATCTCAATCGCCTCCCAGACGTCCGGGGTCACAAATCGCAGCGGGCATTCCGCCACACGAAACTCGCCCTCGTGGCCGCAGGCGTCGCAGCCGGTTCCGCCGCACGCCGCGCATTCGGGCATGAGCGGTGAGCGCTCGTTTATGGGGTCTTTGCAGTTGCGCCAGTCGCCGGGGCAGCCGGAGCAGAAATCTCCGAACTGATATCCGACGGCGACGCGGATACGTTTTTTTCCGACGCATCGAGCCTCTGACCGGCGTGGGCGCCATAGTAGAGTTCCCACGCCTCGGGGAGCGTCACGATGGCATCGAGCTCGGACGCGGCGAACGGGATATCCTTGCCGTCGCGGCCGCGCATGTTTTCCCATCCGACGAGGTTCGCGCGGATCGCCTTGAACAGCGCGTCGAAGGCTTCCGACGTGCCGGTCTTGTCCGACTTCTCCAGTTCGTGGAGCGGTCGGGCAATGGCCCGCGCCTGTCGCGCGGTCACGTACTCGAAGATGAATGCGGGGCGCGATTCGGCCGGCTTGTTGCGATCTCCGCGAAGGACGTACTTGAACGTCTCGCCTGCTTCCAGGGCTATCGGCACGGCTGTCTCCTTTTTCCGGGGTTTATGCGAACAGGAACTTGAGGTCGTCCAGGTTGCACTGGCATTCGATCTGATCGATCTCCATGCCCTCACGCTCGCCCTCCTGCGGATTCATCCACTGGAGGTCGCTGGCGGTGATCGTGCAAGTGGCAGCGCCGGCTGCCAGGACTATGGCTAGATCGGCCTCGGTGCTGGCGAGCCACTCTGCGTAAATGTCCTTGGTGGCGACCAACTCGGATTCTGGGTCCAGCGTGACCTTGACGAGCCGGTCCGTGATGATGCAGTGATCAAAGCCCGTGGCATCATTCACACTCTCGCGCAGATAGAGCTTGTTTTGCAGATCGATGGTGACATTTGCCACGATGGCCGTTGTCCAGGCGCCGACCGCCAATGTGGCGGAGACGACGCGCAGGGGGGCCAGCGCAGGATGCACCGCCGCGAGAATGGCGCCGTCGATCGGCGCGGACCACTTGCCGAGGAAGTCGAACTCGGCCAGGGCCAGCTTGCCGGCGGGGAGTGTGCATTTCATGTTCCCCTGAGCGCCGAAAATCTTCTTGATCCGACCGTTCTGATAGCTGCCGATGGTGAGACTCTCCTGAGTCGTGGCGGCCGCGCCGAGGGGCAGCGGATCGAGCACGTAGGCGCCCGTGTTGACGCCCATGCCGACGGCGGGCAGGAACGTAGCCATTCCGGCGGGCGTCGCGCTGGCGCCATAGAAATGCGTCGAGAACTTCGCGCGGCCCTGACGCGCTCCGGGAACGGCGGGGAGCTGCGTGAAACCGCTCTGCTTCGGCCGGAGCTCCATCTCGACGGTCTGCTGGATGTCGGCGTCGAAGACGTTGAACGCGGCGTCGGCAAGTGCCAGGGCAATCACTTCGCCCGGCGACGTCTCAAACTTGGCTGCCAGGCAGCGGATGCGTTTGTTCAGGCCCATTGCTATTTACCTCCTGCTTTCGGCTTGGGTTTCGGAACGGCTTGACATTGATACGCGGAGACAATGTGGTTGTGGGCGACGCGCTTCACGACCTGGAAGATTGCCCCGTCCTCCAGCACAAGCTCGTCGCCTGCGGCGACAGCGACATCGTTCGAGAGAAGGACGAACGCGGAGCCGCACGCGCCACGCTTGCGGACGATGGCCTTGCTTTCGCGGCCACGCACGCGCACGGTGCGTCCGGACGTTTCGATTTCGCGCAGGCTGTTTTCGGTCAAGTTCATGACTCCTCCGGGCTATTGAGTGAATGCGTCGGTTTCCAAATGGCGGAACGTCACGGCGAAATTGACGCGCACGCCCTCGAATCCCTCGCCTTCCTGGAATCCCTGGGGCGCGCGGATTTCGACATTCATGGCCAGTCCGTTGCACGTGATATCGGCGATCAGCTTGTTTTCCACGCGCGAGCGCAGCGTGTTGATCGTCGCGTCCACCGCCGCGGTCGAGGCGTCGGCGGGCCGGACGTAGCAGTCCACGGCGAAGGGCTGTATCCAGACCTTGTGTCCCTGCTCCTGCTCGCCCTCTTCGGGATCGGGCTGATAGAGCACGAGGAGCTTGTCCTGGGGCCGGACGGGGATGCCGCTGCGCGTGGGGCGGACGGCCTCGGACGCGATGCCGAGCGTCTTGAGTTCGAGCAGTTTCGTCAGCAGCCAGGCGGCGATGACCTCGATGATCGGCAGGGCCGTCGCGTCGTAGACCTCGCGCTGGACCGGATTCGACGGCAGGCTATAGACGCCGGCGGCGTCGGACACGGCGATAAAGTGATAGGTGCCGGAGGTCAGGCCCGCCTGGACGATATCGCCGTCGCCCACGCGGCTGTCGCCGGTCGTCAGGGCGCTTACGCCCGCGCGCCAGTAGTAGAGCGTGTGCGTCGCGCCCGCGTCGCCGGAGACGGTAGCCGTGACGGAAACGGCATCGCCATTATTGACGACCGCCAGCACGGGCGCGGACGGGGCGCCGGTGGCGAGCAGTTCCCAGAATCCGCCCGTCAGCCTGGCGACGTAATCGGCAATGGCGTAGAGGAGGATCATGCGACAGTCCTCCCGCCGGCGGCGAGCGTGAAGACGTGGAGGGGCGTCGTGTCGTCCGTGTCGTAGAACGTCACCACGTCGCCGGCGATCACGACCTTGCCGCGCGAGAACGCGAGCAGCTGCTTGAAGTAGCCGTTCGCCAGGAGCGCCGTGACGACATCGCCGGCGCTGTGCGTGCTGAAGCCTGTGGCCTTGAAGTCGGCCACGCCGGCGACGGCCACGCCCTTGACCTTGCCGATGTCTACCTCGTCGCTGGCCGGGTCAAACGTGCTGGCATCATCGAGGTGCTTGTCTACGGAGCCTGCATCAGGCGCGCCGGCGGTGGGCGCGAGTTTCATGGCGTCACGCGCGGCTTGCGCGGTAAGCGTGCTCAGGCCGCTCACGTCGGCCTTGCTCGCCAAGCGGCTGGCCGCGTCCGTCACGACTTCCTCGCCGTCCAGCGTGGCCTTCACGTCCGTGCCGGTGAAGTTCAGCCCGTCCGTCTTGGCCTTGATCGCCGCCGCGTCGCCCGTGCCGCCGGCCTTGACGATGTTGTGGATGTTGACGATGTTCGTGTTGTCGGGGGCGGTGGTATTCGCCCCGTAGTCCGTTAGCGCGGTGTCTACTTCGGCATTCACTTCGGCCGCGGAGATATCGTTCAGCGCGCCGATGAGTCCCGCCGCCGTGCCCGCCGCGTCGGGGACCGTAGTATTCGCGCCGTCGGTCCCGCGCATGGTTTCCACGTATGCCAGATTCACAAGCTCGACGTGGTCGCCAACGTCCGGCGTGAAACTAAAGGCACGGTCTACGGTGACAACGCGCCCGGCGGTCCAGTCAACAATGCGCCGCGCTTCGTAGTGGTCATCAGTTTCGTCTTCAATGAT
>DATKUU010000192.1:0-7991 GCA_035530455.1 Phycisphaerae bacterium | reverse complement strand
TGCTTTCCCGGCGGGGTGTGAACATGCTGGAGGCGTCACCGAAAGGAGCCGAGCCATGTCCGAAGCGATCCTTCCAGCCGTTCGCCGGGGCCGACCCCAACCTCAACCCCAACGGGGCAGGCGGGGCAGGCGCGCCGGCGCCCTCTGCCTCTTCGTGGCCGCCTGGGCGCTTTTGGGCGGGTGCGCGGGCGAAACCGCGCGGATGGACCTCGACAGCGAGGACGACGCGCTCTTGGGGGCGATGAGCAGCAAGGATTTCCGGTCGGTATGTTTCCAGATGGCCCAGTCGCTGATCCGCCTGCCGCAAATCCAACGGGCCGCCAATCCGCCGACCCTCGCCTTCACGGAGGTTGTGAACGCGAGCGACGAACTTTTCAGCGCCGACGACCTGCTGTACAAGATCCGGACGGAACTGGTGAAGAACTGCGGGGGGAAGATCGTGTTCCTCGACCGCGACATCATTGACCAGATCCGCTCCGAGCGGCGCGACAAGGACCTGGGGAAGGTGACGGCCAGCGGCGCGGCGCCCGTGTACGGGGCGGACTTTTTTCTGTCCGGGCGCGTCGAGAGCATCCGGCGGTCGCGCGGACGGACGCAGACCCAGTACATGCGCCTGTCGGTCCGCCTGACGGACGCTTCCTCCAGCGCGATCATCTGGGAAGACGATTACGAACTGAAGAAACTGGTCCGGGCCGGGGTGTACGACCGCTAGGGCCGCCCGCGCCGGAGGGAGAACGATGAAGCGGATGCTGATGGTGCTGTCGGCGGGGGCGCTGGCCGCCTTCGCACTCGGCTGCGAGCCCCAGGCCCAGCGCGCGCCGGTCTGGACAAACCCGCTCCCGCCGGCCGAGGCTTCCTTGCCCGCAGACCCCAACGACCCCGGGTACGTCCTTGCGCGGATGGAGTTCGGCCGGATGGCGATGCTGCTCGGCGCCTACGACCGCGCCGAGCCGAGGCTCAAGGAAGCGTTCGACCAGTTCGAGGTGGAGCACGAGAACGTCGCCGCCGCCATGTCCTCCGAGCGCTACAAGTACTACAAGGGCGAGACGTACGAGCGGGCGATGCTGTGCACGTACCTCGGAATCCTCGCGTACCTGGACGGCAACTACAACGACTCGCGGATCCTGCTCACGCGGGCGCTGACGGCGGACCGGGCGGCGGTCGTGAATGAGAAGACCCCCGCGGAGGTCGGCGAGGATTTCGGCCTGGCATATTACTGGCTCGGCAAGGCGTACGCGAAACTCGGCGACGCGGGCAACTCGGCCATCGCTTTCCGCAAAGCGACGACGCCGACCCCGCGCAAGGAAAGCGACGCCCAACGCGAGCAGCGCGACGACGCGAAGGCGGCCGAAAAGTTCCAGAAGGACAGCGCCGAGGGCGAGGCGTGGACGTACCAGACGTTCACGGACCCGAAGAAGCCGGAGTTGGCGGTCGAGGGGATCGTGAACCTGGCGGAGGCGGCGACGGACCTGGAGTCGGCGCCCGCGTGTCTGCCCGACGCCGCGAAAGAAAGTCCCGTCCTCCGCGCCGCCGAAACGGCTGGGGAGTTCTTCGCCCCCGCGTTCCAGGATTCCTGCAACCTGGTGCTGACGGTCGAGGTGGGGCGGTGCCCGTACAAATACCTGGGCGGCATCAGCGGGGAGAAGACGGAGTTCGGCCGGTCGCTCATCCTCCCGCACGCCGTCCGTGTGTACGTGGACGGCCACTACGCGGCCCCGGCGATGGGGGTGCTGGACTTGTGGCAACAGGCGGCGACGCAGGACCGGATCGCGGAGAAGGAGGCGGCCCAGACGACCAAGGCGGTGCTGCGGGAGGTGCTGAGTTACGCCCCGTACGCCGGCTCGGCCGCCAGCCACTGGGACGTTTCGGGCGACGTTCGGCATTGGACGATGCTGCCGGGACGCATCTACATCTTCGCGGCCCAGGTGGCGCCGGGGCCGCACACGGTGCGGCTGGAGATGTACGACGCGGGCGGCCGGGCCCTTCCGCGGTGGACCACCACATACTACGGCTTGGCGGCGCCGGAGCGGGGCGAGGCGTGCATCTTCCTGGAGCCGCGGTACGACGGCGACAACCGCCTGCCGGCCGAGGACGTCCAGAAAGCGATTGGAGCGGGGGCGAACCCCGCGGCTGCATGCATGTACTAAACCAATTTTGTTGAAGGGAAAGGAGACGCGCAATGCGTTCGGCAACGGCGCTTTTGGCGGCGGTGATGGCAGCGGGGCTCGTCGTCCTGGCCGGATGCGAGGCCAACCCCAAACAGGTGGACCAGGAGGGGCGGGTCCTTCTGGAAGGGTACACCGTCTCGCGTTACGTGCGGGTGGTGCGGCAGGCGAGCGACCGCATCGAGGGCGGCCTGCTGAGGGTCCGCACGGACCTGAAGAACACCCACAAGGAAAACATCTTCGTGGACATCCAGGTCGTCTGGAAAGACGCCGAGGGGTTCGAAATGTACGCGACGAACTGGGCGCCTTTCATGCTCCCCGCGCGGTACGTCACCACCCACGAGATAGCGAGCATCAACGCGGACGTGGCGGACTACGAGTACCGCATTCGGCAGGCGGCCAAGGAACTCAAGAAACCGGGCGCGTAGCCTTTCGGCGGCAGGGTGGCACTGGTCCCGGCGCGCCGGGATCCGCCAGTGCACGGGTGGGCAAGCCACCCGTGCCACCCAAGTGTCAGAGGCTTTAAGAAACCGGGCGCGTGAGGCGCGGACGTGACAAGGAATCGGAATATGACCATGCAGGCTCGGCACGGAAGGCGTTGGACGGCAGCGGCGTGGGCGATTCTGGGCTGCGCAGCGGTCTGGACCGCCGGCTGCGGACCCACCTATAAGCCGTTCCCCTACGTCCCCAAGTCCGCCTCGGCCCCGGCCATCCTCACCTGCCACGACACCGTCGGCCACGTCCCGGGCGCGAAGCCGTGGATCCTCGGCGGGACGTGCTGCTGCACCCCGACGCGCGAAAACCACGAGCGCAGCCTGGCCGAGGGAACCATCCCGCGCGACCTCGCGTATGAAGCGTATCTCGACCTGTACAAGCAACGCGGGATCGTCACGGACCTGGACCACAAGGGTTGCGGGAACCTGTGCGACCACGGGCCACACGTCGTCCTGGGAGGCCGATGCATGGCCACGCCGACGCCGGGGACGCCGATGTACGAGGCCATCACCTACGGGCCGCACAAGCCGCTCGTCGCAGCGCAGACGGCCGCGAACGAAAATCCGTAACCCGGCTACGCGCCGGCTTCGATAAGGAGGTCCGCCATGCAATTGCGCATCGCTAACGTCCTCGCCTGGGCCGCCTTCCTGAGCGCCGCAGCGCTCGTGGTGCTGCTAGCCGGGGCGCCGGATGGTGTCCGGCCGTGTCCGGCCGATGAGAAGATTTACGTTCCCCCCCCGCCCCCGCCGCCGAGCGAGGCCGAGAAACCGGCGCCCACGTATGACTACAAGCACGAAATCAAGGAGGTCAAGCGCGACCGGCGGCCGGTCCTTGCGCTCCTCCGCGTCGGCGACGTCGTCGAACTGCAGGAGTACCTGCCGTTCGGCCGCGGCATCAACACCACGCGCAGCGGCTCCACCGAGATCGACCTGGAAACCACGCGCAGCGACGGGACCAGCGAAGAGACGACCGGCACCATCACGGGGGAGCGCAGCACGACAACCCGGACCGGCCGGGAAGACGCGCCCGTCTTCATGCCCCCCGTCATCCGCCGGTACCTGACGAGGGAACTGCTGGCGAGCAAACAGTTCGTCGTCATCGAGCGGGAACGGATTCTCGAGATCGCGCGGGAACTTGCACTGGCGAAGACGGCGGCGGTGAATGCCGAGACCGCCCCGAGGCCGGGGATGCTCATCGGCGTCCATTACATCGTCGAAGGTTCCTACTTCGCCGCCGGCGCCCTGCCGGCCGACGACCCCGCCCTCGCCCCCGTCCGCCGCGAAATTCAAAAACGCCGACTCAACCTCGACCCCGCCGTCGCCTGTGTCCTGTACCTGACGGTGTACAAGGTCGAGACGGGCGAAGTGAAAGCCATGGCCGTCGGGGCGGACCTTCAACCCCTCGTCGCCGTCCGCCGCGCCGTCGAGGACCTCCTCGACCAGATGCGCGAGGTCGTCGAACCCATCCGCATCGTGCGCGTGGACAAGGAGACGGGCATGGCGGTGCTGGACATCGGCTCCTCGGACGGCATCGTGCCGGGGACGCAGTTCGCCATCCAGACGGCTCCCGCGGCCGAAGGCGCGCCGGCCCAAACCGTCACCGCCGTCGCCGAGAAGGTGGACCTCCTTTCCTCGACCGTCCGCCTGCCGGAGGATGCGAAGTCGTCCGTCGCCGAAGGCGCCACCGCCAAGCGCGAAGCGCCGGCGGAATCACCTCCGGCGCCCGCCGAACCTGCCGCGCCGGCCCCGGCCGAGACGCCGCCCGAGGCTCCGAAGGCGCCCGCCGAGCCGGCCGCTCAGCCTTAGCGCCCGGCCTCGCATGCATCCCGAGCGGGAAACGACCCCAGGGGTCGTTTCGCCGCTTGACAACCCGCCACCGATTCCTGTAAACAGTGCGGTCCAGTCAGGATAGAGGTCCACCTCGTACTCGAGGCGGGCCGGGAGGGTTCCAACGTGGACGTGATGATTGACATCGAGAACCTGACGAAATGGTACGGCCGGACGCTGGCCCTCGACCGCGCCTCGTTCCGGGTCCTGCGGGGCCAGATCGTCGGATTCCTGGGCCCGAACGGGGCCGGCAAGAGCACCACCCTGCGGATCCTGACGGGGTTCATTCCGGCCACGAGCGGCCGGGCCGCCGTCGCCGGCCGCGACGTCTTCGGCGAAAGCCTCGCCGTCCGCGCGAGCGTCGGCTACATGCCGGAAAATGTCCCCCTCTACCCCGAGATGCGGGTGGAGGAGTACTTAAAGTTCCGGGCGGCCCTGAAGGGCATCCCGGCCTCCAATCGCCGCGCGGCCGTGGACGCCAGCATCCAGCGGTGCTGGCTCTCGGACGTGCGGCGGCGGCTGGTCGGGCAACTCTCCAAAGGCTACCGCCAGCGCGTGGGCCTGTCCGAGGCGCTGCTCGGCGAACCGCCCGTCCTCATCCTCGACGAGCCGACCATCGGCCTGGACCCGACGCAAATCCACGAGGTCGAGCGCCTCATCCGGGCGCTCGGCGAGAAACACACGATCCTCATTTCGAGCCACATCCTGCCGCAGGTCGAGAAGACCTGCTCGCACCTGGTGATTATCGCCGAGGGGCGGATCGCCGCGGCCGGCAGCATCGAGGACCTGCGCGAGGGCCTCGGCCAGCAGCACCGGGTGGTGCTGGAGGTCCGCGCCGCCGACGGCGCCGCCGAGGGGCCGAACGAGATGGCCCGCGCCCTGGGGCAGGTGAGCGGCGTCGCATCGGTGGACCGCGAGGACGCGGGCGGCGGATGGTGGCGTCTCACCGTCACGCCGAGCGGCCCCGGCGACCTCCGCGAAGCGCTTCACCGTGTCGTAGCCGGCCGAGGCTGGCACTTGCGCGAAATGCACAGCCAGGCCCCGAGCCTGGACGACCTCTGGATGCGGGTCGTGACGGGCCGGTCGGAGGGCCAGCCGGCCTCCGCGGCCTGAGGAGAGGGCGGGTTCAACGCAGAGGACGCAGAGAGCGCAGAGAAAAAGAACAATGAAGTTGTTCAAAAAAGACGCCGTTTGTGTGCTCTGCGTCCTCCGCGTTCTCTGCGTTGAAATCCCGGCGTAATTGAGGAGTGAGCGATGCGAAACGTCCTGGTGCTGACCCGCCGCGAGATCGCCTCCTACTTCGTGTCGCCCGTCGCGTACGTGGCCATCGGCCTGTTCCTGGTGATGTCGGGGTTCTTTTTCGCCCTGGGCGATTTCTATCCCGGCGCCCCGGCCCAGATGCGCTCCATCTTCGAGACGATGATGGTCATCCTCATCTTCGTTCTGCCGATCCTCGCAATGCGAAGCCTGGCCGAAGAGTTCCGCACCGGCACGATTGAGACCCTTCTGACCGCCCCCGTGACCGACGTGGAAGTGGTGGTCGGCAAGTTTCTCGGCTGCTGGGTCGTGTACCTCGTCATGCTCGCCCCGACTCTTTTCTATGTCGTGCTGCTGGCGGCGTTCGGCGAGCCCGACTACGGCCCCATCGCCAGCGGGTATTTGGGCCTGGCGCTTTTGGGGGCGCTCTACATCGCGGTCGGCATTTTCGCGTCCTCGATGACCGGCAACCAGGTGATCGCCGCGGTGGTGGCATTCGTCATCCTGGCGATCTTTAGCATCCTCGCGCCGTGGCTCGCGGCCAGCGTGCCCTCGACCTGGCGCCACATCATCCAGCAGGCCGCCGTCCGAAACCACTACACCGACTTCAGCCAGGGCGTCGTGGACCTCGTGCACGTCGCCTACTTCGTCGCCCTGACCGTCTACGTCCTCTTCCTCGCGGTCAAAATCGTGGAGAGCCGCCGATGGCGCTAGAGAATCCCAAGAAGACCGGCCGGCCGGAGCCTGCGAAGCAGGGCGGGCCCCTCTCGCAAGGAGAGCGGTGGGTCCGCTTCGGCTCGAACGTCGCCCTGGCCGTCGTCCTGGCCACGGTGCTGGTCGTCGCCGCCGTCTGGCTGTCGGGCGCGCTCTTGCGCGGTACGGCCCGGAGCGACTGGACCGCCTCCGGTCGCTTCAGCCTCAGCCCGCGCACCCGGGCGCTCCTGCGGGAAATCCCCGCCGACTGGGACGTGCGCCTCACGAACCTCTACTCCCACGCGCCCGAGGTCCCCGACTCCGAGGAACAATTCCAGCGGGTCCAGGACCTGCTGTCGGAGTACGAGACCGCCTCCGGCCGCATCACCGTCGAGACCGTCAACCCCGCCGTGGACGTCGGCAAGGTCGAATCGCTCGTCGGGCGCCTGCGCGAGCGCTACGCCGGGGAACTCGAAAAACCCAAGGCGCTCGTCGCCGACTTCGAGCAACTCCGCCAGGACCTCGACGCGCTCCTGGACGCCGAGGCCCAGCGCCTTGACGCTGCCGCCGACGCCTGGGCGGCCGGACCCCAGGACACCACGGGCGCCCTGCGGATGGTCGCGCAGCGGTGGCGCCAACTGAAAGTGGTGGGCGAGTTCACCGACGCCGCCGTCCGCTCCCTGGCGGACCAGGCCCTGCCGGCCTACTCCAGCGCGCTGGCGCGCGCCCAGGAGTTCCTCGCCCAGGTCCGCGACAACTTCGAGGCCGCCCCCACCCTCTACGCCCAACTCCGCCAGACCATTCCCGCCGACACCCCCGCCGAGGTCCGCGACCTCCTTGTCTCGGCCGACAAGACCTACGGGCCGCTTCTGGCGCGCATCAAAACCCTCACCGCCCAGGCCGACGAACTGCCGCAACTCGAACTCGACCAGATCCGCGACCGCATCGGCGAAGGCGAAACCATCCTCGTCGAAACCCCCACGAAGGTCGAGGTCGTTGCCTTCGATGACGTCTGGCCCCGCAACCCCGCCGCCGGCCAGGCCGACCAGCCCGAGCGCCTCTTCGCCGGCGAACAGGCCGTCTCCAGCACGCTCCTGGGCCTTCTGCACGAAGACAAGCCCGCCGTCCTTTTCGTCACGCACGGCGAGCCGGCCACCGCCTGGGGCGGACCGTTCACGGAACTGGCCGAACGACTCCGCCGCGCCAACTTCCTGGTGGAGGACTGGGATCTGGCGAAGGAGCCCGAGATGCCCAGCCCGGAACACATGACCTTCCCGATCCTGGTTCTCGTGCCGCCCGCGCCGCCCAACCCCCAGATGCCCCGGCCTCCCGTCGGACCGGAAGAGTACGCCCCCGCCGTCGAGGCAATCCAGGCGGGCACGGCGGCCATTGTCCTCGCCGAGCCGCCCAGCATGTTCGGCCCGCGCGTCCCCTACGCCGACCTCTTCGAGACGTTCGGCCTGGACGCCCGGTTCGACGCCATGGCCGTCCACAAGATGCAGGTGGACGCGCGCGGCACGGAGAAGGCGGTGCCGCAGATTGAAATCACGGAGTA
>DATKUU010000191.1:0-22140 GCA_035530455.1 Phycisphaerae bacterium | reverse complement strand
CAAATGGCTGGTGGAGTACCGGAACTCATCCGAAGAGACCGTCCGGAAGCATCGCAGATACCTGACCCTCTTCCTGGAATTCCTGGCCACAGGCCAACAAGGGACCGTCCTCGCCGAGCTCGGCCATCACCAAGTCGAAGCTTTCTTCCTTCGTTATTCATCAACTCGGGGGGCGGCCTCGCGGGCGCAGATGCGGGCCGTGCTCGGAGTCTTCCTGAGCTTCTGCTATTCCAAAGGGTACACACGCGATCTCTCCGGCGCAGTCCCTACCATGCATTCGTACCGATTGGCGACGGTCCCGCGTGGCATTAGTGAAGACGATATCCGCCAGCTTCTCACGTGCATCGACCGCACCACGCCCCGTGGCCTTCGCGACTACGCAATGATCCAAATGTTCCACCAGCTCGGCGTCCGCTCGAAGCAGGTCCGCATGTTGCGGCTGCGCGATGTCGATTGGAAGAATAGCGAGGTCCATTTTCCTGCCATGAAGCATGGTAAGGATGTCTGCCTTCCGCTCCTTCCCGTCGTTGGTGATAGCCTCTTGGACTACTTGCAGCGCGGGCGCCCTCCGTCCTCCGCGGAGGAGGTGTTCTTATCGCCCATGCCGCCCTTTGAACCCCTTCGCGCATCGACGGTCTCCAATATGGTCGCGCGCCATGCACGCGCCGCTGGGATTACGTCACGACGCGCTGGTCCTCACCTCTTCCGTCATGCTTTTGCGACGCGGATGCTTCAAGAAGGACAGTCGCTGAAGGCGATCGCCGACCTGCTAGGGCATCGTCGATTACAGACCACTTTCATCTACACCAAGGTGGACTTCCGCAGCCTTAGCGCGGTTCCCCTTGAGTGGCCGGAGGACAGATCATGAGACACTGCGTGTTCACTAGCCCTTTGGCCGATCGGATAAAGACGTTCAGCGAACTCCGTCGCCTGTGCGGCGCACAGTACAACGGCCAAGTGTCGATTCTCAGGTCTTTTGACCAGTTCCTGACACGGTTTGGCGGTGGCTTGGCGTATGTGACCCGAGAGGTTCACGATGCGTACCTGCGTACGATTGTGCATCTGCATCCGCGCTACCGCTCCAACCAATGCTCCGTGCTTCGACACTTCTGCATCTATTTGTCCCGGTACGAATCGGGCTGCTATGTGCCAGCTCCTGTGCCCGCAGGGAAGTCGCACGACAACTGGCGGGCCTACATCTTCTCGCAGGACCAGGTCCGGAACGTGCTATCCGCAGCCAGCCAGCTGCAGCATGGCTCGGCTCGACCCCATACGTTCCGGGTGCTGTTTGGGCTGATGTACACCACCGGGCTGCGATTGGGAGAAGCGCTGGCACTGAACATCGGGGATTTTCACCCCGACACCCTGCGGCTGTACGTGCAATGCGGGAAGTTTCGCAAAGCTCGCTGGGTCCCATTGGCCGGATCGGTCGGCGATGTCTTGGAGGAATACCTCGATGTTCGGCAACGGATTATTGCGAAGGATCCAGGCCCACCGCCGTTGTTCCTCAGCACACAGCGCCGACGCTTGCATCCCTGCACCGTTGAGACGGTCTTCTACCAACTTTTGGAGCAATGCGGCATTCAGCGAACCAAGAAGCATGGGCCTCGTGTCCATGATCTGCGCCACACGTTCGCCGTTCAACGGCTGTTGGAGTGGTATCGTGACGGCCAAGACATCAACGCACGCCTGCCCGCGCTGGCCACTTACATGGGCCACGTGAGCATCGCTTCCACACAGATCTATATCCAGGCCACCCCAGAACTCTGCGAGTGTGCCAGCCAGCGGTTCCTGAGCTATGCCCGAATGAATTCCATAACCGGAGGAATAACCCCATGACACATACTCACCCTATCGGGCCGTCCGTACAGGCTTACCTCTGCTCATACCTCCCGGCTGTCAAGGGAGTGTCCGCTCACACAATCCTCGCGTACCGCGACACCATCAAACTCCTGGTGTGCTTTGCTGCTGACTGCATGAAGACGTCTCCAGACTCTCTGAATGTTGAGGATCTGGATGAGCCCTGTGTGCTGAATTTCCTCAATCACCTGGAAACAAGCAGAGACAACTGCGCGAGGACCCGTAATGCGCGGCTTGCTGGAATTTGCAGTCTCTTCGATTTTATTGGCCGTGAGAACCCCGAGCTGCTGGAACATTGCCGTAGGATCCGTCTCATTCCCTTCAAGCGCACAGACCACAAGGCTATGAACTACCTGAATGCTGGGGAGATGAAAGCGTTAATCGATGCTGCCGATACGAATTCCCGACGGGGGATTCGCGACCGCGCCCTGCTGCTAATTCTGTACAACACGGGTGCCCGGGTCAGTGAAGTTGCCGATCTGACGTTTGATGACCTGAAACTGGATTCGCCATGCCAGGTGAAGATGCTCGGCAAAGGAAGGAAGCAACGAGCGTGCCCGTTGTGGCCCGAAGTGGTTGCTGCGATTGAGAAGTACATCGAGATCCGGTTGTCACGGGATCCCGGTGAACGGCGGTTGTTTCTGAACGTGAACGGCCGCCCGATCACTCGGTTCGGGATACGTTACATTGTCCAACAGTATGCGCAAGCAGCTTCTCTGCAGTGCCCGTCCCTGAAAAGCAAAGCAATCGGCCCACATACGCTGCGGCACTCGACGGCCATGCACCTGATCCAGGCGGGAAACGACATAAACATGGTGAAGCTGTGGCTTGGCCATGCAAATCTCAACACCACCCACGCTTACGCGGATATCGACATGGAGATGAAGAGGAAGATACTGAATAGTACGATACCTCCGGCCTCAGGCGATAATGGTGATGGGCAGCCCAGATGGCAGAAGCCACAGATTCTGGAGTGGCTCGACAGTCTGTCGAAGCGGGTGTCCATCCGCTAGGCTCAGCATTGGCGTTCGTGCCCATGGACGAATTCACTGCTAGTGCTATGTGAAGGCGCCTCGAGGCTCCGCGCGCATCGCACACAGGGAAGCCGAGCGGTGAATGGCCTAACTCCACATAACGCGTTGCTCAACATAAGGGTGCTTATGTGATGCTGCACATAAGCACCCGGACTCTCCAGCACCGTCAACAGGCCGGTGTTGAGATCCACGTAACCGCACCAGCCGCCCCACTCGCCGTGGTCGAAGCCGGCCCAGAGACGTCCGCGACTGTCAATCAGGAAGGTGGTGGCGCGGCGAGTTCCGAAGTCGTACGTCCTGCCTGTGGTCAGGTCCGCGACATAACAAGGCCAAAAATCCCGTCCCAATCCGGCCGGTTCACCGGATGGAAGACGCAGATCATGAACCGAGACAGCCAAAACGTGCATCTTGCCATCGCGCCCATCCTGCCACGTTCCCACCCAGAGCACGGGGCCGTCTATCTGACCGACAAGGGTTGCCTCCAGCGTTCGGGGGTTTAGGCGCACCACTTGGCCGTCCTCTCTTCCGGCGAGAACCATACCCCCGGGGTCGCACCCTAAGCACGTCCCACGCTGGGTTACGTCTTCGGCCATCAGCCGGAAGGTATCCCGTTCCACGCTGAGCGGATATCCCATGCTGGTGAGGGCCACAATTCGGTCGCCGGAGAGCACGCTGGCAGCCAGTGCGTTGCGGTCATACAGCACATGAGGTGCGAGTCGGGGTTCCTCGCTGTCCCGGCAGCCGATGGTGACCTGTAGGGAAATCGTTGCCAGGAGAAACACAAGGAGGGGCCATCGTCGACGGAGGACCATGTGCCATTCCCCTTGATGCGCGCCACGCCCTTTAGCATACGTATTGGCGGGCCGTTCGTCGCAGAAAAATGCAGATCGCACAAATGGCGGCCGGCCCCGTCTCGGGGGCTGCGGCCGTTCCCTTCATCCTTCTGCGGTTGAGTGTTCCTTGCGTCAGCCCGGCGTAGTCCCGGCCCGCCGGGACGAAGACGGGTTGGATATTCGTCTTTTATTCGTGCCGGAGCGCCTGGATGGGGTCCATCTGGGCGGCGCGGTAGGCGGGGTACATGCCGCTCACGACACCCACGAAAATGCTGGCGCCGAGGGCGAGTGCGACGGCGGGGAACGTGACGATGGTCTCCGACAGGCCCGCCAGCGACGCCTCACCGCCGACGCCAAGGCTGGCCGCCCCTCTCCCCAGGAGCCAGGGGACGGCGCTGGCGAGTCCGATGCCGACCGGCACGCCGATCGCTCCGCCGCCCGCGCTCAGGAGAATGGTTTCGACGAGGAACTGGCTGACGATGTCCTTGCGTTTGGCGCCGAGGGCGCGGCGGATGCCGATCTCGCGCGTCCGTTCGGTGACGCTGGCGAGCATGATGTTCATAATCCCGATGCCGCCCACGAGCAAACTGATGGCCGCCACGCTCATGCCGAGCACGACGAAGAGCCACTTGGTCCGCTGCAGGGCTTCGAGCCTTTCGAGGGGCACCTTGACGTCCCAGTCCTTCTGCTTCGGGTCGTGGTAGCGTTCCAGGAGGCTGGTGATGATTTTCTGCGCCGGCCACACCTGTTCCGCCTCGGGCAACTTGACGGTGATTTCGTGGAGTTCGCACAGTTCGGCGGTTTCCGATCCTGCGGAGCGGTCCCTGAGCAGTTCGCCGAACCGTTTGCTGGCGGCCCGAAGGGGGATGTACACGATGCGGTCGGCATCCTGCTCACCGGTCCCGCCGCCGCGCGACGCCAGCACCCCCAACACCCGATAGGTCTGCTCCCCCAGCCAGATGCTCTGCCCGATGGGGTCCTCGCGCGGGAACAGTTCCGCCGCCACCGGCGCCCCCAGGACGCAGACGTTCGCGACCTTCTGCTCGTGCAGTTCCGAGAGCCACTGTCCCTGCGCCAGCTGCAGGCCGTACGTCTCGCGGTACCACGGCACGACGCCCAACACCTCGACGCGCGCGCCGTACCCCAGGTGCCTCGCGGTCGTCCGGATCCGCCGCGCCGGCACGACCACCTCGGCGTCCACGACGCTCGCGCGGATCCTCGCCGCGTCCTCATACGTCAGGCCGTAGACAAGGACCCGGCTTGAGCTACTCGTTTGTGTGGGGTCCCCCGCGGGCTTGACGGCCTCGACGATGATGTTCGTGGCGCCCATGCGGAGGACCTCGGCCTGCATCTTGTGGCCGATGCCCTCGACGACGGCCATGGTGGCGATGACCGCGCACACACCGAACAGGATGCCAAGCATCGTCAGCAAACTGCGGGCGGGATGGTGCAGAAGGCTGTCCATCCCGAGGCGGATGATTTCGGCTGATTTGAAGGAGAGCATGCCGGTTCCTCGGCCGCTAGGCCGCTACGGGCTCGACGACCCGCCCGTCCGCCAAGCGGATGATGCTGTGGGCGCGCCCCCCGATGGCCTCGTCGTGGGTCACGACGACTACCGTCCGTCCGCGCGAGGACAATTCATCGAAAATCGCCAGGATGCTGGTGCCGGTCCGGGAATCGAGGTTCCCCGTAGGCTCATCAGCGAGGATGATGAAGGGGTCGTTGGCAAGGGACCGGGCGATGGCGACGCGCTGCTGCTCGCCGCCCGAGAGTTCGGTCGGGCGGTGCCTCGCCCGCTGGCCGAGACCCACCTGCTCGGCCAGCGCCGTCGCCCGACGCCGGCGCTCCCGCCGATGCATGCCCTGGTAAAAGAGCGGAACCTCGATATTGTCGAGGGCCGACAGTTGCGGGATCAGGTTGAACGATTGGAACACGAATCCGATCCGCCGGCCGCGCACTTCGCTGAGCTCCGCGTCCGAAAGGTTCGACACGTCCTGGTCCCCCAGGAGGTACTGGCCGCCCGTCGGCCGGTCCAGGCACCCGACGAGGTTCAGAAGCGTTGACTTGCCGCTGCCCGACGCTCCCATGATGGCGACGTACTCGCCCTCCTCGATGGCGAGGTTGACGCCCCGCAGCGCCTCGACGACGACGCCCGCGCCCATCTCGTAACTTTTGCGCAGTTCAATCATCCGGGCGAGGATCATGGCGTCTCCGCCCTGGCGCCGCCCCGTTCCGTCCGAGTCCCGGCGCGCCGGGACTCCGACGGGCCGGCCTGGCCCCCGCCGCGCCCCTCCGTCTGGCTTCGCATCTCCTCCAGCATCCGCTGCCGCTCCTCGGGCGTGGCCGACTCGAGCCGCTTCCGCATCGCTTCGATCTGCTCCGGCGTGGGAGCGCCGGATTCCGCCGGTTGTCCCGCCGCCGGTTCGCGGGCGGGCTGCGGCGCCGTCGCAGCATTTCCGGCGGGACGTTCCGTCTGCGGAGTCGCCGCAAGGGATGCGGCCGCGGCCTTTTCCGGCAAGTCCACTTGCGGCGCACCCGTCGGCTTGTACAGGTACAGCATTTCCCCTTCCTCGACTCCCGACAGGACCTCCACGTTCCGGTCGTTCGAGAGGCCCAGCTCCACCTGCCGGACCTCCACGCCGCCGCCCTGCTTCACGTACACCACTTGGTACCCCTTGTCCACATAGACGCTCGAGACGGGCACCTGGAGGACATCCGGCCGATCGTCCACCAGGATTTCCACCTGGGCGCTCATGCCAGGCTTCAGTCCCTGCGGCGCTTCGTCGAGGGTGATCTGGGTCGAGTAACTTTTCGCTCCGGTCGGCATCCACCACGCGCTTCGGTCCGGCATGACGGCGATTTTCGTGACGCGGCCCTTCAGGCGCTTGTCCGGATAGGCGTCAATCGTCGCGTACGCCGGCGCCCCGTCCGCCACCTGCTTGACGACCGACTCGTGCAGTTTCACCCCGACGACCATCTCGGCGAGGTTCGGCAGTTTGATGAGCGTCTGTTGATACCGGACGGTCGCCCCCGCCTCGATGGTGACGGTTTCCCGTCCGCTGCCGGCGTAGTAAACGACCATGCCCGGCTGGGGGGCGCGGATGACGGCCTTCTCGACCTGCTCCTTCGCCTTGGCCAGGAGCCGGTCCTCTTGCTCGAAGGCGTCCTTTTTCGCGTCGCGGTTCGACAGCGCGCTCTCCAGTTCGCTCGCCGCCCGCGCCTGGACGCGCTCGAGTTCCCGCTTCGCCTCCAACCAATCGGTGTACGCCTGTTCCGCCGCTTTCGGAAACTCGTACGCCAGGAACAGTTCCAGGGCCGTCTTCGCCTGCTCCAGCGCCACCTCCGTCCGGTGGTGGGCCAGTTCGTCGGCCTCCAGTTCGCTGCCCGTGACGTACCCTTTTTCCTCCAGTTTGCGCGTCCACTCGACCGTGCTCGCCGCACGCGAGAGTTCCTCGTTCGCCAGGTCGATGGCGCTTTCCAGGTCCCGCTTGCTCTGGAGCGCCGTGCCTCCGAGGTCCTCGTCCGCCGCCAGTGACGGGAAGTCCGCCCCTTCGCCCTCCGCCACGAGCCGATCCGCCACCGTCGCGCCCAGGTACTTTTTCAGGTCCAGGGCCGCAAACTTCACCTTGAGCGCCGCCTGCGCCAGCAGGCTCTCGTTGGTGCTTTGCTGGATCTCGTATTGTTTCTCGGCCTGCTCGTAGGCCGCCTTTGCGCTCCGCCACACGCTCAGCTTGGACGTCAGCCGGTCCTGGACATCCGTCGGGTCGAGTTCCACCAGTTTGTCGCCTTCGGCGACGACCTTGCCCTCCTCGATGACCCAGAGGATGGTGCCCTGGCCCTCGATCTCGCACTTGATGTCCTTGGATTCCTTGGCGTCCACCTCGCCGGACTCGGCGATGGTGACAACGAACCGGCTGCGAACGGTGCGCGTCGTTTCCCCGCTGCCGGCCCCCGTCGCCGACTCGCCGCCGCCCACGGCCCAGACGCCCACGAGGACCAGCACCACGAGGGCCGCGCCGCCTCCGACAATCCAAAGGAGCCGCCCTTGCCCTTGGCTGCTCACGGCCGATTTAACGGCCGACAGGAGTGAGGTTCCAGCCATGGATCTGTCCTTCCAAGTCCACCACCAGGGTTCCGATGTCGCGCTCGAGCGCCAGGCCGGCGATCGTGTGGTCCACCAGCGCCTGCGCCAGCGCGTTCTGGGCATCGAGGAGCGCCTGCTGGGATTCCAGCACGTCGCGCTGACTGGCGCGCCCCGCCTGGAGCAGCAGGTCCGTGGACTCCACCCGCCGCTGGGCCAACTCGACGCTCCGATTCTGAATCTCGTAACTCTGGCGCGACTGCTCCAGTTGGCGGTACGCCTGACGCACCTGGAGGATCACATCGTCCCGCAGGCGCGCCAGAGCCCGCTGGGCCTGCTCGCGCTCGATTTGCGTTTCCCGCAGGGCGTTCCGCTCCTGGAGCCGGTCCACCGGCATGTCAATGTCGAACCCGATGGAGTAGTCGCCCTTGTGAAATGCCAGCCGCGCCGACTGCTGGCTCCGCAGCGGGTCCGAGGCGTAGCCGATGCTCGCCACCAGGTCCACGTCGCCTTCCAGTCCGTCCTCCGCCACGACGATTTTGCGCTGGGCGTCATCCACGCCGTCCCGCGTGTTCGCCAGGTCCAGCCGCCGCTCGAGCGCCGTCGCGACCGCTCCCGCGGGGTCCATCTCGACCGGCTTCAGGCCCTCGCTCGTCAGGCGCTCCAGTTCCTTCGGTTCCAGCGCCACCGGCGCCGCCACCGGAATCCCCAGCACGATCTTGAAGTCGTCCAGCGCGTTCGCATACGCCTCGCGCGCCCGGATCCACCGGTCCCGCGCCCGCAGTTCGTCCTGCCGCGCCTGGTCCACCTGGAACTGAGCCAGGCGATCCGCCTGCGCCAGCGACTCCGACCGCTCGCGCCCCTGGATCAGGCTCCGGTAGTTCCGCCACTCGTTCAGCACCACCTCCCGCTGCTGGAGCACCCGCAGGTACTGCGAAGCGATGCTGACGGCAAAGGTCTGCTCGTACCGCGCAAACGTCCGCACGGCATACAGCGCGTTCCGCTCCGACTGCACGAGGTTTTCTTGGACGACGGCTCGGCCGGCGCCGCGCCAGAGCGGCTGGGTCAGCGTCCACGAGAACGTCGAGTCCAGCGTGTTCGCCAAATCCTTGTTCAGGAACTTCAGGACCGTCAGGCCCAGGCTCCCCACGATCGTCGCCCCGTCCGCCAACTGCTGCGAAATCCCCACGTCCGCGCTCCCGTCGTACGTCCGGTCGCGAGCGCCCGTATCGTTGTTCAGGTTCACCGTCCCCGTCGCGAACGGGTGCGGACGGAAAAGGTACCGCTGGAACGTCAGCCCCAGCGCCGCCAGGTACACGTCCTCCTTCTGGCTCTGGTACTCGCGGCTGGTGCGGACGGCCAGGCGCAGCGCGTCCGCCGCCGTCAGCACGATGGTGTCCGGGCCCTCTTCGGGCAGCGGCGGCGGAAGTTCCGCTCCTTCCGCGTCCTCCGGAACCGTCGAGACGCTCTCGGCGTCCTTCGCCGCCTCTTCAAACAGCGCCTGCACCTCGCGGTCCGGCTCGATGGTGAACTTGCTCGCCGGTTCGCCCAGCGCCTCATCCGACTTTTTCGCCACGATGCGGTACACCTCGCGGTCGGCGTCGGCCGACTGCCATTTCGGCCCGCAGCCCCCGGTCAGAAGGGCGGCGAAGCAAACGGCTGCCAGGATACGGCTTGCAGGAACCATCCTTGGCCTCGCATAGGACCCAGCACGGCAAGCGGACAACCTAACACCGGTCTGCCAGGACCGCAATCCTCTTGACGGGCAGAGGGCGGGCGCCCGTCCCCGTTTGCTGTTTAAACGTCGGCCGGCCCGGCCTATTGCCGCAAAGGCGTTGTCGCCTACCCGTCGAGGACAACGCGCTGAACGCCACCCTCCCCGGACAAGATGGCCTCAAGAGGATCCTTTGTCTCTGCCACCGGGCCGACTACCACCCGACTGCTCCCCGCGACCTTTCGCCGCGGCGCGCCAGGTCCAGACACGCGCCGGTTTCACAGCCTCGTGTGCCGAAGGCGCAGGGCGTTGCCGACAACCGAGAGCGAACTGAAGGTCATTGCCGCCGCTGCAAGGATCGGGCTCAGAAGAATCCCGAAGAGGGGGTACAGAACTCCCGCCGCGATCGGCACGCCCACCGTGTTGTAAACCAGCGCGAAGAAAAGGTTTTGCCGGATGTTCCGCATCGTCGCGCGCGACAGTCGCCGTGCCTTCGCGATGCCCCGCAGATCCCCCTTGACCAGCGTTACCCCCGCGCTCGCGATCGCCACGTCCGTGCCCGTCCCCATGGCGATGCCGACGTCGGCCTGCGCCAGTGCAGGGGCGTCGTTGATCCCGTCGCCCGCCATCGCCACCTTCCGCCCCTCGCCCTGGAGTCTCCGGACCACCTCGTTCTTCTGCTGGGGCAGCACTTCGGCCTCCACGCGGTCGAGGCCCAGTCGGCGGGCGACCGCCTCGGCCGTCGTCCGGCTGTCGCCCGTCACCATCACGATCCGGACGCCGTCGCTCCGGAGCCAATCCACCGCCTCGGGCGTCGAGTCCTTGATCGGGTCGGCCACGCCCAAGAGGCCCGCTGCCTGGCCGTCCACCGCGACGAACATCACCGTTTGCCCCTCCGAGCGGAGCCGCTCCGCCTCCGGCGCAAGCGCCGCCGCGCCGATGCCCGAATCCTCCAGAAACCTGCGGTTCCCCAGAAGGACGCGCCGGCCGTCCACCCGCCCGACCACGCCCTTGCCGGTCACCGACTCAAACTCCTTCGCCTCCGCCAGTTCGACGCCCCGCTCGCCGGCCCCGGCCACGACGGCCGCCGCCAGCGGATGCTCGCTCCCGCGCTCCAGGCTTCCCGCCAGGCGCAGCAGTTGCTTCTCGTCCATTCCCTCGGCCGGCCGCACCGACACCAGCCGCGGTCTGCCTTCCGTCAGCGTCCCCGTCTTATCCACCACGAGCGTGTCGATCTTTTCCATCACCTCCAGGGCTTCGGCGTTCTTGATGAGGATGCCCGACTGGGCCCCGCGCCCGACGCCCACCATGATGGACATCGGCGTCGCCAGCCCCAGCGCGCACGGGCACGCGATGATCAGCACCGCCACGGCGTTGACGATGGCATAGGCCATCGCCGGCTTCGGTCCGAAAATCGCCCACACGACGAACGTGACAGCCGCCGATGCCACGACCGCCGGCACGAAGAAACTCGCCACCACGTCCGCGATCCGCTGGATCGGCGCCCGGCTCCGCTGGGCCTCCCCCACCATCCGCACGATTTGCGCCAGCAGCGTTTCGCTTCCGACCCGCTCCGCCTCCATGACGAACCCGCCTGTCGCGTTGACGGTCGCCCCGATCACCCGGTCGCCCGCCTGCTTTTCCACGGGCATCGGCTCGCCCGTGATCATCGACTCGTCCACATTGCTCCGTCCATCCACCACCCGCCCGTCCACGGGCACCTTTTCGCCCGGGCGCACGCGGAGGCGATCCCCGATCTGCACCGCATCCAGGGGCACATCCTCTTCGCGCCCGTCCGACCGGACGACCCGCGCCGTCTTCGCCGACAGGCCAAGCAGGGCCCGGATCGCCGCCCCCGTTCGCCGCCGGGCACGCAACTCCAGCACCTGGCCGAGCAGCACCAGCGTCGTAATCACGCCCGCCGCCTCGAAGTACACGCCGACCGTCCCGCCTTCGCCGCGGAACGACGCCGGGAAAATCCCCGGCGCCGCCGTCGCCAACACGCTGTAGCCCCATGCCGACGCCAACCCGATCGAGATCAGCGTGAACATGTTTAGCCTCAGCGTGACGACCGACCGCACGCCGCGCGCAAGTAGCGGCCAGCCGCACCACATCACCACCGGCGTCGCCAGCGCCAGTTCCAGCCAGACACGCACCGGCGACGCCAACCACCGCACCCCTGCCACGTGCGTCATCGCGATCACCATCAACGGCCCGGAGAGGGCCACGCTTGTCCAGAACCGCCGCGTCATGTCCCGCAGTTCGGCATTCTCCTCCTCGCCCTCAGCCGAAACTGTCCGCGGCTCCAGGGCCATCCCGCACTTCGGACAGGCTCCGGGCCCTTCCTGCTCCACCTCCGGATGCATCGGGCAGGTATAGATCGTCCCCGCGCTTGTGGGCGTTTCGGGCGGCTTGGTTTCCGTCGGCGCCGCCCGCGAGACATACTTCGAGGGGGCCGCCTCGAACTTCTTCGCGCAGCCCGCGCTGCAGAAGAAATATCGCCTGCCGGCATGCACTACGCTCGCCGCTGCGGTCGAAGGATCCACCTCCATCCCGCAAACCGGGTCAACGTGGGCGTGTCCTTCGTCCGGTCCCGGCGACTGGGCGCTGTCTCGGCTCATCGCATCCTCCCTCACCTAGCCGTGTTCTTTGCGATCCCGATGGTCGTAAACCACCGCGCGCCTATTCTAGCACATTCTTCCGCCCGACTGCTGTCGGTCGTCATTCCACGTCGGTTTGCGCCCTGCAAGTCCTCGCCCGGCCTTCCCCGGCAACGACAACCTCGCGCACCGATCCCTCACCCGCGACGATGGCGCCCAGGGGATCCTTCGTCTCCGCCACCGGCCCCACGACCACCAGGTCCGCCCGCATCCCCGCCGCCAGGTCGCCCGTCTCCCCCTCCAGCCCGAGCGCCCGCGCGCCACACACCGTCGCCATCTCCAGAAGCAGCCGCGACGCCGCGGCGCCTTCGCGCGACCCAAGGAACCGCATCTCGTCCAGCACCGATAGGCTCGGGCTCGAGGCCAGGCTGTCGGTCCCCAGGCAGACGTTCACCCCCGTCTCCAGCAGACGCCGCCACGGGTGCTCCGGGTGGCCGAAGAAGGCGTGGCTCCGCGGGCAGTAAACCACGCTCGACCCGCTCCGCCGCAGAATCTCCACTTCCTCGTCCGTCAAGTAGTTGCCGTGCGCCACGAGCGCCGGCCCGGCGAAGAACCCGGCCTCGGCCAGCATCGGAATCGGTCGGAGGCCCGCCGGCCGCCAGTCGCGCGGCAAAAGGTGCAGCCGCCGCAGCCACTCAACCATCGGCCCTTCGCCGCACTCCGTAAACGCCAGTTCCTCCACTGTCTCATGCAGGTGCGCCGAGACCGGCCAGCCGCGCTTCCGTGCCTCGTGCCGCGCCGCCACAAATACCTCCACGCCCGCCGAGTACGGCGCGTGCGGCGCTAGGCCCACCGATGCGCCCGCCGCCGCAAGTCGCTCCATCGCCGCCACCGTCCGTCCGAGCCGCTCGAGGCCCGCCCGGCCGAAACGAAACAGTTCCCCGAACACGGTCCACCGCGCCGGCCCGCCGACGACTCCTTGCGCGTCGGCGGGGTTGTAGGCTAGGTCGGCCCCGGCGGTGGTCCCCGCCGCCAGGCTCAGCCGGGCGCCCTCCTCGGCCGCCCGCCGAGCCGCCGACCGCCCGCGAATCGCCATCCGCGCCGTCAGGCGCGCTATCCACGCCGCAAAGTTCTTCGTCGGCCGGAACTTCCCCGCCATGTCCGAGAGCGCAAGGTGCGTATGCGCGTTGACCAGACCCGGCAGGATGGCGGCGTCGGCGAAGTGCTCGACCGAGTCCGCCCGGCCGACGTGGGCCTTGAGGTCCGCCCAGCGCCCGACGCGAACAATCCGACCGCCCGCGCAGGCGACCGCACCGTCCGATAGGATAGGACCCCGCGCGGGAATCACCCACCGGGCGCGATAGACGGCGGCTGAGGACATGGCTGAGCCCCGTCCGAACACGTTCTTCGGGTAGCGGCCTTCCTGGCAGGCCGCCAAAGAAGTCGGCCTGACGACGTTTTGTCTCTCTTGGTGAGGCATTTTTATGGTTGAGCGGCCTCGCAAGACATTCCGTCATGTCGCGAGCGGCACGTTATCACACTGGTGCATATGCGTCAATCCAAAAACGCGACTTTTTTAACGGCCTGCTAGTAAATTCCTCGACTGAGCAATATCCAGCAAACCGGGCATCGAACTGGCCGAAACTCGCCTCCGCGTCGTACAGGCTGACGACGGCCCCTTCACGGAACGCCTCCCGGAGGGATTCCTCGGTGGCGCAGGGAGAGCCGTAGTCCTCCAGGGACGCGCCGCAACCCGCGTTTTCTCGGGCGGTTCGTGATAGTTCGACCGATTGCGATAAGTCCGACACAAATCTGGTGGGCGCTACAGGACTTGAACCTGTGGCCTCGTGGGTGTGATCCACGCGCTCTAGCCAGCTGAGCTAAGCGCCCACGCGAGTGTCCGCTCACTATACCCTTCGGGGCGGTCGTTTTCAAGCCCGCATCCGGCCGCGATTCGCTTGACAAGCGCCTGCGCGGCGGAGAGGATGCCCCGTTCTCGGGGGCCTTGTTGGCGGGAGGACAGGACATGGCAGGCAAGCGCGATCACGTGCGCGTCGGGGTCATCGGCCTGGGAATGGGCCGGGCGCATCTGGCTGGGTACGCCAAGTCGCCGCGGTGCACCATCGCGGCCATCTGCGACACGGACGCGGAGCGGCTGCGGCAGGTGGGGGAGGAGTTCCGCGTGGAAGAGTCGCGGCGGTTTACGTCGGCGGAGGCGCTGATCGTTGCGGCCAAGTCCCGGCGCGCCGGGATCGATGCCGTCAGCGTCGTCCTGCCGAACACCCTCCATGCCTCCGTCTCGATCCGGGCGCTGCGGGCCGGGCTTCACGTCTTGTGCGAGAAGCCGATGGCCATGACGGTGCGGCAAGCGGAGCGGATGGTCGCCGAGGCACGCAAGGCTCGACGCACCCTCGCCATCAACCTGTCGTTCCGCTTCACCCCCCAGAGCCGCGCCCTCAAGGAGATCGCGGACAGCGGTCGCCTCGGCCGCATCTATTACGCCCGGACGCGGTGGATGCGTGAGCGCGGCATACCGGGGTTCGGCGGATGGTTCGGGACCAAGCGCCTGTCGGGCGGCGGGCCGGTCATTGATCTGGGCGTCCACCGGATGGACCTGGCGATGTGGCTCATGGGGAACCCCAAGCCGGTCAGCGTCTCGGCGGTGACGTACGACCTGATCGGGTCGCGCGTCGCGCGCGAGCAGGCCAAGCCCTTCGACGTCGAGGATTTCGGCGCCGCCTTCGTCCGTTTCGAGGGCGGCGCGAGCCTGGTCCTGGAGGCCTCCTGGGCCGGCTACATCGGCAAGCAGGAAGATATGATTACTGAGATTCTCGGCGACCGCGGCGGCATCGTCCAGCGGAACCTCCGCGAAGGCTACGAGTTCGAGGCCCGCGTCCACGGCGAGGAGGGCGGGGCGCTGGTCGAGACGGTGGTGCGGCGGCGCCTGGATCCTGCGCCCTCGGCGTATGAGGATTTCGTTGACGCCCTCGTCGAACGGCGCGAACCCCTCGCGCCAGCCGTCCACGGCCTCCAGGTCCAGCGCGTCCTGGACGGCATCTACCGGTCGGCGGCGCTAGGGCGCGAGGTGCGCCTGAAGGGCTGAGCGTCGCACGCAGCGAACCAAGGCTGGGCGCCACAGGGCTCGAACCTCTGACCTCGTGGATGTGATCCACGCGCTCTAGCCAACTGATCTAAGCGCCCACGCGATGGACCTGCGGCTGGAACTATACCCCGGTCTTGCTGGCTTCAAGGCCAAACCGGGACCGGGCGCGGCCGGACGTCCTACCATCCGACGGCTGAGAGCCACGCCTCGGCGATGACGCGATGGCCCGCCAGGTTCGGATGGACCGGCTCCGGGCAGAAGTGGTCCGCCGGCCGGTGCGCCAGTTGCCTCTGAAAAATGGCGTGCAGGGGCACGTGGACGGCGCCGAAGCGTTCGGCCAATTCGCGGACGACGGCCGTGTAGTCGCCGATTGTCCCCAGCACCTGCGCCTGGTGCTCGGTCGCTCCGGGCGCTGGGCAGATGTAGAACGGGTCCATCAGGACGAGCCGCGCGCCCGTTTCCTTCTTCGTCCGCGTCAGGCAGTCCAGATAAGCCTCGCGGTAGAGGGCGGGCGGGACGTGTTCGGAGGCGTTGGGCCAGAACCGCCGGTGCAGGTCGTTGATGCCGACGAGTACCGAAACCCAGTTGGGCCCGAGGGCGAGGACGTCGCCGGGCCAGCGGGCGCGCAGGCCCGGGGCCACGTCGCCGCTGATGCCCCGGTTGTGCCACGCGATCCGCCGATCCGGATAGCGGGCGGTCACCAGATCCATGGCCATGTGCATGTAGCCCCACCCGTAGGGCGGGTGTTCCTTTCGGCGTCCAGTGTCGGTGATGGAGTCTCCGATGAAGACGATGGTCTGGTGGTCCTGGATGAGAAACCCCTCGGGTTCCGGGTCCGGCATCGGTCGAGGCTCCTTACGGTCGGCTCCCCATCGGCCGACAGGGCGGCGAGTGTAGTGTCGCGCGGTCGGGGGTGCAAGCGGAACGGGCGGCGATTCGTTGACGCGCGCCGTCTCTTCGGCTAAGAAGGAGTGCTGGGCCGCAAAGGGCCCGGGCGTTTCCCCCCGGGGGGCGGACAGGGTACGGATGCGGATTCAACTGGCCTACGGCTCGAGCGGGGCGGCGGTGGACGTGCCCGACGAGAACCTCGTCGCGGTGGTTGAGCCCGACTGGCCTCGGGCGCTCGAGCCGGGCGGCGCGGCCGTCGCCCAATCGCTCGAGCATCCCGTGGCCGGGCCGTCGCTCGCCGAGCGCCTCGCCGAGCGCACAGGAGGCCGGAGCCGGTCGGTCGGCACGCGCGAGTGGCGGCGCGACTGGCTCAATTTCCATGCCGTCGTCCTCGCGAGCGACCTGACGCGTCCGTGCCCCAGCCGCGAGGTCCTCGGCCCGATCCTGGCGGAGCTGGGGCGCGCCGGCGTCCCGGCCGAGTGCGTGACCATCCTCATCGCCACCGGCCTGCACGCCCCGCTCGTGGGCGAGCGGACGCGGGAACTGGTGGGTGACGAAATCGTCTCGCGGTACCGCGTCGTCAACCACTTCAGCCGGCGCTCCGCCACGCTCGCGCGCCTGGGCGAGACCGCGGCCGGCACGCCGGTCGTCCTGGCGCGCGAGTGGGTCGGGGCCGACGTGCGGATCGCGACCGGCGTCATCGAGCCGCACCTCATGGCCGGGTTCTCCGGCGGGCGCAAGGCCGTCTGCCCCGGCATCGCGGGCGAGGAGACGGTCCGCGCCTGGCACGCGCCGCGATTCCTGGAGCACGAGCGCGCCCTGCCGGGCTGTCTGGAAGGCAACCCGGAGCACGAGGAGGCGCTGGCCGTGGCCGCCTTCGCTCCGCCGCACTTCGCGGTCAACGTGACGGTGGACCGCGAGGTCCGCTTGACGGGCGTCTTCGCCGGGGCCGACCTCGAGACCGTGCACCAGGTGGGCGTCGCGTTCCTGCGCAAACACGTCGCGCGCCCCGTTCTCGAGCCGTGCGACATCCTCGTGACCACGAGCGGCGGCCGGCCGCTCGACGCCACTCTCTACGGGGCCGAGAAGGGCCTCTTAACGGGCCTGGGCGTCCTGAAGCCGGGCGGGACGTTCGTCTGGGCCGCCGCCCTCGACGCCGGCTTCGGAGAGCCCGAGTTCACCGACCTCGTTCTGCGCTACCCGACGCTGGAAGCGTTCGCGGCCGAACGGCTTGCCGACGGCGCTGCGGTCCTCAAGGACCAGTGGGCCCTGGAGAATCTGGCGAAGGCCGTCCGGCACGGCGAAGTGCTTCTCTGGTCGGACGCCCTGCCGGCCGACCTGCGGCCGCATGTCCCGGTGACGCTCGTCGCGAGCCTGGCCGAAGGCCTTGAGCGGGCGTTCGACAAGCACGGCCGGGACGCCCGCGTGATTGTCCTGCCGCACGGGCCGTACGTGTTGCCGTATGTGGACGGGGCGGCTCAGAGCGAGCGAGGGTAGAGGGACGGTCATGGCAGAGCGGCGATTCGGCTATCCGGTGGTTCTCGACCTTTCCGGCCGGCGGGCGGTGGTCGTCGGCGGGGGGGAGGTGGCGCTGCGCAAATCGCGGGCTCTGGCCGACGCGGGGGCGCAGGTCCGCGTCGTCGCACCGAAACTCCACCCTGCGCTGGCCGAGGACGGGCGCTTCGAGTGTCTGGCCGAGCCCTACCAGAAGCGCTATGTGGAGGGAGCGCGCGTCGTCGTCGCCGCCACCGACGATGAGGCGGTCAACCGGCAAGTGGCCTCCGACGCGCGGGCCTCGGGCATCCTCGTCAACGTCGTGGACCAGCCCGAGTTGTGCGACTTTATCGTCCCGGCGCAGGTGCGGCGGGGCGAGTTGCTCATCGCGATTGCGACGGGCGGCGCGGCCCCGGCCCTTGCGAAGCGGCTCCGCGAGCGGCTCGAAAAAGAGTTCGGCCCGGAGTACGCGACGCTGCTTCAGGTGCTGCGCGAGGTGCGCGAGGATTTGAAGAAGCGCAACGTCGCGCCTGCAATTCGCCGCCGGATCTTCGAGCGCCTGGCGGAGGCCGATCTCCTCGCCGCCGCACGCCGGGGCGCCGACCCCCTGCGCCAAACAATAGCCGGGGTTGCTGCCGAAATGCTCGCGGAATGAGCCGGCGCCTTCGTCACTTCGTTACTACGTTACTGCGTCACTTTTCGTTCACGGCTCGACGAGTTGCTTGGAGTCGGGCAGGTCTTTGACACTCCCCAGGCCGAACGCCTGGAGGAACTTCTTGGTGGTGCCGTAGAGGAGCGGCCGGCCGAGTTGTTCGCTACGTCCGGCGATGCGCACGAGGCCCTTCTCCATCAGGGCCCTTATCATGTCGCCGCACGCCACGCCGCGGATGTCCTCGACCTCCGCCCGCGGGACCGGCTGCTTGTAGGCGATGATGGCCAGCGTCTCCAGGGCCGCCTGCGTCAGCCGCGCCTGCTGACGCGCACGAAGGAGCGGCTTCAGGTACTTGTTGTACTCCGGCCGGGTGAACAGTTGATACCCGCCGGCCACTTCCTCGATGGTGAAGGCCCGGCCCTGGGCGTCGTAGTCGGCCAGGAGTTCCTCGACGGCCTTCTTCACCATGCCGACGGTCATGCCTTCGCCGGCAGCGTCGGCCAGGCGATCGGCGCTGACCGGTTGGTCGCTCGAAAAGAGAATCGCTTCGACGATCGTTTTGAGCGGCGGTTGGCTCATTCCGAAGGAGCCTCCTGTTTTGTTCTCTCGACGGCCTGGCGGATGCGCTCCAGGGCCTGCTCGACGGCGCGCTGCGTCGCATTCGATGTGATCGTGGCGGCCGTGATGGCGTGAATCTCGGAAAACTCCTCCACGCGCTTGCCCCGGAACTGATCCAGAAACGTATTGATCCGCTGCTCCGGCTCGTCGGAGCCGAAGAGTTTCTGCCACAGCGTCCAGGTGGAGCGTGTCTCGGCGACGGTCGCCCCCAGGCCGGGCGTCTCCTGCTGAGCGAGGACCACGACGCGGATGACCGAGAAATCCTCCGCCCGCGCGCTGACCATCACTTTGACGACGCTCGAGTACCCCTGGGCCTCGCCCTGGGCGACATAAGCGACGATGCGGCCGGCGGAGTCGCGCGCTACATAGACGGCGTCGGGGGCGAACGGCTGGCCCACCGTCGGCCGCTCCGGGTCCACCGTGGCGCCTTCCGGGCAGACTTCCTGGATCGCCTCTTCCTTGATGGCCAGGTCGCGCTGCTCGATGTCTTTCTTGAAGAAGCCGTAGAGCACCGCCACGCCGCCGCCGATCACCAGGCCGGCCACGACCAGGATGACGACGAACTTGATGAGGTTGCGGATCATTTCTTGTGTCCGAAAAAGCGCGGCTGGGTCCAGCGGTCGATGAGCGGGACAGCGGTGTTCATGAGCAAGATTGAATAGCACACCGCTTCCGGGTATCCGCCGTAGAGGCGGATGAGGATCGTCAGCGCGCCGCACCCGAAGCCGAAAATCCACAGGCCCTTGTTCGTCAAGGGGCTTGTGACCATGTCGGTGGCCATGAAGAGGGCGCCGAGCGCAAGTCCCCCGCCGAGGAGGTGGTACGCGACGAAGCGGTCCGCCAGGTCGGCCCCCAGGTCCGCCTTCCAGAGGGCGAAGGCGCCAGCGCCTGCCGCCACCGTCGCCAGGTACGCCAGCGGCACCTGCCAGCGGACCCACCCTTTGTAGATAAGGTAAAGGGCGCCGAGGAGCAGCAATAGCGCGCTCGTCTCGCCAAGGCTGCCGCCGATGCGACCCAGGAACATGTCCCAGAGGCCGGGCAGTTTGCCGGAGAGGACCGTGGCGGCATCGCCGTGGGCTGTGGCGATGGCTTTAAAGTGGGCCATCGGGCTGGCCCCCGTGACGGCGTGGACGCCTTCGGGCAGGCCGCCCGTCACCGTGCCCAGGTCGGCGAGGAAGTGGCCGCCTTTCAGCACGGGCCAGGACGACGGATTCAGGTCGGTCGGGTAGGCGATGTGGACGAATGCGCGGCCGACGAGGGCCGGGTTCCAGATGTTGCATCCCAGGCCACCGAAACAGTGCTTCGCGATGGCGATGGCCACAAACGCCGCGATGATCGGCACGAACCACCGCGCCTGGGCCGGCAGACAGAACGCCACCAGGACCCCCGTCACAACGGCGCTTCCGTCGCCGACCGTCACCGGCACCTTCCGGAGGCGCTGAATAATCGCCTCGGTGGCGACGGCCGTCGCCACCGCCAGACCGACGTGCAGATAGGCGCGGATGCCGAAAAAGTACCCCGATGCCACGAGCGCCGGCACGAGCGCTGCGACGACCGACCACATAATCCGCGGGATGGAGTCGCGGGCGCGGAGGTGCGGCCAGTGGCCGACGACGAGACTTCTCTCGGCCGACGTCTCGGCGGGTTGGGTCGCGTTATTGGGCAACCTTCTCAGCCTCTGCTTTCAGTTTCGCCGCCGCCGCTCGCTCCCGTTCGCGCTCGCGCGCAAGGGCCTTTCGGCGCTCGGCCCGCAGGGTTTCCACCAGGTGCACGATCCGCCGATGCGCGGGGCAGACGTACGCGCACGCTCCGCACAGGATACAGTCCATCAGGCCGCAGTCCATCGCCGCGTCAATGGCGTCGAGGTCCCCATCGAGGAACGCTTCGCCGAGGACCGAGAGGCGGCTGGGGTTCAGGTACGACGGGCAGTGCCGCACGCACGCCCCGCACCGGATGCACGGGCCGTGGTCGTAAATGGCCGCGCGGCGAAAGGCCAAAAGGCCCGTCGTCCCCTTTGTCACGTACAGGTCGGTCGTGAACTGGGCCTTGCCCATCATCGGCCCGCCGAGGATGAGTTGCTCGAACTCCTCGGCGACGTCGGCTTGCGCGAGGAGCGCACCAATCGGCGTGCCGAGACGCGCTAGATAGTTTCCCGGCCGCCGCGCCGCATCGCCCGAAACCGTCAGGACGCGCTCCGTCAGAGGCCGGCGGCGCACGAGCGCGTCGGCAATGGCGGCGGCGGTGCCCACGTTCTGGACGATGACGCCGACGTCGCCCGGCAGGCCGCCCGTCGGAACCTCGCGCCCGAGGAGCGCCAGGATGAGTTGCTTCTCCGCGCCCTGTGGGTACTTCGTCCGCACCACCCGCACGCGCGCCGCATCCGCCGGCCGCACCGCCGCTTCCATGGAGGCGATGGCGTCGGGCTTATTGTCCTCGATGGCCACCACTCCGCGCGACGCCCCCGTCGCCGCCATGCAAATCCGCATCCCCACGACGATCTCCGCCGCCCGCTCCAGCATCAGCCGGTGGTCGCAGGTGAGGTACGGCTCGCACTCGGCCCCGTTGATGAGGATGGTGTCAATCGTCTTGCCTCGCGGCGGGGCGAGTTTCACGTGCGTCGGAAACGTCGCGCCGCCCATGCCGACAATCCCCGCCTCGGCAACCGCCTCGCGGATTTCGTCGGCCGACAAGCCCAGCCAGTCGCGCGGCTCGTTCGTCCCGTCGGCCCACGCGTCAAGCCCGTCCGGCTCGATGGCGACGGCTTCGCACGCGCGCCCCGTCGCCGCGTCCACCACCGATTCCAGGCCCGCGACTTTCCCGGACGTGGGCGCATGGACCGACGCGGAGATGAACCCGTCCGCCTCGCCGATTTTCTGGCCGCGCTTGACCGCGTCGCCTTTCTTGACCACCGGCTTGGCGGGGGCGCCCAGGTTCTGGGCCATCGGCACGACCAGCCGCGGAGGCAGCGGCAGCGCCTCAATCGCCTTATCGGCCGTCCACTTCGTGCTCGGCGGATGCACCCCGCCCTGAAAAGTCGCCTTGCTCACGCTTCTCCTCGCTGAAACGAAAAGGGGTCCGTATCCTAGCAAGGGGGGGGGGGATTGTAAACGAAGAGTTAGGCCTTTGTCGCCGCAAAGTGATAATGTCCGGTTTCCGCAAAGTAGAATTGTCCTCTTTCCGGCCGGGTGGCCGGGAGGAGGACGAGGATGGAACTGCGGATGAGCCGGAAGGAACGGGATCGGTTGAAGGTGGTGGCGGCCTTG
>DATKUU010000190.1:0-5174 GCA_035530455.1 Phycisphaerae bacterium | reverse complement strand
GGGAAAAAGGGGACATGCTACTTTTTTGGTTGACGTGGGGCTTTTTGGCGATTAGCTTTTGAGGATCATGCCACGAACCGCACGGGCCAGCGTCGGCGGCGTTTGTTATCACGTGCTGAACCGGGGCAACGGCCGGATGCGGACCTTTCACGAGCCGGACGATTACGCGGCCTTCGTGGACCTTGTGGGCCGGGCCTGCGAGCGGGTGCCGATGCGGGTGCTCGCCTATGTTCTCATGCCAAATCATTTTCATTTGACTCTCTGGCCTCGCGTCGGGGAGGACCTTGGCCGTTGGATGCACTGGCTGCTGACGAGCCACGTGCGGCGGCATCATCGGCGTCGCCGCACGAGCGGGCACGTGTGGCAGGGGCGGTTCAAGGCGTTTCCAATCCAGGAAGATGGGCACTTGGTGACCGTGTTGCGGTACGTGGAGCGGAATCCGGTGCGGGCGCGGTTGGTCGCGCGCGCGGAGAATTGGCTGTGGTCGAGCGCGGCCGTGCGCCGGGGCAAGGCGCGGCCGGAGTGGCTGGTGGACGGCCCGGTGGCGCTGCCGCGTCCCTGGCGACGGTGGGTGAACGAGCCGCTCTCGGAGCGCGAGTTGGCGGGCGTGCGGCGAAGCGTGGTTCGGGGGACGCCTTGGGGCAAAGAGTCGTGGACGAAGGCGGCGGCGCGGCGACTAGGACTGGAATTTACGCTCCGGCCTCGCGGCCGACCGCGCAAGGAGGCGAAAAAGTAGCATGTCCCCTTTTCCCCCACTGGTCGGCGAAGATCAGCAAAGTGAAACTCTCCTGGAAAACCTACGACCAGCCGGGCGACAACGAGCCGATTGACGACCATCCGGCGACGCCGGCCAACGGCGGGAAGCGTATCTTCCCCGGCAAGAAGGAGTATGATGACAGCGCCGAGGACGCGGCCAAGCGGCGGTACGTCTTCGCGGTGGTCGAGTTCGCCGAGGGGGCCGACTTGCCCGACACGATGTACTACCGTGTGTGGGATGTGGATGATCCGTCGTCCGATACAGCGCCCATCGACGAAAACGGCGCAGCGGGCGGCGACAACCTCGGTGAGGATGAGGGCGAACAGAGAAACGGGTGGCACGTGGCGGACGAGAATGGCAATCACATCTCCGACGTCACCATGGGGTACATCATGCGCTTCGTGGACGATGAAGGGACCGAGGGAGAAGAGGTCGACACTTGTACTGCCACCCGCTTCGTCAAGTGCGCCGTGCGAGTCGGGATGCAGCCGGGGGACAACTGGCGATTCGCGGTGGCCTGGGGGGACGGGGCCTCGGCGCGCCTCGCGGCCATGACCCAGCCCCAAGCGGACACGCGCCAGCCGCCCGACGGCGTCGCCGAGTCCGAGATGCTGACCACGTGGCGAAAACTGCACCTGGAATTGGATCACATGGCCTTCGGCCCAGACCATAATGTTGTCGGAAGGAACCTGGACGATACTTATGGGCCTGATGTGCCACACACCGGCGATAGCGGCGCCGAGATCAATGATTGGGTCTGCCCGGACAACGGACGCTATGAAGGCGGCACACTCTATTTTTATTATGGCGAACCACCTTTCGAGATCATTGATAATGAGTACGACACCGGTGATAATACGGTCTATGTGGTTGGCGACATAACTCCTTACGAGGACCATGAGGCAGGCTTCTACGATGACGATTATCCGCGAGCCAACGGCAATCCGGCTCCCGAGTACCGAATGGTGGACTGGTCGCTGGTCAACGAGAAATTCGCCCCTGCCTATATTGAGGCGGTGGAGGATGAGGAGGCGAGAGATATAGATGCTCCGTTTATTCCAACGACCTATTATCCCTTCGACGCTGCCCAGTACAGATGGGACGAGCAAACTTCCCCCGCGTACTGGGTCAGCCTGATCCTTGCGGCTCATCAAAGTTACGGTCATAACGATGATAAGCAAACAATAATTTCTTCTGTAGATGGTGATCCGGATATTCGCTATCATTTACACTCTGGGGCGGGCAAAGACGGCGACCAGGGTCTATGGGGAGGGCTCACTGAGGACTCGCGTACTACTGCAAACTATAATAATATGTCACTGATCTTCCTTGAACCTTGCCGGGAATGCGCCGCCTGGATAGGCACTGGATGGATGTCGCCCATTTACAACTGCAGCACGGCGGGAGGTATTGAGCAGCACACGGTTGTCCATGAACTGGGGCATCAATTCGGTTGGTTAGATGAAGGTCCGGAAGGTACCATAATGGGCAGTGGCGCCGACTTTAACGAAGACCAGATTAACGTCTTTCGCGGACAAGACTCCATCGAGTGGTAAGTGGTGGTGGTTCATCAGACAAAATCCATAGGAGGTGGCATATGTGGACAAGAACAGTCGGTGTATTTCAGAAAAGACTTGCTTGGGCGACGGTATTGCTCCTGTTCATCACAGGATTAGCCTACGCTGAAAGCCCCAAGGAGAAGTTGCAGGGCTTTCTGAAACTGCGGGCCGCCGAGGTGGTAGCGGGAGAACCATTGGTGGTAACGGTGGGCGTGAAGAATGTTGGAGATACGCCATATGTTACAACTTGGGCGAAATCGGGAATTTTCCGGAGATACGTTAGGGTTCAATTCACAATCATCACCAGGGCCAACCTGGAGATTCCCGGTTTTCAGAGTTTGATGGACGGCCGTAGTCTTGTAAGGAGGAATCCAGATTTCATCAACAAACTTGGCGGTGTCACCTCGACCATCCTGCCCGGGGAGGCAGTTAGCGCCAAGCAGACAGTCCCACTTGTCCAATTGGTTAACGGCCGTTGGGACGGTTGGTTAGAACCGGGCATCTATACAATACAGGCCAAAATCACGATTCCAAGTACATCCGAGACATTTATGGCCGGTCCCGAGACGTTCACGGTCAAGCCATTGGCGCCTGAGAACCAAGGTATTCTTTCCATCGTTACACCGGAGTTGGCGTCGGTTTTGCAGGGGCAAGGACATTCCAGGGAGGAAGACGCGGCGGTTGCAAAGGCGGAGGAACTCCGGAAGAAGTCCCCCCGCGCGCCCCATCGCCAATACCTGGACTTTCAGGTGTTCAGGATCGTTTCCAAGCGAGAGGAGAAAGTGGCCAAGGCCAAATCCTACCTCGAGGAGTTCCCCAAGAGCCCCTATGTGGATGATGTTCTCTGGGCCTTGGCAAACATGGAGCGGGAAGCTGGCGAGGACCAGGAGGCGGCTGCGCATTTGGTGACCCTACTGAGGGACTATCCTGATTCGCCGCTGAAGCAGGAAGCGGAAGAACTTCAGAAGAAATTGAAGGATGCTCGTGAGCGCGCCGCCGAACGGAAAGCCGCCCAAGAAAAGAACCCCACGCCGTCGCAAGATTAGGGCGCTGGTCCGCCATAGAGTCTCGCAGGCGGGTCTTGGCATGCGGGCCCAAGTCGGTTGGGCCGGGGTCAGCCGGTCTTCTTCGGCAGGGACTAGATGATCGGGCCTTCCGCGGCATAGTCCCGGCGCGCCGGGACTCAGGGCAAGCCTCTGCGTTGAAACCACACTCCCCCTCCCCGGTACGCAAATCCCGTGCCAAACTTCGCGGAAAAACGGCTATTCCATCCACGCCGCTCCATAACATAGGAGGCAAAACGAGGTGTTTGCGGATACCGCCGAACGAACTGCCGCAAGTGGAGTGGTTCTTCCAGAAGTTTTTGAATAGGGCCTGGGGCGCAGATTCCGACTACGTGGATTTTGACGGCTATCCGGAAGCCGGAGTAAAGGGCATCGCCACAGGCCCGGATGGCAACCCCGTTGAGGGGCCGTGGAAAATCCAGGTGGTCCAGATCGACCTTGCCCCTCAAACCGCCGGTCAGTTCCCGTTGCGGGCAGAGGGCCTCTTGGGCCGCTACTTCCAGCTCTCAAGTGGAAGTATGCCACAGTGGTTTTGGCGCGTGAAGGTCCAGGACGAGGGCGAGAAGCGTATCAAGTTGACCTGCCGAGATAAATGGGTCCCTCGCAACCCGCCCAACTTCGGCATAAGCCTGGTTTCCCCTTGGCTCAAAGCCTGGGCCATGGACGAGGCGGGCAATGCCCAGGAGGGAATCTGGATCGACTTCAAAATCTATGCAGATGATGAATACATTGCCTCATACAGCTTTGCCACGCAAAGTCGAGAAGGTGGCGACATATACGCTTCGGTGGTAATCCACGATGGTGATCTGCGTTACACGCCGGCGGGGGCGACACGTTTCGTCATCACGGCCTCCCAATACGTGACCTCGGGGCAGCCCGAGTACAAGGAAGCCCGCATCGAGGTGCCGATCCTTGACGCCAGGTGGCAAGAACGAACTGAGAACGATGAACCAATAAAGAACAAGGGCTTTGACCCGTACACGGACCCGCCGTGGGTGGTCGTCGGGATCGGGGTTGATAGGAAGTCTGAGGCCTCGGAACTCCAGTTGAGCCAGTCTATTCCGCCCGGCGAGGTTGACATTGCGATGGATGAGAATAGCGGCACCCTCGCCGACATCTCCCCGGACACTGCAACGGGCGCCTTGACCCCGACGGACGTCACGGGCAAAAAGAAAGGACCGGGCGCGGCCGAGGCGAAGAAAGCCGGCGAGAGGCTCGCGGCACTCCTGGTTTCCGTGAAACAAACCCTGAAGCGCAACGTCAAGTTCTATCGGATAAAGGACACGGGCGGCCATGAATGCACCTTGACGGATGAGGAGGCGCAGGCCATGCTTGGCCCGGCGGCGACACTATGGAAGGACCAGGCCGTCGTCGATCTGACAAAGGTGGGGAGCGTTACCCCGATCACCATCAACGAAGACCTGGGGGAGAAGCCGACCAAGGTTGCGATCATAGAGAAGGTGCTGCCGGAGGTTCCGCCCCCGGGCCCGGACGACGTGCACGTCGTCGTTCTCTGGGACTACGACTTGGGCGGCAGCCAAGCATATGCCAGCGGCCGTTACGTGATCGTCAAAAAGGCCTCAACGGCAAAGATGCTCGCCCACGAGGTCGGGCACGTTCTGGGACTCGGCCACTCGCACGAAGGCGACAACCTCATGGCCGGAATGGGCGTGAGCGGAGGAGGCGAGCGCATCCGCAAGTGGCAGGCCGACCGCGTGAATCCGTGAACGCACACGGGAAAACAGGATTCCCTTGAAAGTGAGGGCGACAATGACTTTGACAAGAGCGATGATG
>DATKUU010000189.1:0-13580 GCA_035530455.1 Phycisphaerae bacterium | reverse complement strand
GCCGCTCGGAAGGGAACAACATGAGCGACGCACTTCAGGCCGTCCGAGTCACCGACCGCGTCTATTGGGTCGGCGCGCGCGACTGGAAAATCCGCGAGTTCCACGGCTACCGCACGAACCGCGGGACGACGTACAACGCGTTTCTCATCCTCGCGGACAAGGTGACGCTGGTGGACACCGTCAAAGCGCCGCACCGGCGCGAGATGATGGCACGGATCCGCAGCGTCATCGAGCCCGAGAAGATTGATTACATTATTTCGAACCACTCCGAGATGGACCACTCGGGCTGTCTGCCCGAGACGATCGCCGCGGTCAAGCCCGAGAAGGTCTTCGCGTCGGCGAACGGCGTGCGGGCGCTCGAGGCCCATTTTCACATGGGCGGCGGCATCGAGGCCGTCAAGACCGGCGACACGTTGAGCCTCGGCAACATGAACCTGGCGTTCGTCGAGACGAAGATGCTCCACTGGCCGGACAGCATGGTGTCGTACCTGGCGGAGGAGAAAATCCTTTTTTCGCAGGACGCGTTCGGCCAGCACCTGGCGAGCCAGACCCTCTGGGCCGACGAGATTCCGCGCGAAGTCCTCCACGAAGAGGCGGCGAAGTACTACGCAAACATCCTCCTGCCCTTCTCGCCGCTCATCACGAAGGCCCTCGACGCGCTGGGGAAAATGAACCTCGACCTGGCAATCCTCGCGCCGGACCACGGCCCGCTTTACCGTAAGGACCTCGGCTGGATTATGGACCTCTACCGCCGCTGGGCGGAGCAGAAGCCGACGCGAAAGGCCGTGGTCGTGTATGACACCATGTGGGAGAGCGATGCCGTGATGGCCAAGACGATCGCCGAGGGACTCGCCGAGGGCGGCGCGGCGCCGGTAAAGGTCCTGCCCCTCCGCTCGAGCCATCGCAGCGACGTGGCGACCGAAATCCTCGACTCCGGCGCGCTGGTCGTCGGATCGCCGACGATGAATAGCACCCTCTTCCCGACCGTCGCCGACGTGCTCTGCTATCTGGAGGGCCTGAAGCGCAAGAACCTCGTCGGCGCCGCGTTCGGGTCGTACGGATGGAGCGGCGAGGCGGTCCAGCGCCTGGAGGAGTGGCTGACAAAGATGGGCGTCGCGCTCGCGGCCGAAAGCGTCAAAGTCCGGTACGTGCCGGACGCCGAGGCACTCCTGGCGTGCCGCGCCCTCGGCCAGGCGGTCGCGCGGAAACTCGTGGAGACGGTCGGCAATGAGTAAAGAGCAGGCCCTGGAGGCGCTGTGGCGGCTGACGTACGGCCTGTACGTCGTGACGTCGCGGCAGGGCGAGCGTATCAATGGCCAGATCACCGACGCCCTCGCGCAGGTGACGCTCGAGCCGCCGCGCATCGCCCTAAGCGTCAACAAGGCGGAACTGACGCACGATTTTCTCGCGGAGAGCGGCGTCCTCGGCGTCTCGGTCCTGGCCCAATCGGCGCCGATCGACCTCATCCTCCTTTTCGGTTTCCGCTCCGGCCGCGACGTGAACAAGTTTGAGTACGCCGAGCACAAGACCGGCGTCACCGGCGTGCCGCTGCTGACGAAGAACGTCGTGGCGGTGTTCGAGGGCAAGGTCGTCGAGCGCGTGGACCTGGGAACGCACACCGTCTTCATCGCCGAAATCGTCGAGGGCGAGGTCCTGAGCCCCGCGCCCGCCCTCACGTACACGTACTACCAGGAGCACCTGCGCGGGCGGACGCACAAGAACGCGCCGACGTATCGGCCGGCCGCTGTGAAAAAGCAACCCCAGGAAGGAGACCGCAAATGAAAAAGTACAAGTGCACGGTATGCGGCTACATCTACGATCCCGCGAAAGGGGACCCGGTGGGCGGAATCAAACCTGGAACCGCCTTTGAGAGCCTACCGGCCAATTGGGTCTGCCCGGAATGCGGCGCGGCGAAGAGCGAATTCGTGCCGCTCGATGCGTAGCGGAGAGGCGACGTTGAACAGGCGAGTGTGGGTGCCATGCTTTCGCTTGCGAAAGCATGTTTCCAACCCTCGGATGAGCATGCTTTCGCAACAGCGCGAAAGCATGGCACCCGTTGCGCGCCTCTGCCCTCGGAAGGAACCGCCATGGACCTGAATCTCCGCATCGCCGGCGAGGCCGGCCAGGGCGTTCAGACGACGGGCAATCTCCTGGTGGGCGCCTTCGCCCGGATGGGCCTTTCGGTTTTCGCAACGCAAAGTTACCTCTCCCGCATCCGCGGGGGTCTGAACTGGTTCGACGTCCGCATCGGCGACCGGCAACTTTTCAGCGGCCGCGAGGACGCCGACCTGCTGGTTGCCCTTCTGCCCGAGGCGCTGCCGACCCTTCAGCCGCACATGAGCGAGGGCGGCGTCGTCCTGCTCGATCCCGGTCCCGATGCATCGGGAGGATCGTCCGATGCGCCGGGGTGCATCGCGCTAGCGCTCACCAAAACCGCCAAGGACGTCGGCGGGTCGGAGGTGATGGCCAACACGGTGGCGGCGGGCGCAGCGATGCGGGTACTCGGCTATCCGCTGGACGGCCTCCTGAGTTTCCTCGCGGACGAGTTCAAAAAGAAGGGCGAGGAGACCGTCGCCGCCAACCGCCGATGCGCCGAGGCCGGGGCGAACCTCTTCGGCAGCGAGCCGCCGCACCTCAACGCCCCCAAGCCGCGCGGCAAGGCCGTCTCCCTGGCCGGTGGGACGCAGGCGATCGTCCTCGGCGCCGCGTCGGCCGGCGTGAAGTTCGTATGCGGCTATCCGATGACGCCGGGCACAGGCGTCCTCCAGGGCCTGGCAGCCGTGGGCGACTCCTTCGGCATCATGGTCGAACAGGCGGAGGACGAGATCGCGGCGGTCAACATGGCGTGCGGGGCGACGTACGCCGGCGTGCCCGCGCTGGTGGCGACGAGCGGCGGCGGGTTTGCCCTGATGGCCGAGGGTCTTGCGCTCGCGGGGATGCTCGAACTGCCCCTGGTCATCGTCATCGCGCAGCGTCCGGGTCCCGCCACGGGATTGCCGACGCGGACCGCCCAGCAGGACCTTCTCTTCGCCCTGCACGCGGGTCACGGCGAGTTTCCGCGAGCGATTTATGCGCCGGGCACGCCCGAGCAGGCGTACACTATCGCGCGCCGCGCGCTCGAGACCGCCCACAAGTTCCAGTCCCCCGCCCTCATTCTCACGGACCAGTTTCTCATGGACCTCCAGACCGACACGCCGCCGCTCGATGCGACGCTTCGGCCGATTGACCGCTGCATTCTGGCCGACCCGCCGGAGCCTTACGTCCGCTATGCGGTGACCGAGAGCGGCGTCTCGCCGCGCGCGATCCCCGGCGGAAAGGCATTGGTGATTGTGGATTCCGACGAGCACACCGAGGACGGGCACATCACGGAGGACCTGGAGGCGCGCGTCCGGCTCCAGGACAAGCGGCTGCGGAAGGCCGGCGGCCTGCGGGCCGAAGCGATGGCGCCCGAGCGCTACGGCCCGGAGGACGCCGAGCGGCTGCTCGTCTGCTGGGGCTCGACCTACGGTCCGTGCCGCGAGGCCGTGGACATCCTCCGCGAGCGCGGCGCCAGCGTCGCGATGCTCCACTTCGCCCAGGTCTGGCCGCTCGACTCGGATAAGGTGCGAAACGCGATTGCGCCGAACGGCAAATCGCCGCACCGCATCCAGTGCGTCGAGGGCAACGCGACGGGCCAGTTCGCCTCGCTCCTGCGGACCGTCGGCGCGATTGCGGAATGCGAGAGCGTGCTGGAGTACGACGGCCTGCCGTTCACCGGCCGCGGACTCGCCGAAAGGATCGGCCATGATTAATCCGCCGTCGGACAACAAGCCCGCGTGGTGCCCGGGCTGCGGGAACTTCGGCATCCTCAAAGTGCTGGACCTCGCCATCGAGGAGGCGGGCGTGGACCGCCGGCGTCTGGTCCTGGTGTCCGGCATCGGCCAGGCCGCCAAGTTGCCGCATTACACGCGGGCCAACGTCTTCAACGGCCTGCACGGCCGGGCCCTCCCCGCGGCCACCGGCATCAAACTCGCCAATCACGCCCTCGAGGTCGTCGTGACGAGCGGCGACGGCGACATGTACGGCGAGGGGGGGAACCATTTCCTCCACACGCTGCGGCGGAACATCGGCATCAAAATGTTCGTCCACAATAACCAGGTCTATGGACTGACGAAGGGTCAGGCGTCGCCGACGAGCGACCCGGGGTTCGTGACGAAGTTCCAGACGCACGGCGTCATTCTGCGGCCGATGAATCCGCTCGCCCTTGCCATCATCGAGGATTGCTCGTTTGTCGCGCGCTCGTTCGTCGGGGCGCAGGAGCACCTCAAGGCGATGATGGTCGCGGCCCTGAGGCACACGGGCGGGACGGCCCTGCTGGACATCCTCCAGCCGTGCGTCTCGTTCAACCGCCGGAACACTTGGGCGTGGTACCGCGAGCGGTGCAAACCCATCCCCGATTCGCACGACCCGAAGGACAAGATGCGGGCGCTCGCGCTCGCGATGCAGTGGGACGGGGAGATCCCGATCGGCCTTTTCTACACGTGCGACCGCCCGACGTTCGAGTCGCAGCAGCCGGTGCTCAAAGACCGCACGCTGGTCGAGCAGTTCGCCGCAGCCCACGTTTAGCCGTCGGCGGCACGCCGATGGTCCTAACCCTTCCGCCGCCCTTCGCTTGCCACGCCGTGAAGGCGGGAGCCCGGTCGCCACAACTAAGAGAACATGTCAGATAACTTTGCAGCCAGCACTACCAGAATCCCCAACAACATCAGAACGAAAAGCAACGACAAGAGAATCTTGCGTTCCCGTATCAGGCCGTAGAGGAGAACCACCATGTTCACGAGAAGAATGGCCATCCCCGCTGTAAAACATATCTCGCCTGGAAGCGGATCCTGAAACAGAATTCCAAGCAGAAAAGACAGCGCCAGCAAAGCCATAATCAGCGCCAGGGCAATCCGGCGAAGCAGTATGTGGGCCAAGGAGTAACCTGCGAACAACACTGCGATACTTATCATGGCCACATCCGGGTCCGGAAAGAAAATCATAAGCGGTAGAACAGACAGCGGCATCAAAACAAGAATCGACACCAGGAGAACTTTCTTGGTTCTAGACAAACCCACGGCCGCGTCGCCGGGTTCCGTCGGCTGCTGTGATCGAGCCTCCGTGATTGGGCCTCCATCGGTGAGTTCCGGGGGACACATACTTAATCCCTTTCTCTCTTGTTCGAGGGGTTGGCCGGCGCCCCAGAAAAAGTATACCTCGGGCAAACGAAAAACAACAATAATGAATATCCAACGCCCAATGTCCAACACTCAAGGAAACCTCACCGCCGGGGCCGCGTGAGGCTCAGACAATGTCGTGGGCCGCTTTCCAGCGGAGGCCCAGGTCGAGGATGCGCTGGAGGAGTTTGGGGTACGGCAGGCCGGCATGTTCAGCGGCTTCGGCAAAGTCCTCACCGAGCGCCAGTTGCGGGTTGGCGTTGGCCTCGAGGAGGTACGCCCGGCCGTCCTCGGCGAGGCGAAAATCGAGCCGCGCATAGCCGCTCAGGCCCAGCGCGCGGTAGGCCCGCCGACTGAGCCTGGCGAGGCGCGCCTCCATGCCTTCGGGCAGTCCCTCGGCCCGGCGCGTCGAGACGCCGAGACGCTTCTGGTACCCCGCGTGCCACTTGACCCACCGCGTCGCCAGGAACGGGGCGCCTTCGGGCTGGTGCTTGATGAGGAGTTCCCAGGGCGGCAGGACCGAGAGCCGCTCGTTGCCCAGGACGCCGACGTAAACCTCCCGCCCGGGGATGAACTGTTCGACGATGGCGCCCGCTTCGAGGTTTTCGTGGACGAAGGCGACGCGTTCGGCGAGGGCCTTGTCGTCCTCGACAACGGACTGGCGGCTGATGCCGAGCGAGGCTTCCTCGATGAGCGGCTTGACGATGAGGGGGAAGGCGAGGCGCTTCAGCCGGCGGACTTTCTTGCCCCGGGGGCAGACGGCGAAGTTCGGCGAGCGAATGCGGTGGTAGGCGAGCAATTCCTTCGCGAGGCCCTTGTCGCGCGAGAGCGCAAGACCCAGCGGGTTGCACCCCGTGTACGCCAGGCCCAGCAGTTCCAGCAGCGCGACCACGTTATGATCGTACGGGATGACGCCGTACACGTCCTCCATGAGGTTGAAGGCGATGTCGGGCTGCCACTCGCGCTGGACCTCCTGGACGGCCTCGATGTTGCGCAGCAGGCCGAGGGTGCGGACCTCGTGGCCCAGGTTGCGGAGCGTGACCTGGACGTCGTACTCCATTTTCCACGGCTCGTCGGTATAGTCCTTGCCCTCGTACTTCTCGGGGGGCACGAGATCCTTGTCCGCGAGCACCAGAACGCGCAGTTTCTTCACAGTTCGAGCCACCTCCGGCCGCTGTAGAGAAAGTTCATGCTGCTGACGGTGAGCATGATGGCGGCGTCAATCCGGGTCTGCTCGGGCGGTCGGGCCAGGCGCAGGCGCAACTCGCGGCACCGGCCGATGACCTCCCGGAGGACCTGGTCGAGCGTGTACTCGTATTGCCCCGTCCATCGGGCGACCATGCGTCGGACGGTGGGGCGGACGCGGCGCAGGAAGGCCGCGGCGGGCTCGTTGGCCGCGTGCTCCGGCGCGTCGGAAAACAGTCGCCTCAGGTCCGCGTCGAAGAAATCGGGGTACTCCCGGCCGTACCGCTCCTGTTTCTCGGCGTAGTGCTCGCGGAGGGTCTTACGGATTTCGTGGAGGGGGTCGATGTGCTGGCGCGGCCGTCGGCGGGGCGTGCGGCCGGCGATGCCGGCCATCACCTCGTCCACGTACTCCAACTTGCGCATCGCCGGCCAACCCTCATAGGCCTTGCGCCAGTTGGACCGCGGCGCCAGCCACACCGCGAACGTCTCCGCGAAGTCCTCGTCGGGGTGCGCCTGGGCGTACCAATAATCCAAATGTTGCACATAGTTTCTGCTGAAGGGTTTCGGCAGATAGGACGTCGGGTACGGTTTGGACGACTTGCCGAACAGCCGCTGCCGACCGCGCCGCAGATACAGCCGGTACGAATGGTCAATGGCGTGGCCGACCTCATGGCGAAGGAGGCCAAGGCATTCCCGCCGGCCGGCGCCTTCGGCCTCGAGCATTCGGCTCCGCTCCAGGCGCGTCAGGCGCGGATGGAGGAGGTAGAATGGCACGGCGCAGCCGGCCACGCCCGCCGGCGTAAACCACTCCTCGGAAACCCAGAAGTGCGGCCGGAAGTGCAGCCCCCGGCTCGCGAGTTCGTCCAGCACCTGTCGGATGCGCGGCTCGACGGGTGAGCCTTCGATGCGCACGCCAAGATCGCAGAGGCGGACGTCCAGGAGCCGCTCGGTCGCCAGGTCGGCCCAGGCGGGCCTGCGCCGCCTGGCGCGCCTGCCGCGCCGCACGCTTCGCTTCGGCTGTCTGGAGGCCATGGCGCTCCCGGTTCTCTCGGCGCCCCTTGCAGCGCGGTTGCCATTCTAGCACGGCCGGCCGCGCCACGCCACCTCTGGCGCCGCACGGCGAGGGCGCGGACACGGCGGGTGGCATGGCCACGCTTTCCCGCGTGGCCCTGCATTTGCACGGTTTGTTCATGGCCGCCCGGAACAGGGCGGCCATGCCACCCCGCGACGGGACCGTCGCGCCAGGCCACCCGCCCATGGCCGCGGCCGGCACAGCATGGACACCGCGGCGGCGTGCTGGTAGAGTGTGACCGGTGCACATCCCACAGGACAAAGGAGCGGCGACCGTGACCCACGCGGCTGAGACGAAGAACATGGCCCTTTTCTGCGACTTTGAGAACGTCGCCCTGGGCGTCCGCGACGCCCACTACGCCCAGTTCGACATCCGCAAGGTGGTCGAGCGGTTGCTCTTGAAGGGCAACATCGTCGTCAAGAAGGCCTACTGCGACTGGGCGCGGTACGAGGAGTTCAAGGCCGCCATGCACGAGGCGTCGTTCGAACTGATTGAGATTCCGCACGTCCGCATGTCGGGGAAGAACTCGGCCGACATCCGCATGGTCGTGGACGCGCTGGACCTTTGCTACACGAAGGGGCACGTGGACACGTTCGTGATTATCAGCGGAGACTCGGACTTTTCGCCCCTCGTGAGCAAACTCAGGGAGAACAACCGGATCGTCATCGGGGTGGGCGTCAAGGAAAGCACGTCGGACCTTCTGATTGCCAACTGCGACGAGTTCATTTATTACGATGATTTGGTGCGCGTCCAGCCGCCGCGGGCGCGTTCCCGCAGCCGGCGCGGCAGCCGCAAGCCCGCCGGCACCCAGCCCGCCAAACCTCCCGCGCCCGGCGAGGACAAGAAGCAGGAGGCCTGGGACCTCATTGTCCAGACCTACGAGGCGCTCGTCGAAGAGCGCGGCGAGGGAGAGAAAATCTGGGGGTCCATGATCAAGCAGACCCTCAAACGCCGCAAGCCCGGTTTCAGCGAATCGTATTTCGGTTTCCGGTCGTTCAGCCAACTGCTGGAGGAGGCCCAGGCCAAGGGCATCCTGGAACTGGAACTCGATGAGAAATCGGGTGGCTTCATCATCAAGGCCTGCCACACGCCGTAGCCGACGAAGGGCGGATCATAGCGCCACGCGCGGCGTTCGACGATACCAAGCACAAGGTCCGCCACGCCGTCGCCCCGCTGGGCGTGCCTTGTCCCGGGTGCGGCAGGTCCTGGTGAGTCAAGATGGCACATCCCGGCGGCCGCCCGGCCCCAGGACGGAAAGGGGTGCGGGGGCGGTGGGGCATACGTTTGCATACCATTGTCAGGGAGGACACCTGCATGGCGAAGCCCACACATTCGGACTGGCATGAGGCGTTCCACTGGGGATTCGGGCGCGGGTTCTGGTACATGGACCCGCTCGACGAAACGAAGGACCTGGCGCCGGACGAACTGCTCTGGTCGCCCATGCCGGGGATCCACTGTGCCCTCTGGCACGTTGGTCACATCGCCCACCGCGAACGGTTCCACATCGCCGTGCTGCTCGAAGGGCGGCCGGAAGACGAGGTGATCCCGGCCCGGTTCGGGATCTTCGGCTGCGGCATCGGGTTCCCCTCGGCCGACATGCTCCTCGAGGCGGTCGGCTCGGTAGAGGACGTGAAGGCATGGGTCCGCGAGGTCCGTCGCCAAAGCCATGCCTTCATCGACTCGCTCGACGAGAAGGACTTCAACCGCTTGCCCGCAAGTTCGTTCGAGGGCAACAGCATTGCCAGGGTCTTGATGCAAACAATCGGTCACACCGGTGTCCACATCGGGCGCATCCAATTGCTGCGTGCGATGATGAAAAATGGCGCGGCCCGCGAGTAGCCCCGCGGCGAGCGATGCCGATGTTGCGGCTCGTCCCACGGCCACAGCCCTGGCCTGAAGCCCGTCGAGAGCAAACGCCGGGATCGCGGCTTGAACTTACGACGCCGGCCAATTAAGGTGCCGAACGCGACGGCCAATCAGGAGGCGTGCCTTGGCGACCCCAGAGGAATTGAACGCGGTCAAGGAGGCGCTCGGGGAAGTGACCCGCATGCTCGAGAAGATGCGCTCCTGCCTGAGCGTGTTGAGCGAAGACCAGGTCTTGTGGGTGCCGCCGGGCGAGGACGTCTGGCCGATCCAGCGCGCAGTGGCGCATTGCGTAAACTGTGAACATCGGGCGATCACCGAACTCGCGCGTGCCCTTGAGGGAAAACCGACCCCGGAGACCGTCGCCGCGGACACCGGCATCTTCGCCTGGTTCGGTCCGACGCCCTATGCCCTGGCGCGGATGGTGGCCGAGTTAAGGGCGCAGATCGCTGCGCTCTCAGACACCCTCGACCCCTCGCACCTTGGAGTCAAAGCGGTGCGCTATCCCAAGCATCCCCCGCGAGCCCTGCGCAACTACGTCGAGGTCATGCGTCGCCACACCGAACGGCACCTGGCAGGCATCCAAAGAAAGATGGAGGTCATGCCGGCCGGCAAGGCGTGGGACGCGGAGGTGCGCGAGATGTATCCGCAGTTCGCGCGGGGCGCTTCGGAGGATCGCGGCTGACGGGTGTGGCCGACGAACACGGGCTGCCGCAAGCGATCCGGGTGCGGCAGTTGTTGGAGGCAGCGCGCGAGTCGCTGGAGGATGCGCAGGAGAAGGTGGACGCGTGGCGGGAGGACTATAACCGGCAACGGCCGCACAGTGCGCTGGGAAACGTGCCGCCGGCGGAGTTCGCCGAGCGGCGCGAACCTCCGGCCTCGGCTGCGCCTCGGCCTCCGGTTCACGCCGCCGCCCCGGAGCACGGGCCATGAAAAAGTCTCACACCGGGTGGATCAGAAATGGGGGCAAGTTCAAGCGAGGCACGGACTCTCATAATCCCTGGACCAAAGAATGGGTGCAGGTCACGATTATTCGCGGTACACAACTTCCCCCATGGTGTTGAACGTATGAGACGTGAGGGTTGGCGACGTTCCGATGATCTCTGACTGGAGGGACCGTTGTGACGGAAAGCTTGACTTGGTGGCCTTACCTCAGCCTCGTTAGCCTCGTTTTTTTCTTGGCCTTTCCTGCGGTCGTAGCGGCCAAGGCTCCGGAGGCGCCGCCTCCCCTGGCCAAGGACGACATCTTCTACCCGTATCTGAAGGAAGTGCCACAAGTCACCACGGTCCTCCGCGAAGAGGTCCGGGACGGCGTCCGGGTCACCGAACTCCGGTTTTCGAGTTTCGAAGGGAGCCAGGAAGGCCAAGTCAACCCGTCTGAGGTCTATGCCGTGTTGGCGCGGCCTGCGGGAACCGCGCCAGGCCAGCGGCCGGCCATGCTCATCTGCCACGGTGGCGGCGGCACGGCGTCGGACGGCGGCCCGATTGCCTGGGCCAAACTGGGTTACGTGGCCCTGGCGCCGGACCTCCCCGGCTACGGCGCCAACGACAAGATGAAGAGCCTCGGCCGCGTGACGAAGATGCCGTTCGGCACCGGCGGGTTCGACGTCACCCCTTCGCCTCATGCGTCAGTCCTTTTTGACGCGGTGGTGGCCGGGCTGCGTGCGTTCAATCTCCTGGGGGCGCAAAAAGACGTGGACCCTTCCAAGATGGCCATGACGGGCATCAGCTGGGGCGGCTACATGACGACGATGCTTGGAGGGCTTCTGGACGTGCGGGTCCGCGCCGTCTTCAACCTGTACGGCTCCGGCAGCTACCAGGAGGCTTCCATCGGCGCCGGGGCTCTGGAGAAAATGGCCGACAAGGATCGCCAGGTCTGGATCGCCCACTTCGATGCCGCCACGCGCCTCCGTCGCATGCGAGCCACATACCTGATGTACGCGGCCACCAACGACATCTTCTTTCAGCCCCCCGCCATCATGACCACGTTCGACGCGGTCCCCGGGTCGAAGTATCTCTGCTTCGGCCCCAACAAGAGCCACTGGGTGTCCCTGCCCGGCGGACCGGTGTCGTGGTCGTCGCCGATCTTCACGGAGATGGAGCCGGCTTTCTTTGCGTACGTTCTTGATGGCAACCACCCTCCGCTGGCCGAATTGAACGTCGTGAAGGCCGACCAGACCGGAACGGTCGCTTTCGAAGTGAAGAACCTCCCGGCCGATGCCGAGCCGTGGGTGTACGTGGCCTGGAATACGAGCAAACCCTGGGTTGAACGCGACTGGGCCCTCCTCCCGTGCCGGAACAGCGGCAACGGAGTTTTCACATGCGTGATCCCCAAGTCGGTGCCGGAGTGCGACTGGTTCGGCGGAATCACCTTCACGCTGAAGGCCGGTGGGCTGGAGCAACCCATGAGTCTCAGCACGAAGATCCAACGGTACAACGGAAAATGAACGCACCGGGCCACTGGGCGCTGGGCGGAATGGCAAGCAGGGGTTATAATGGTCAAGACGGGACCGGGAAAGGGTATGCCATGAGAAGCTTGATGTGGGCAACCGTGGGGATGCTGTTCCTGACGGGTATCGCCTGGGCGACGGAGACGGAGAACCTCGGCATCCGGATCTTGCCGGCGCCCGGCCCGGTCGTCGTGGACGGCCAGTTCGACGACTGGGACCTTTCGGGCGGCGTGTTCTGCTGCGGCGACGTCGAGAACGCCCGCGAGAAGATGGCCGTCTGGTTCCACCTGATGTATGACCAGGACAATCTCTACATTTTGACGCGGTGGATCGATCCCACGCCGCTGAACAATCCCGGCGTGACAAGCGGCGACATGGGGTTCGCCGGCGACAGCCTCCAGTTCCGGTTCATCACGGCGCCGGGCACGCCCGACGAGAAGTGCACCCACGTCACGGCGTGGCGCGGCCGCGACGGCAAAGACGTCGTGGACCTGGTGTTCGGCCGGGCGTTTGACCAGGGCGACGTCCGCGACGCCAAGACCCAGGGGGGCAGCAGGTCTTCTGCGTCAAGGAGGACAAGAAGGGCTATGTCCAGGAGATCGCCCTGCCCTGGAAGTTGCTGGCCAAGAGCGGCGCGGCCCCGAAGGCCGGCGACACCGTCACCGTCACTCTGGAACCCAACTTCACCATCGGCGCAAGCGGCCGTATGTCGCTCAAGGACATCTTCAAGCCCGGCGTGACGCCCAACCGTGTCTTTACGTTCATGGCGTCCCAGGTCTGGGGGCCGGGCACGATTGAGGCCAAGGGCAACGTGGACCAGCGGCCCGTGCGTCTTTCCGACGGTCGCGAGTTTACGGTCCGCCTGGCCAAGGGGCTGCCCGACGTGGACTGGACGGGCGTCATCAAGAGCCGCGAACTCCAGGGCCTTAAGCCGATCGCCATCACGCTCGCCGAGGACGGTTATGTTTCGCTCGTCATCAAGGACTCCGATGGCGTCGTGGTCCGCGAACTCCTGACCGCCGCCTTCATGACGAAGGGCGCCCACGAAGTGAAGTGGGACGCCCTGGGCACGCCCAACTGGCGCATCCCCGGCGACCCCGTGGCGCCGGGCGCTTACACCTGGAGCGCCATCTATCACACGGGCATCGGCCTGCGTCTGAAAGGGTGGGCCTGTAACAGCGGCATAACGCCGTGGGATTATCCCCCCGGCAAGGGCAACTGGGGCGGCGACCATGGCTACCCCGCCACCTGCGCTGCGGATGACGAGAAGGTTTATCTCGGCTGGTGGGCGGCCGAGGCCGGCAAGGCCCTCCTGGCCTGCGACCTTGACGGGAAGGTCCAGTGGAACAACACCCGGGGCGGGATGGGCGGGGTACAACTCGTGGCGGTGGATGGCGATACGGTCTACGCGCTCAACGAGAGCGCCCTTTACCGCGTGGAGAAGAAGGGCGGCGCCTACACGCCGTGGGCCGGATCCGACTCGACCGACCTGAAGATTGAGCCGCCCAACGCCCTGGCCGCCGCCGGCGGCAAACTGTACCTCTCGTATACCGGCAAGAATTCCGTCGAGGTCCTCGACGGCGCCGACGGCAAGCCCGTCCAGCAGCTCTCCGTCCATGCCCCCGGCGGCCTGGCCGTGAGCCAGGACAGGCTTCTGGTCATTTCGGGAGGCAATTCCGTCGTCGCCGTGGACCTCCAGAGCGGGCAGTCCAAGCCGGCAGCGGGTGGTTTCCAGAACGCTGCGTGCATCGCCGTGGACAAGGGCGGGAAGATTTACGTCGGCGGCCCCGACAACCAGGTCAAGGTGTTCGGGGC
>DATKUU010000188.1:0-3635 GCA_035530455.1 Phycisphaerae bacterium | reverse complement strand
AGCGGGCCACTGGCCGCGATCATAATGATCGAGCCAGTCGGCTCCTCGGCGAAGAGTTGCTCGTTTGCCATTACTCGGCCTCCTTCGCGTTGGTCTCAGCGGCCAGCAACGCTTCCTGAGTCTTGAGCGCCGCAGTGATGCCCTCGTTCGTAACGTCGGCCTCGTACAGGGCAATCATCGCCGTCTCGATCTCGTCACGAATCTGGGCCATCGTCTTCTCGGCCGTGGGCTTGAAGGACACGTCGGCCATCGTGTAGCGTCGAACGTCTACGCCATGCCGCCGTGCCGTCACGTTGCCGACCAGCCCCACGAGGTCTGTTGGCGTGATCGTATAGGTCCAGGTTGCCATCTCTACCTCTTCCCCCCCCAGTCGATCCGGTCGAAGTTGGCCCGCGCCTTGGCGCTCAGTGCGAACCGGCGCCGCGAGCCGTTGGTGAACGCCCGCTTATCCAGCACGCCGTTCTTGTAGTGCTCCATCGCGCGGTCGTGCATCAGGTCGTCGTGCGTCATGTCCCTGTGGTCCGGGTCCATCGGGTCCCTGTCGTCGCTGTTCTTGATGAGTACCGACATGCTCTTGCGTCCTTTCCAGCCATGCGGAGATGGTGTCCACCAACTCGTCGTCCGTCCGTTGCTCGGCGAAGCTCAGGCCGAGGATCGGCCGGTCGATCGGACCCAGCATCTCGTCCAGTTCGGCCTCCCGTTTGAGGACGACGCCCGCGGCCATCTCCCTCGGCCAGCCGTAGATTCGTTGAAAGCTCGCGGCGACCTTGGCCGCGGGCCGCCGGCACCGGATGATCCGGCACTCCGGCAGCAGCCGGGCGTAGGTCTCCATGATGTGGCACAGCAGCGGGTCCTTGACGCCCCAGGGGACGCCCATCGCCTGGCGAAGGCGGATGACATCCTCGACGTGGCCGCGCCAGTTGTGGGCGAACCGCCGGGGGTCGCTGCGGAACTCCTCCGCCATCTGCGGCGTGTCCTGATGGCCGCCGAGCAGCATGGCGTTGGCCCACTGAAAATCCTTGTCCTCGTAGTAGCCCTTCGGGTTGGACTCGTCGGGCTTCTGGAAGCGGGCGCCCATGCAGACGCCCATCCGCGTGTGCAGCAGCCGGGCGGTGGTACTGGACCCGCACCGGCCAGGCCCGACAACGAGGATCGGCCACGGGCCGGCCGACGGCGCTATGCCGCCGACCGGCGCGAACATCTGCCAGCGGTCGGACAGCAGGAACCTGCTGCCTTGCCGTCTGGCCTTGCGTCGCCGTGCTCGTTGTCGGGCCTGCTTCTTCTTCATGGGGTTCTGCCGAAGGTCAGATGCTGTCCACCAGCGGGCCGCCCATCTGGTAGACCGTCCGCGGCGTGTTGCAGAACACGGTGTCCAGCTTGAAGCAGCCGGCAATCATCTTCGGGACCATCTTCGCGTCGCTGCCGCTGCTGGCCGACTGCTGGGCGAGGTGGAAGATTCCGCCGCCGTCCCGCAGCCACGTCGGGTGCTTGGGCCCCAAGTGGATGGTCTCCCACTGATTGGGGTCCCAGAGGCGGATCTGGCCGGCGGTCATCAGCGGCTCGGGGACCATCGCGATCGGCGGGAAGCCCGGCAGCCGGATGAGCACGCCGTCCCAGCCCGTGACCGCGATCAGCTTGTCGCGCTCGGCCTGCGGCAGCGTGTTGGCCAACTGCCGCGTGAACCGGGCGTTGTCGGCGCCCGCCTGCTTGCAGGATTCGAGGATCAGGTCCGGCTGGGCCTGGCAGATGATGGCCTTGGTCATGTTCACCCGCTGCTGCTCCAGGATGTCCCGCGCCGGCGGGATGAAGCGGCTGAGTTCGATGAACATCCGGCCGAAGTGCGTGTCCAGGTTGAGTGCCGTCCCGGACGTGTAGTTCTGTCCGAGCGGGATCCAGTGATGGTTGCCGACGGTCGTGCGCGTCACGCTGAAGTACGCCGCCGGGGAGGCGCCGTAGTCACAGAGGGTCGGGAACGAGCCGGGGTAGCCGACCGTAATCGAACCCGCTTCGCCGCTGGCCACGATCTCGTCGCCCGTGGCGGCGGTGCTCATGTTCGTCTGTGTCCCGCTGCCATCGCCGTCAACGGAAAATGTCAGGACCAGGCCGGGCCCGACGTTGTTGCCGAACAGCCTGTCGCCGTAGATCACGTCGGCAACGACGCATCGCATGCGGTAGGTCGTCGCGGCGGCGGATCGGATGTCCACCAGTTCGCCTTTGTGGAACATTGAGACCGAGCCGGTGATCGAGACGAAGGAACTGGCTGCGGCCGGGCCCGTCGCGCCGCCGGACGCCCCGGCGGATGTGTAGAGAAGCACGATCGTCGCCTTGGCGCCGGTCACGGGGCACTGGATCATCTGGTCCTTCTTCTCCAGGATCGCGCGGCTGACTTGCCGGGCAAGTTCCTTGGAGATGTTCCAGACGCTGTTCTTGTCGCCCTTGAGCTGGAAGCTCGCGGGAATGGAGTAGCCGCACGAGGCGGCCGTACGCCGCATGTCGCTCGTCTGGGACGAGCCCTCGGCGTCGTACGTCCCGACGTTGATGTACACATCCTCGGTCCCGATCTTCGTCGCGTCGGGCATCGCCGCTTCCATGGACTCGGTGGTCCGGGCGCCGGTGTACATCTTGGTCACCGACTTCTTGTGGTACCGCGTGCCCTCGGCCTCCTCGAATCGGGTCATGAACCGGGCGGTCGAACCGAAGCGGTTCTCGTGCCAGATCGGCGTCATCTTCCAATACTCGGAGCATTGCGCCCCGGCATCGTTGAGTACAACATACGCATCACTCATGATGGTTTACCTCATTCGTCGTAGCTCCCACTCAGTTGGCCCTTGGCCTGTGCCGAGCGGTGCGCGGCTTCCCAGCGATCGTCTTCCGACATCTCGCCGGGCGCCTGTTGCGCCTGTCCGCCGGGCCCGGCCGGGAGGGCCGTCTCGGGGAGTCCTTGTTTTCGGTGTCTGTCCGCCACTTGCGCGGCTGTGGAGAGGTCCTGGACGGCCTGTCTCGCGCCGTAGTCGGCCGCCGCCCGCTCGATGAACTCGGCGGGGATCGGCAGGCCGTCGGTGTACTCCTTGCGGGCCGCCTGGTCGTCGGGGTGAATGCCCCGATCCCAGAGGGCCATCGCGCGGGCCTTGATGGAGGGCACGTGCCGGTAGTCGTACTCCGGGTCGTACTCCGCCTTCTGGCCGTAGAAGTCCGCCTCGGCCGCCTTTCGTTCGATGCCCGCGGCCTTGAGCACGCGCGAGATCGCCGTCTGTTCGGCGGCCTCCCGCTCGGCCCACTGCCGTCGCGCCTCGGCCTGCTGTTGCTCCGTCTGCCGCTCCGACTGCCACTCCTCCTTCAGTCCGGCCAGCTTCTTGTCGAATACCTCTTGCATCTGCTGGAAGGACTGTTGGAATTGTGCGTTGGGGTCGGTGCCCTGCTGGGCGATGTACGAACCCGTGTAGGGGTCGATGTACTGCCCCGAGCTCGGGTCGTAGTACGGCTGCAACGACTGCTGCGCGGCGGCCGGCGGCTCGGCCGCCGGCGGGGGATCGAACGACCAGTTGTTCTTCTCCATCGCGGTGCGCAATCCGTAGCCGGAGTGCCTCTTGTCGGTCGCCGCCTCGATGAAGCCGTCCCAGCCATCGTTCCGGTAC
>DATKUU010000187.1:0-2429 GCA_035530455.1 Phycisphaerae bacterium | reverse complement strand
TTACCTTGTCACTTCTCCACTGACCGCCCCGCTATGCGCGACCTGGCCGGCGGCCGCCCCGGCGTGCCCGACCAGTCCGGCCGTCTTCCCCGCGTGCCCGACCTGGCCGTCCTCGCATCGATACGGCGCCAACGCCTTGGGGCCGGAGAAAAACCCGCTGCGGAAGACCCAGGCCTTCCAGGTGTCGGCCTTGAAAATCTGTTTCATGTTTTTTGGATCGCTACGGATCGTAGTTGACCGAGGTCCGGTTCCCGCTGGCGTCGACCGTGATCTGCACCCGATCCGTGCTGCCGTCCAAGCCGGTAGCCGTTTCCGTCCCGGAGCCCGCGCCGGAGATTTTGCCCGCCGCCGAGGCCCCGATTCTCTGCATGGCCTGCTTGGGCGTCACGCCCGTTTCGATACCGTCGGTCCGGCCCAGCCAGGCGTCGGCCACTTGCATGTGTTCGCCGGCGGCCAGCAGATCGGCCGCCACGTTGGTCACGTTGTCGCCCAGGCCGTCGGCCGCCTGGCCGCGGTTGTTCCACCGATTGCCCGCAGCACAGACCGACAGGGCCGACGCGGCGTTGATCGGCACGCCATCGCCTCCCTCGACCACCAGGAGCGTGCTGTTGGTGATCTCGCTATAGGCGAGCAGCGTGATGCAGTCCTGGTCGGTCACACCCATCGTCATCAGGCACCCGTCGATTGTCGCCCCCTCGACCCGGTGCGGGAGCACGCTGCCGATAATCTGCGTGTTGCGAAGCGTGCCGGTCAGTTTGCCGTTCGCGCCAGCACTCACGTCTCGGCCTCCCGCCGATCCAGGGCCAAGAATTCCGTCGATACATTTCCCGGAGAAATTTCCCGGATAAGCGCTAACCATCGTTCCGGCTAGTGATCCGGCCCCGAATCGCGGGCGAACCCAAGTGCCGGCGTTCTCGGCCCCTGGCGCGCCGCAATGCGGACCACCGTAGCAGTCCTCGAAATAGCAGGTACTATCTATCGGCGCGCCCCACGTCGAGCAACCGTTGAAACTCCCCTCCCCTTCCGAGCCTATCGTGTACCGCCCTACACTACCGCATCGCACGAGCCGGCATCGAGTCATCTTTTTTGTGCCGACGGCCCCGACATAATCGCCCCCTATCGAGAAGGAGCCTGTGGAAACGTCCTCCATGTCCGCTCTGAATTCCCAGTCACTCCCCTCAGCCGTGGGCCCCCTGAAAGCAAACGAGTTTGTCGTCACGCGGCGGTAGGTCCCGGCAATGTTTTCCGCAAAGACAATCGGCCGATTTCCGGCGGCCGGCAGGCGATGGAAAAACACGCAATCTTCATAGACGGATGGATCAGGATCGGTGGCAGAACAGTAGAAGGCGTTATAACCTACGGCGGCCGCGTGTAACTGCGCCCAGCTTATACCCCGGAACCGGCAGTCATTGGCGGACTGCTCAAAGACAGTGACGTCGGCGGCCGTGGCGTAGATTGAGACCCGGGTCGGCCGGTAATTGCCCAGCGGTGTCGCGTCCGTTCCATTGGGTATATCCCAATCGCTGGAATTGCGAGGCATGGGCGTGACTACGTTCTCCGCCTCCAGGTCGATCCCGTCGGTGTCCCAGTCCACCTTTGTAGTGATCAGATAGCCGCCGTCCGGAGCGATTACTTTGATTCGGTTGGTTGTCGTCGGCGACATGGTTTTGGCTGTGATAAGGGCCGCGGCAAGGTTTGTTCCGCGGTCTGCGTCGGTAGCAGCTCGGGCGACCAGCACGTACTGATCGGGTGACATGCCCTGCGAATCGATGGCGTCCTGGGCTTCCGCCTGGACCTGGGCCTTCATCGTCGTCGACATGCCGCCGAGATCGGTAAGCCCTGCGCCAGCCGCCCCGATCCGAGCGAAGCTGTCGCCCGTCTGGCGTTCGTAGGCATGACGGCAGTAAACCTTGGCGTTTAGCGGGACGTGGAGGTCACCGCTCTCCTTGGCATAGAGGGTATAGCTTGCCTGGTCTATCCACGCCTCGGCATCAATAGAGGATTGCCAGGTGCCGTCCGCCTTATGCGTCCCCGCGCCTGCGACTTGTTCCGCGGCGTCCCACGAGTTGTCGGATGTCTTGAACCACTTGCCTACGTTGGTGCCGCTATCGGCGATCAGGTAGAAATTGACGGTCCCTGCCGTAATCGGATCACCACTGGCCCGCGCGACCACCGGCATACTCACTACATTGGCTTGGCTTGGAATGGTTTCCACTTGTATATCCTCTAGCCGGCTTGGCTGTATAAGACGGAAAGAAACGGGACGATCCCACCCCCGGTCAGCGTGACCGACAGTGTAACGCTGATCGCCGACGAGCCGGCCAGCGCCCCACTACCTGCCAAGCTACCTGACGGCGTGACGGCGACCGCCGCGGACCCCGACAGAGCACCGGAGCCGGCAAGAGCACCAGACGGGGTAACGGCAACAG
>DATKUU010000186.1:0-5318 GCA_035530455.1 Phycisphaerae bacterium | reverse complement strand
AAACGGACGAGCACAAAATCGTACGGCCGCCAAAGGTCCTAGAGCGCGAAACACGCGGAGAGCAGGGCCACGGCAAGTGCGCCGCCCGCGATCCAGGCGCGATAGTTCGATGGCCGGGAACCACCCGGCAGGCCTATCTTTGACATGACGGCAGACTAGCAGCATCCGGGCCGCATGGCAACAGCTCTCGCCGACCAAGCCTTCAAGGTCTGGGTAGGTGGTACACCGTCCGGCTGCTATAATGGGACCACCGATGGGAGCAATCAGCCGATGAGCCTGTTCGATGAGAGCGAGAGGAAACGCTTGGCGGAACATGCACCGCTGGCGGTGCGGATGCGGCCGAGGACGCCGGAAGAGTTCGTCGGCCAGGAACATTTCTTCGGGCCCGGGAAACTCCTCCGCCGCATGCTCGAGGCCGACCGGCTCCAGAGCGCCGTCTTCTACGGGCCGCCCGGCACGGGCAAGACGAGCCTCGCGGAGGTCATCGCGGGGCGACTCAGCGCAGCGTTCGAGCACCTCAACGCCGCCATCGTCGGCGTCAAGGACGTGCGCGAGGTGCTCGAACGGGCGCGAGACCGCTTGCTCACGGCGAAGCAGCGGACGGTCCTCTTTCTGGACGAGGTCCACCGATTCAACCGGGCCCAGCAGGATGTGCTCCTCCCGGACGTCGAGAACGGGATCATTATCCTCATCGGCGCGACGACGGAGAACCCGTTCTTCGCCCTCAACGCGCCGCTGGTGTCGCGGAGCCAGATCTTCAAGTTCGAGCCGCTCTCGGAGGAGGAAATCAAAACCATCGTTCGCCGCGCGATTGCGGACAAGGAGCGCGGCTTCGGGCGGTACCGCGTGACGGTCTCGGAGGACTCGCTCGCGCACTGGGCCACGAAGAGCGACGGGGATGCGCGGCGGGCGCTGTCGGCCCTGGAGGTCGCGGTGCTGAGCCAACTCGCGGACTCAAGCGCGCCGCCGGAAACGGTTCCGCCCATCACCGTGGACCTCGCAGTGGCCGAGGAGAGCATTCAGCAAAAGGCGCTCGCGTACGACGGGACCGGCGACGAGCACTACGACGCGGCGAGCGCGTTCATCAAGTCCATGCGCGGGAGCGACCCCGACGCGGCCATCTACTGGATGGCCCGGATGCTGGAGGCGGGGGAGGACCCGCGATTTATCGCCCGGCGGATCGTCATCTGCGCGGCGGAGGACGTGGGGAACGCGGACCCGGCGGCGCTGATGCTGGCGACGAGCGCGCTAGAGGCGGCGGAGTTTGTGGGCCTGCCGGAGTGCCAAATCCCGCTGGCACAAGCAGTTACGTACATCGCCTGCGCCCCCAAGTCGAACGCCGCGTACCTGGCCATCGCCAAGGCCCGCGAGGACGTCCGCGAGAACCGGACCGTGCCCGTGCCGAAGCACCTGCGCGACGCCCATTACCGCGGCGCGAAAAAACTGGGGCACGGCGAAGGATACAAGTATGCCCATGATTACGAAGGCGGCGTCGCGCCGCAGGAATACCTCGGCGTGGACGCCACGTATTACGAGCCGACCGACCACGGGCACGAGGCGAAACTGAAGAAACGCCTGGAAGAGTTCCGCCGACTGCGCGAGGGCGGCGCACCCCAACCCGACACGAAGCGCGACAACCAGGAAGAGCAGGCATGAACGGATATGGCATCGGCTGGCGGAAGTGGGCGGCGCTAGCGTCGCTTGCGGTGCTGGCGGCGCTTGGGGGCCTCGTGTGGTGGCTCATGGGCGGATGCGAAAGCGAACCACCGCCTGCAAATAACGAAAGCGACCTGGTTCAGCGATCCGTCACCCTGCTTCGGACGATGAGCGATTCCAACATCCTGGAACTCATGCTCCAGGTGGCGTACTTCCAGGCGGAGCGCGGGCGGTTGCCGGCGGGCATCGCCGAGGTTGAGGACGCGATGCGCAGCACCGGCTGGCCGGCGACGCCGACGGCGACAACGCGCGGAGTGCCGCTGGCGTATCGCCCGACCGGCGCGCGGACGTACGAGATCGTCCTGCCCGGCGACGACGGCCGGCCGGGAACGGCCGACGACGTCGTGATTCCTGAAACCGTGCCGGACGACATGCCTCGCGGCCTGGACCCGGCGGCGTTCCGCCTCTGGTGGGTGACGCGCCAGATAGGCGCCCTTCGGGACCGCGTGCCGGAGGGACTGCGGCACTACCTGCCGCAAGCCTCTGAGGAGCAGGCACCCCAAGCGCCTTAGCCCCCAAAAAGGGGACGGGAGTCGTTTCTTCAAAAAACGGGCCTGGCGCTCTGAAAACGCGGTTTTTGGCGAAAACGACTCCCGTCCCCGTTTTTCTTGGCCGGGCGGCCAGGGCGACGGAGAGAACCCTCCAGGCCAAGACGGCGCGCGATCGTGCTCACCCAGGCCGGATCACCGAAGGGGCGTCCCCGCGTCACCGATAGCCGCAGCGCTTCCAGTTCCTTCTCCGTCTGAGGCTCGTTGACCCATTTGGCCCAATGCGGCAGCCGCTCCACCGGCCACTCGCTCAGTGTCGGACTGCCCTCTCGCTTGCCGCCTTTGGGCCGCAAGAGACTAGACCACAGCCAGTCCTCCGCGCGTCGGACCAAACCGGCACGAAGCGGGTTGCGCTCGACATAACGGCAAACGGTCAGGAAGTGCACATCGGTCTGGATGGGAAAGGACTTGTAGCGACCCCGGTACAAAGGACCCATGCCTGAGGTCCTGCGGAAAGCATGCCATCGCTGGACATGGGTGAGTGTAAGCCACCACATAAAAGAAGAAAGATCGCCGTCCGACAGGGGCCAAAGAACCATGTGCCAATGAGTCGGCATCAAACAATAAGCCAGGAGACGAATGGGTTGCCGCTCTTGCGCTTGGCGTAGGAGGCGCTCGAACGCCAAGTAGTCGTCCGGTTGACCAAAGAGGGCCACGCCCGGCACGACGCGGTTCAGGACATGGTAGACAACGCCGCCGGTCGCCCCTCGCGCTCTTCTTGGCATAACCGCTTGATTAGCAACCCGATAATCGGATGGCAAGAGAAAAACGGGGACGGGAGTCGTTTCTTCAAAAAACGGCCCTGGCACTCCAGAAACGCGGTTTTTGGCGAAAACGACTCCCGTCCCCGTTTTTCAGCGTAAGGGGGCGGCGAGGCGAGTGCAGAGGTCGCCGACGGCGCGGGCGATCACTTCCGGCGGTTCGGCGGCGTGGTCGGCGATGGTGTGGACGACGGCGCTTCCGACGATGACGCCGTCGGCAAGTTTGGAAACGGCCGCAACGTGCTCCGGCTGGGAAATCCCGAAGCCCACACAGACGGGGACCTTCGCGCCCTTCTTGACGCGGCGGACGTAGTCGGCCAGATGCTTCGGCATGGTTTTACGTTCGCCGGTGATGCCGGTGACGCTGACACAATAGACGAAGCCGGTCGCGTGCTGGAGGATGCGCTGGAGACGGTCGGGCGGCGTCGTGGGCGCCACGAGAAGGACGTGGGCGAGGTCGCGTGCGGCCAGGAGTTCGCCGAGGGCGCCCGCCTCGTCCACGGGCAGGTCGGGGACGATGAGGCCGTCGGCGCCGGCATCGGCGGCGCGGGCGACGAACTCCTCGACGCCGGGGCGATAGACGAGCGAGTAGGAGGTCATCAGGCAGACGGGCAGATCGAAACCGTCGGCACGCAGGCGCGCGAGCATGTCGAACACAGCGCCGGGCGTCACACCGGCCGCGAGGGCGCGGGTGTAACCGGCCTGGATGGTGGGCCCGTCGGCGACGGGGTCGGAGTAGGGAAGTCCGAGTTCCACCAGGTCGGCGGCGCGGCGTTCGGCGAGTTCCTTCAGGATGGCGGCGGTGGCGCCGAGGGAGGGGTCGCCGGCGGCGAGGAAAGGCATGAAGGCCTTGTGTTTCGTTTCGCGGAGTCGCTGGAAGGCGGCGGCGATGCGGTTCACTCGGGCGCCCCCTTCCCTTCGCGCTCGCGGAGGATGCGGGCGACCTCCTCGACATCCTTGTCGCCGCGGCCGGAGAGGTTGACGATGAGGACCTGCTGGTTGTTCATGGCGGCGGCCATCTTTTTCGCTTCGACCACGGCGTGGGCGGACTCCAGCGCGGGCAGGATGCCTTCGGTGCGGGCGAGTTCCTGGAAGGCTTCGAGCGATTCCTCATCGGTGGCGACGGTGTAGTGGACGCGGCCGGTGTCTTTCCAGTAGGAGTGCTCGGGCCCGACGCCGGGATAGTCGAGGCCGGCCGAGACGGAGTGGACGGGCAGGGTTTGTCCGTCGGCGTCCTGCATGACATAGGAGAAGGCGCCGTGGAGGACGCCGGGAGAGCCGGCGGCGAGCGGCGCGGCATGTCGGCCGGAGGCAAGTCCCAATCCGCCGGCCTCGACGCCGACAAGCTGGACGCCCTCGTCCTCGAGGAAGGCGGTAAAGATGCCGGCCGCGTTGGATCCCCCGCCGACGCAGGCGATGATGGCGTCGGGCAGGCGGCCCTCCTGTTCCTGGATCTGCCGGCGTGCCTCGTGGCCGATGACCGACTGGAAGTCGCGGACGATGCGGGGAAAGGGATGGGGGCCCGCAACGGAACCGAAGCAATAGTGGGTCGTTTCGACGGAGGCCATCCAGTCGCGCATGGCCTCGTTGATGGCGTCCTTGAGGGTGCGCTGGCCGCAGTCCACAGCGACGACGCGGGCGCCGAGGGCGCGCATGCGGAAGACGTTCAGTCGCTGTCGGCGCATATCTTCGGTGCCCATGTAAACGTCACACGCCAAACCCATGAGGGCGGCGGCGGTGGCGGTGGCCACGCCGTGCTGGCCGGCGCCGGTCTCGGCAATGAGGCGGGGCTTCTTCATGCGGACGGTCAGGAGGGCCTGGCCGACGGTGTTGTTGATTTTGTGGGCGCCGGTGTGGTTGAGGTCCTCGCGCTTGAGGTACACGCGAGCGCCACCCCAGGTTTCGGAGAGTCGCCGGGCGAAGTAGAGGGGCGACGGCCGGCCAACGTACTGGCGGAGGAGAAAGTCGAGTTCCTTCTGAAATTCGGGGTCGGCGCGGGCGGCCTCGTAGGCCTCGTCCAGTTGGGCGAGGGCCGGCACGAGCGTCTCGGGGACGTACTGGCCGCCATAGGGTCCGAAGCGTCCGGCGGCATCGGGCCAGATTGGCATAGAGCCTCCTCGGTGGTGCATGAATGAGTGTAGCGGCCGGCGGGGCAGGGTCAAGGGCCAAGGGGAAAACGGGGGCCCAGGAGCCTTTCCCGCAACGACGGGCGAACCGGCGGTCGCGTATACCTACCAAGATGGGGCCGCGAGCGGCCAGGCGAAATACGTCCGCCTCGAAAAAGTTGCTTACC
>DATKUU010000185.1:0-3001 GCA_035530455.1 Phycisphaerae bacterium | reverse complement strand
TGCCGCTTCCGATGGTCGTGGCGACGGGCCAACGGTGGGAAGTCCTGTTTTACCCGCCGTCCAATGCGGCCCGCGTCCTCTACTACCAGTACGACGTGCTGCCCGCCATAGCGAATGTGGCCGGAACGGTCTATCCCCTCGGTGGGGGCCAGCACTGCGAAACCCTTATAGCGTGCTGCTTGGCAATAGCGGAACTTCGACACAGGTTTGTGAAAGGGCCGCAGTGGGAAGTTGCCATGCAGATGCTGGCGGCGAGCATCGAACGGGACAGGCGAGCGGGCGCGGCAGACACGCTTGGACAACTGATAGACCCTTCCGCCGTGGCGGCGGATTGGGTGAACACAGGCAGTCTGTCCTATAACGGGACGCTGCTGGAGTAGGGGCCTTCCCCTAAACAAAGGAGTAGCAAATGAGTACTCGCAACTGGTCTCACCAGCGGAAGGGCAACATCAAGTACACCGCAAAGACGGCGTTATCCACACTCACGAAATCCGAGTTGGACCACGGCGTCGTCACGCTCAACCACGGTTCGGCATTCGCAACGACCTTGCCTGCGGCGAGCAGCCTTTACAAAGGCTGTCTCTGCTACATCGGCAACAAGGGCACTGGGTCGTCCACCGTGGTGTGCACGGAAGGTTTCGGCGGTGCGGCAAGCGGTGCGAATACCGCGACCTTGACGCAGGGCGACGGGACCATCGTGTGGTGCAACGGCTCGGAATGGTTCACCACTTTCGCCGCTGTAACCTAAGAGGGTAACTTGAGCCAACTGATTGTGGAACTGCGAGAGCGTCGTCGCGGGCCTGTTCTTGACAAGAACGCACTCCATTACTGGTGTACGTTCACGGCCCCCCGCGACACGACGACCGGAATCCCGGCCCGTGGCGACGCTCATCCGGTGGCGACGAGTGCGCTGCTTGTGAACATCAGCGCGGACGTAAAAGGTTCGGCGACCTTCTACACTTGCGAGTACGTTCAGGAGCAGATTGTCGGAGCCTAGAGCATGGCATTGACGCAGACATCCTTGAGCGGCGGGCGCGTGACTGGCGGGAATCACGTCCAGTACGTGCTCGTCGGGACGGGTGCGGCCCAGTCGGACGCCCCGGCCCTTGGCGATAACATCACGACCTACTGCGGCGGGGCAGGGCAGCCCGCGACGCCCTCGACGACTGGAACGACTTCGCTGCTTTGCGTGGAATCTTCTAGTGTTCCGCACCCGGAGTTCAAGGCCAAGTGGGCGGTCCGCGCGGTGTTCGACGCCTTGCGGACGGTGACGATTTCCGGCCTGTCCTTGCCGACCGGCTGGTACGCCATCGAGGTCAGCCCCGGAATCGTCGGCGACATGCGGCGCGGTGTCGGGAAGAATCTTTTGCTGGACGTGCCGAGCGCGGCCGACAACAAGACGGTCGAGAGCGCCATTCCCTACGGTCGAGTCTATCCGGGCGAGAGCGGGCTTTTTGCGCCGTACATGCAGCGGTATCGGATACGCGGCGCGAGTCGCCCGACGCGGAACGAAGTCACGCTCTACTACGACCCGCCGACGATACGGCAAGTGGTGGAGAAGAACCCGGACAGGGGTTTCCTTACCTGCGACACCGTGAGTTCGGAAGTCAAGGCGGTGAAAGATGAGAACGGAAAGGCGGTTTGGTACGAGGACTACGATACAGCCCAAAAGGAAGCGTACCGATATTCGGTTGTGAAAGGCAAGGGCACAATTTTCGAGACGCGGTTGCTCTTTCGTCTGCGGTTCGTCTCGACCGTGGGTTGGATGAATACGCTTCTTGCCCTGGTCAATACCACAAACAACAGCGCTATGTCGAACTGGGGCGGTGCGAGAGCCGGGGCCTTGCGCCTTGCTGGTGCGCACGGCGAGCGGGCGCTGACGACGGATGCCTTGAACTACTACGACATTCTGGTAGAAGCGAACCCGCGTGGATGGAATGAAGAAACGCTGGTGCAGAAGTGGAAACGTTGCGTGCAGGAACAGCAGGACCAAGATAAGGACGGCAACCTGATAGCCGGTTCGTTCAGCAAGGTCATTCTGTGGCAGCGGGTCGGCGAGCCTTACAAGGTCAAACTTTATCCTTCGGCGGGTTGGTCCGCCCTGAACAAACTCTTGGCGTGACTTGACCCTACAACTACCAGACCGACCACGCGAGGATGACGACGCAAGGACGCTCATCGAGAAGTTGGAGCGCCTGTGGGAGTTCCTTGAGGAGAAGGAACGGGAAATCGAGCCGGACGACAATCAGGCCGAGCAAGTTGCGGCGGTTCGGGAGCAACTCGACATCATCACCAACACCATCGAGAACATCCGGGGTGATGGGCGGATTCAGGTTCACGCGAGCCGGCACGGTGTTTCGCTGACGCTGGCCCCGGAGCGGGCCGAGCCGATGTTGTTGCCGAAAGACCCCGGTTTCAATGGCAAAATCCTCAGCGAAACCGGAAGCGGGGCCTACACCATTGAGGAAGTGGTTCTGACGGACGGAACGACGTGGACAACCTTGGCGGGGGGCCGGACTGGGACGTGCTATGAAGCGAACGACGTTGCGGGGATAGCGGTCGGGACGATTATCAAGATTCGCGTGGAGTACGACACCGGCGGGACGCTGCGGTATGTGTTCAATGCCTCGTCTGCCATTCCAGCGGGAACCGCCGACTGGGACATTCTCGTTTGGGACCAAACGACAGACAAGGCATGGGAAGTGTTGGCCAAAGCCGATGCCAATTACAAGGTGTTGCAGCGCAAAGCAGATGACAGCATCGGGTGGGATTGGGTGCGAGCACACTAATGGCGTGGACCATCACAAACTGGGCGAACGCGGACTGGAGCGCGGCGGCAACTCTGAATGAGTTTGTCGGCGCGGTCAACGAGAGGAAGTTGGCGATGGGACAGGGGGGGCCAGTCCCTACAGTCAATGCTGGCGACGATGTGCAGACCCGGTCCTTTCTCCTTCAGTTTCAGCAGTGGGCGGAAGACAGTCTGGGTTCATTTGTGGCGGCG
>DATKUU010000184.1:0-27870 GCA_035530455.1 Phycisphaerae bacterium | reverse complement strand
GTGAACTTTTCGTGCTCATCGACAACTGGCCGGGCGTGGCCCGGCGGGTCCGCCCGGACCGCCTTCCGAACGACTCGATCATCAGCGAACTGCACCACAACGTGACGACCCCTGTGTTCGACGTGGGCGAGAAGATCGTGGTGCGGAACCGCAGCGCAGTCGCCGGCGACGACGGGGACTCCGTCTTCATCTACCTCAAGGGTCTGGCGATCACGGAGGCCAACCCGACGTGCGCGGCCAGGCAACTCTGCGTGCCGAGTTTGGCGGGTACGCCCTTCCAGGTCACGAACGACCCGGACCAGTGCCTCCAGAAGACGGGTTGTCCCCTGGTGGCCGTGCTGCTGTCGGTCATGACGTTCACCCACGCCGTGACGCGGTACGGCTGGTTCTGGTGCGGGGGTGTGGCCCCCGAGGCGATGGTGGCCGCCATGGGCGGCAACTATCATACGGACGGCCTCGTCGTGGCCGGCCCGATCGTGGCGCACGACCCGGCGACGGCCGACTCTATCGGCCTCGGCCCGTGTGCCGTCGACACCGAGGCGATCATCGGGTTCGCATACGCGGCCGACGCGGTGTAGAGCAAGCGGGTGTTCTAGCGGCGGACGGATAACCAGGAAAAAGGAGACGGACCATGGCCGAATCAACGCTGGACAGTGAACTGTTCGTATTGATCGACCTCTGGCCGGGCGTGGCCCGGCGGGTTCACCCGGATCACCTGCCGAACGACGACATCCTGAGCACGCTTCACCACAACGTGACGACCCCGGTGTTCGACGTGGGCGAGAAGATCGTGGTGCGGAACCGGGCCGCGATCGCCGGCGACGACGGGGACGCGACGTTCATCTACCTCAAGGGCCTGGCGATCACGGAGGCCAACCCGACGTGCGCGGCCAAGCAACTCGTCGTGCCGAGCCTGGCGGGGACGCCGTACCAAGTGACGAACGACAAGGCCCAGTGTCTCGCCGCCACAGGCTCGCCGTTCGCGGCGGTGATGCTCTCGATCATGACGTTCACCCACGCCATCACGAAGTATGGATGGTTCTGGTGCGGCGGAGTCTGCCCCGAGGCGATGGTGTCGGACCTGGGCGGCAACTTCGCCTCGGCGGACGGCACGATCATCGGCCCCATCGTCGCCCACACCTTGGCGGCCGACGCCATCGGACTCGGCCCCTGCGGTGCCGGCACCGAGGCGATCATCGGGTTTGCGTACTCCGACGACGCGGGTTGAGACCGGAGGCGGTCTAAACGGTCCGGCTTCGTCTCCGCCTTCCGGCCTGGCGGAGACTACGCCGGGATAGGAAGGCGGTGGCGGAATGGCCCGATTATCCACGGGAGTCATCTGCGACGCCGTCGAGGTCTTCAGCGGCAACGTCACGGCCAACGCGGCACTCCTGCATTTTCACGCGGGATACAACCGGGTCCTGGCCGGCGGGGATCCGCGCGACTCCGGCGGAGCGCCGCACCTGTGGAGTTTTCTGCAACTCCGGGCGGAACTCAGCCTGGCGATGTCGATCACGGGGACCGCGACGGGCGTCTACGCGGCGGGGACCGAGACGACGACCATCACGGCGACGACCGCCATCTTCGACCCGATCCAGGTGGGCGACTCGATTACCATCGACACCGTAACCGATCCCCTGGTGATCGCATCCTACACGTCCTCGACAGTCATCGTGGCGGCGCTCGGGGAGGATTTCGCGGGGAAGGCCGTCAGCCTGCCCCACCACGGCATTTACGCCCTGCCGGCGGGGTTCGATGGGTTCCTGGAACCGCCCGTCTACGCCCTGGCCGCGGGGTTGGCGACGCCGGACTTGGAGGAGGTATCGCCCGAGAGACTGTTCGAGATGAGGCGGGAGTCGAACGCCCTGGGAACGCCGCGGTACTACGCCCTGGTGGCTGATGCTGCGGCGGCGGCGGGAACGGCTCAGACGTACAGCCTGGCCGTCGCGCCCCGGCCGGAGGCGACGCGCCTCCTGCTTTACCGGTACCGCCTGGCGGCGCCGGACCTGACGGACCTGACTACGATGTATCCGCTCGGTCCGCCCTCGATGTCGCCTCTCTACCGGGCGGCGGCCCTGGCGGATGCGGAACTTTTGCTCGGACACGTGCCGGGACCGCACGAAGCGGCTTACCAGAAACTCATGATCACGGCCCTGGACGCGGACGGGGCGATGTTTGCGACGAGCGAACCTTTGCGAATGGCTTCGAGCGAGGGATAAGGCATGGCGGCCGTCTTGACCGAGGACAAGCGCCTACGGCGCGATGTGAAGATGGGGGCGGGCCGCGAATACTCGCGGACCTACTATGGCCCCTTGAACGCGGCGGCGCTGGCGGCGCTTCTGCCGGAGATCGGGGCGGCGATGCCGGCGGGGAGCGATTGTGAGGCGGGGACGCTGGTGACGCACATCAGCGATCCCCGGCAGGCGTCGGGTAGGGCGGTGGCGATGGTGACAATCACAGGGTTCCATCATGGGACGGGAGCGGTGGCATGAGCATCCCGGCGAACTGGACAGTCGCGTGGGCGCGATCGCGCGGCCAGGGATGGAATCAGCGCGGCAAGGTTTACGACGTGGGCTACCACGCACCGGCCGGGACGACGCTCGCCCTCGCGGAAGCCGCCCTGCCCTACGAAACCCTGTACCCGACAGAAAACCCGGATGATGTGTTCGCCTCGCGGCTCCAGTCGGTTGCGGCCGACCCGGACAGGAAAACCAGGGAAGTCCTGGTGGGCTACCACTACGAGCCGCCGACGCTCGAGGACGTTCTGATCCGCAACACGAAATACGTGCTTGTCGAGGCGCGGAGCGTGGGCAGCGCATACCGGCCCATCGTGGACTTGAACGGGGATTACATCTGGCACGAGGAGCGCGACCCCTCGGGCGGGCCGAGTTACAAATGGGCGCCCGTCGCGGGATCCGGCATCCGGTATGACGGGCGGACGCAGTTCCGGACGCGGTTCGCCAAAGAGTACGGAATGGGCGGGATTCTTTCGGAGACATACCAGGACTCGGCCAACGGCGCCATCATGCAACAGTACTGGAACTTCCCGACGGGAAGGCTCCGGTTCGCCGCCTGGACGAGGGTCCGCGCCCCGACGACCCTGAAGTTGTGGCTGTACGACTGCCTGATCGAGAGCCATCCGAAGGGATGGAACGCGGAGACGGAGGTCCAGAAGTACGAGTACCGGGCCTTCAAGATTCCGCTGCGCGACGCGGAGGGCGCGTTGCTGAACCCGGCGGAGCACCGCATCGTGTCCGACTGGTTCCCGACGGGCGAGACCTACTTCGCCGAGAATTACGCAAAGATCCAGTGGCCTCTGATTTTAGGGACATACGATTGGTGATAAGATGATGGACCGTGAAATCCAACAACGCTTCGAGGCCGTCGATGTGGAACTGCGCAGGCTGAGGGAAGTCGCCGACGATCCGTGGCGGAATCAGCCGCCGATTTCCCTGGACCCGCCCGGGCCACGGCCCGCGCTGAAGGGGCCGACGCTGCTGCCGGATGTGGCGGAGACCTTCCCGGGCGAGGTCGCCACCGAGGTCGGCAGCGGAAAATACACCTTCAAGGAGAAGGTGCTGACGGACGGGACGACCTGGATCGACAAGACCGGCGGCCGGACGGGAGATTGCTACGAGGCGAACGACGTCGCCGGGATTGCGGTCGAGACGATCATCGAAATTCGCGTGGAGCACGACACGGGCGGGACGCTGCGGTATGTGTTCGACTACGAACCTGGGATTCTGCCCGGAACTGCCGACAAGCAAATGGTCGCGTGGGACCAGACCACGGACAAGGCATGGGAACTGATTCTGCCGGATGACACTTGGCTCGACGTGGACCTGGCGACAGGGAAACTCATACACAAGGGGCCGGGGCCGGAGGTTTATAAACAAGACCCTGGTTTTTGCCTCATTTTCTACGGGTGGTCTCTGGATGCCGTAGGACAGGTACGATGGATAAAAACCGACCAAGGAACGGCGGGACCATGCGCATGACACCGGGACGCGAGACGATTCAAGTCGTGGTCTTCGACGGGTCGCGGGAACACCCCCTACTTTCTTCGTGGCTCTTAGGGTTTCCGCACGTTCTTCGCTTCCGCGACGTGCAACCCGGTAAGCGCGGGTCTATTTATCTCCAGACCTGCCGGAACCGCGCCGTCAAATGGTTCCAGCAAGAAACGACTCTTCCGTGGCTCTTGTTGCTGGACGACGACGAGATTCCGGTTTCCGAGACAGAGGGTCTTATCGTTTGTGAGGCCGACGTTGCCTCTGCGGCCTATGTCTCTCAAAAAGCGGAGATGCTGCACCCCCACCCCGGCGGATTATGTGGTGGCGCGCTGAAGGTGTCGCGCTACGCGCTGGAGAAGATTGAACCGCCCTGGTTCGGCGTGCGGTTTTCGGCGGACGGATGCGATGCGGTCGAGTGCGAGTGTCAATGGTTCGAGCGCCGCGCGAAGGCGGCAGGTTTTCATCCGGTGAAGGCAGGCAGCATCGGGCACATTGTCTCGTATCTGACCCTGCCGACAGAGGACGGCGGGATGAAGGTTGTGCCGTTGGCCGGAATCCCCGAAGCCCTACGCCGTGGGGCGGGTCAGGAAAAACCGACGCGCAAGGGTGGCGAGAGCGACCGCCAGGGCAATCGCGGCCACGAAGGCAAGGCCGTAAATGACGGCCCCCAGGATGATGTTGGCGTGAACCGACAAGGGGAAGGGCTGCGCGAGGTAGGGCATCAGCCCGCTTGCGGACAGAGCGGCACCTGCTCCGACGCCGAACAGGATGCAGGCAGCGAGAACGACGGGCAACTTGCGGGAACGCATGGCAACCTCCTTACCTGACCAAGGAAGTATAGCGCATGAACGGCGCGGAAGTCAAGGAAAAAAATGTGACCGACGGCACCAGCAAAAAGAAGGCGATCGAGGAACTCATTGATGCCGTCTGTCGCACATCGAACCCGGGCGCTGCGTTGCACAACGCAGCGCACGCGGCGATCGAGACGTTCCGGTGCCTGGAGCACGCGGATCAATGCCGGGCGGCAGACGCCCTGGCGGGACACCTGGAAGTCGCGCTCGGCCTTTGGGGCAGGGAAATGGAAGCGATTGTGAGGCACTGACAGGGAGAAACCCATGGCGATTGAGCGGTTTACCTATGCGAGCCGGTTCGACGTTTTCGGGACCTATACCGAGTACGCCGACCTCGGCGCGGACCTCAAGAGCGACCTGAAATCCGCCCAGGCGTTCATCCCCCTGGACATTACCGCGATGCGGGAGGTCAAGGGGAGCCTGGTGAGCGATTCGACGCGGATACTCGGCCGCGTCAACGGCGCGACGGACCGGGCCCTGCGCCTGACCTGGGCGGCGGGCGACGTCGCCGAGTTCCAGTTTCCGCCGGTCCCCTGGCCGCCGGACCTGTACGCGGCCGCGGACGTCATAGTCCACCTGATGATGGCGCGAAGCGGGACCACGGACGACTGCGACATCGACGTCCTGGCCTACGTGAACGGCGCCGGCGCCTACGCCGCCGATGTCGAGTGTGGCGGCAAGACGACGGCTCTGGCCGTGGCCGCGAACTTCGTCGTCGAGAAAACCGTGACGCTGAGCGCGAGCGACATCGGGGGACATCCGGGGATGCTGAACCTGGCGCTCCTGCCGGACGCCCACACGACGGATGCGCTTTACCTCTATATCGCGTGGCTCGAGTACACCCGCGCTCTCAGAACTTCGTAACGAGGAGCAAAATCATGGCAATCGGACAACTGCTGATGGCCGGGCCGGCACGGCGGAAGCGGAAAAAGGACACCAGTTGGGAGGGGCTGACGCCGAAGGAAACGGCGGTCCACGAGCGCCGCGCCATCGGACGGAGCCAGGGGGTTTCGCCGGGAAAGTTGGATGCGATGTTCCCTGTCCCGACCCGCGCGCCTTCGGATCAGGCGGCCATGGCCCGCGAGGGAGAGGCGGCGACCGCGAGGGCCAGGCCGGCGTCGTACTATGTGGAAGATCCTACGGCCCGCGCCCAACTGGAGGCGAAAGAACGGGTTGCGGGGCGCAAAACCATCACGGAAGGGTACGATCCGTACCGTCTCGACCCATACGGCCAGCCCGCGGCGGGTAGGGGCCTGATGATGAGCACGCCCGCACCGGGCACGGAGTCGGCGTGGGAGCCGGAGCGGATGAAGCGGATTGCGGGTGAAACCGAGCGAGGCCGGTTGCTTGCGGCCGGAGTGGACCCCTATGGTCCGACCGGCGCACCACCTCAGCGACTTGACCCGCGAACAGGACGACCGCCGACGGAAGCAGAGATGGCGGGGCAGGCCGGGGGTCCGGCCTTGGTCAAGGCGGGGACGGTAATGCCGACCGGCGAGGGAGCCGATCCCTATCTGCGCGGGCGGTATGTGGGGCGTCCGCTGACGGTCGCGGAACAAGGGACCGCGTCCGAAACACAGAGACGGCTGCAGGTGATGAACGCGCCTGCCTACGACCCGAGGGCCGTGGCGGCGCTTCGCGCCCAGCGCGGACCCTGGGAGGGCCGAAGGACCATCGAGGACATAGCGACCGAGCAGGCGGGGGGCCAGTTGATGCGGACCCAGGCGCGTGGGGCGGGTGCGATGGCTACCATGCTAGAGGCCCAGGCCCTTCCGGCGCAGCAGATGCTGGAACTCTGGCAGACGCCGGAAGGAAAGCAGCAAGTGATGGCGATGTGGGCGACCGGTTCGCAACAGGAAAAACAGGCTTACGCCGCGCAGGTGCTGGCGGAGGTGGGCGCGAACTTGCCGCCGGAAATCCAGCAGGCCCTGGCGGAAGCGGCCTCGGGCTATAGGGTTGAAGAATACGACGGCAGTTGGTGGCAGACTGGGGGAGTTCTCGGGTCGGTTTGGGACTTCCTGGCGGGCCTTGTTCGTGGCGCTCCGACTATGAGGCGGGCGGTGCCGGCGACCGGGGCGGGGCTGATCACCGGCCCGACGGCGGCGCCGGGTTTGCCGGCGACAGGTCCGAACGCACCAGGCGCGCCGCTTACGGGCCAATTTGGATTTCGTGGCGGTATAGGCCAGCCGGCGGTGCAGGCCGGGGCGGGACAGCTGGCGGCAGCGGACCAGGAGGAGCGGGAACTGTACGAGAGGCTGAAACTGAAGTACGGGGGCTAAGGGTGCTGGCGTTTTGTGAAGACGAAGTGGAGGAGGTGCGCGGCTATCTAGAGGATCGCGGGCACCAAGCCAACGAGGCAGGCCAACAACAAACTGTCGGACAGGAAGACTGTTATGACGCATAAGATCGAACAGACCGAAAAAATAAACCAGGCTTCCAACGCTCCGGCAAGCCACCACCAAAGTTTCTCTTCTATCTTCACGAGGGCACCTTTCACGGAACGCGTAAAAGTATGAACCGGATTCTGAGGAAGTCAAGGCAAAAATGATCGACACGCGGGCCATCCTGGCGAGGCTGAGGGCGGAACAAGGGCCGTTGCCGGCCCCTGCCGCGCCATCTTCGGGAATGGCCGCGAACGTCGGCGTTCGGGCAGGGGGAGACGAAGGCCGGTTCCGACAATGGTATTCCGAGCGAGTGCGATTCTTGGCGTCCAAAGGGCAGCGGCTCAATCCCGATCCGGACGCGCCCGAGCATTTCTACGATTACCGTAAGGCTATGAGGGCAGGAGCAGAACCGACCCTCACAGAACACGGCGACTATCGCTGGCCGGACTTGGGTAAGTTGCCGGGGCATCCTGTTCCGCCAGAGATTCCCCCTGCCCCGAACCCCCGGGCCGTGCTGGACCGCCTGCGCGTGGAACAGGGAGCGGCCGCACCGACGGGGCGGGACCTGATGGCGGCGCCGGCGCTGAACCCGCCGCGATTCTTCTGGGAGAGCGAGCGCCCGGAGAGCAAGTTGCCGCCGGCCGAGCCGCGCAAGGTGACGGTGGGCGAGGCCGTGGAAGAAATGCGGAGTGGGCGGGCGGCGAGTTACTACAAGGACGCTTCGGGCCAGTATGTGCCCGCTGGTGAGGAACCGTGGTACGTCCGCGCGCCGATGGCCCTAGCCTCGGGCATGGCCTCGATTCCGGCCATCGTGCCGGGCCTTTACGCGAAAACCGGACTGCCCGGGGCGGAAGCGGTCGGAGAATACGTTGCGAAGCCCCTGGCGGCGATTGGAGGGGCCGAGCCATCGGTGTTCCGTGAGGGCGCCGGAGCGTTGGCAACGCCGGAGTGGTGGTCCGGTGTCGCCGGCGGACTGGCCGGATATGGCGTCTTCGCGGCGCCCGCTGTCGGCAAACTCATTCCGAAGGGGGCGGGGCTGCTGAGGCAAATGGCGGCGACGGTCCCGGCGTTCGGTGCCCTGGGCGGTCTGGAGGCCGCGGCACGGCCCGAGACGACGGGCAGGGACATCATGCTCGGTGCGGCGACGGGCGCGGCGGCCGGAGCGGTGTTGCCGCCGGTGGGGAAAGCCGTGGGTTATGTATTCCGTAGGGGGGCCGCGAGGCTTGCAAAGATCGGCGCTCCGAAGGCCGCGCTGAAGGCCCGCGAGGGCTACGTTCGCGCGTGGGTGGCGGAGCAGGCAGGCAAGGGACCGGCGGCGGCGACAAAAAACGCGGAACATAGATACATTTCAGCGCTGAGGCGGTTGCCCGCGGAGCAGCACGGAACCCATCTTCAACAGGCTAAGTCTATGGCGATGGCCCGGATCCTCGAGGCGGCTCCGGCGGGCGCGGTACGCGGTCCCACGGAAATCAAGTTCGGCCGCGCCCTGGAAGCAGGCGGGATGTGGGGGTTCGAGTCAAAGCAGATCGCCGATCTCAAGACACAACTGGATGCCGCGCTCCAGCAGGCAAGGGCTCAGGGCAAAGAGCCGGTCCTGCGCAGAATGAGTGCCGAAACCTGGGCAACCCTCAAGCGACAGTGGCAAAAGAGCGCCGAGGCGTTCCGCGAGTTTTGGTCCGGAAAACTCCCGGCCGATCCGGCCAAGCGCGCCGTGACATTGAACTTCCGGCTTCAGGCGGCGACGGCAGGCGCGCAGTACCGGACCGCGCCGGCGGGAGGCACCGAAGCCGAGTACCTTTCGTTTCTCGCTCCGGAAACGGTCGCCAAGGCACCCGCCGGGGCGGGGATGAAACTGTACGGGGGTGTTCCTGCCGACCCTGCGGAGTTCATTCGTCTCGCTCAGACGGTGGGCGACATTTCGCAACCCGTGGCGGTGCGTATCCTGGAGTCCCTTGGCAAGCACGGCGGCTCCGTGGTCCGCGCTACAGTTGCGGCGTTGGTGGCGCAGGGGATGCCGCGTGAAGCGGCGGAAGGCGTGGCGAGGAACCTGGCGGAGGCGTTCGCCAAGCCTGCCCCGCCCGCCGCTGCCGAGGCTATGGTGGGCAAGCCGGCCGAGGCCGCGCCGGCTCCCACGAAGGCGGCCGAGATACAGGCCCGGAAACTTGGCATCGACCTCGCGGCGGTCCGGGGGACGGGACGCAAGGGACAGATCCTTCGCAAGGACGTGGCGGACGCCGCGAAGATCCGGACCATCAGGGAAAAGAGCGAACGGGTCGGCGCGCCCCTCCGGCCGGGGACCGTCCTTGAACAGACGCGCCAGGCCCTCGAGGACGAGGGCTTGCCGACAAGGGCTGAAACGCCTGGCGTGCCCCAGGAGCGACGAACGCCGGCGGGCGAGGCCGACAAGGAGGGGGAGATCGCCCCGGCACGGGGCAGGCAGGCCGCCCCACGGCCTCAGAAACCGCCTATCACAGCCGCGGGTAGGGTTCCGTTAGCGCCAACTCGCCTCGCGTCGAAGCGGGCAGGAGCCGAACAGCCGCCCGCCGGCGAGGAGGTGCCGTTCGAGATCCTGGCGAAGGGCGCCCCGCGCGCCGCCCCGACGGTCCAGGCGTTCGACCGGATGGAGGCCCCGGAACTAGTGCGGATGCTCGGCAAGGTTTCCGGACCTTACGGAGGCTCGGTCGCCGAGACGAAAGAGGTCGGCCAGGCGGTCAAGGCGCTCCGGCAGGAGATCAAAAACGACAAGGTCGGCGAGGCGGCGGACCGGAAATACCTGGAGCAGATGCAAGCGGCTTATCCCGACATCTCCGCCGGCGGAGAGGGTGTCGGGGAGGAAGGCGGCGGGCTGCTCGGGTTGCTGGGCGACGCGCGGATCATTTACGGCAAAGGCGTGGAACTCGGCGTGGAGATCGAGGAAGCCGTCGTGGGGCTGCCGAAGGCGCTCCGGCGGCACTTCATTCACGTCAAGTATGCGAATGTCAAGGGCGGCGCCGGGGCCATGACCATCGAGGCCCTGAACCATTATTGGATGACACGAACGGACACGCCGGCCGCAGATGCGCCTTCCCTCAGTGAAACTTTCGACAACCTGATGCGAGAGATCAAGGCTTACGAGGCGGCGAAGGCGGAGGGGGCGATTTCAACCGAGGACGCCCTGCGGAAACTTGCGCGGGCCGTGCCGGAAGAGGTGGGCGAGGAACTGGTTGAGCGAGCGGACAAGTCGGCGGCGAGAAAGGCGGCGATCGACGCGGCACGCGAGAAGGTGCTCGCGGCGGCGGAACCGTACCTGGCGGTGGAGCGGGAAGCGTTGGAAATCGAAGGAACCGCATCCGAGAGGGAGGCGGCGGAGAAACTTGCGGTTGCCGAGCGCGAAATCGCGGCGGCGCGGCAGACGATCAACCAACTGAAGATTCTCCAGGGCAAGGCACAAGAGCGACCGGTCGAGATCGAGGCGCTCCGAAAGGTGTTCGTGTCCATCGCCGAGCGGATGCTGCCTTTGGAGGAGCGCGGAAAACTCCTCGCCCGCGTGCGAACGCTCAAGACCGTCGTCGAGTTCACCCACGCGCTCGAACAGGCGGAGAAGTACCTCGAGCAGACCATCAAGTTGCGGATCCTCGCGCGGTACCAGCACTACGCCGGGCTCCTGGAACGGCACAAGCGGAAAATCGAGCCGGAGATTCTGGCCTTTGCGAAGAAGGCTTTAGCCGCCCGGCCGAGCGGCGGAAGGTACACCGAACTCGAACTCGACACGCTCGACGAACTTGCCGACACGGTGGAACAGACGTGGCACTGGCATCAGACGAGCGAAAACCTGCTCGGCCTCGGCCAGTACATCCAACGGACCGAAACGGCCGAGAAGATTCTGGCCGAAGCGACCGCGGGGCGCGAACCGATGGCACGACAGGTCGGCGTCGGAGGTCAACCGGTCGCCCCGGACATCGGGAAGGTCCACTGGTTCGGCCGCGAGGGGATTCAGTCGCTCGACACGATGATCGAGGGGCCGGCCCTGGGCGCGGTCCCCGACGGCCCGCTCTATCGGCATTTCGTCAGCCTGGTGGGGATTGAGGCGAGCGAACCGTATTACCGGCACGTCAACGCGGGGCTCGACCACTTGGACGAGGCAATCGAACGCGAACTGGGAATGAAGCGGGACAGCCTGGAGTTTCAAGACTGGGTGCTGGAACCGCTGACGTTCGATCTGCCGACGCTCGGAAAACTGACCGGCCCGCGCGGGTACTGGGGCGCGCTTCGCAACACGCTGACCGACCCGGACTCGCTGGCCGAGATGGTGACGGAGGCCTGGTCGGGGCTCGTGTGGGAGAGCGACCTACGGATGCCGAAGTTGCGGCCGACGACCCGCGATGCCGATGCCTTTCTGGCTCAGTGGGCGGAGCGCGAGCCGCAAGCCGACGAGGTGGCGAAGGCCGCCAAACAATACATCAACCGGAAGGAGCACTTCAAGGCCCTCAGCGAAAAGAACCATGAGATTTTCGGGCTCTATTTTCCCCCAAGCACCGGCCAGTACTGGGGACGAAGGCGAAACGTCAAGACGGAGGGGCGACTGGACCTTCCCGGCTGGCTCGGCGGCGAGGGCGACCTACTGATCTCGCAACCGGGCCGGTACAAGGCGCGGACGGGGAGCAAGGCCTCGCTCATCATCGGGAGTTTCATAGACCAGTACATGTCCTCGCTCTACGAGGACGCGGCGTTTCTCGCCTACGGGACGCCGGTCCAAAACGCGCTGAAACTGCTGAAGGCCCCGCTGGAACACGGAGACCGGCGGATGACGCTCGAGGCCTGGCTCCAGGAGTATCACGGGACCAGTTTCGGCAACGCCCTTCGGGGCCAACTGCGGCACATCATGGAATCGCGCCGTCTCTCGCCCGTCCGTTACGGCGAGGGCCCGCCGACCGGCGCAGCGCGCAAGGTTTTGGGAGCGACCCGGCGGGCCGTTCTCATGAGTCCGTGGCCGTGGGTCAGCCAGTTGCCGTCGGGCCTGGCCGCCGCATCCGACACGTTGCGGCCGGTCACGCTCGGCAGCACCCTTTCGGGGATGCGCCGGTCGCTTCTGTCCGGCGAGTTCTCCGGCCTGAGGGACCTCCTGGAAAGCCGCTCGGCGACGCTTCGCTGGCGCTGGCACGAAGCGAGGGCCGAGTCCATCATCGGAACGCAGACCGAGGCGGGGAGCATTTCACACAAGAAGGGGTGGAGGCGCGTCCAGAGGACCGTCCGGTCGATACTGAAACCGCTCATGCACTTCGACTGCAAGGCGATTGTGGGAGACTTCGCCGGGGCGATCGAGGACCAACTCGCGGCGCGTTCCATCCCGATCCGCGGGCGGCTTCTGGATGTCCTGAACGGCCTGCCCGAGGCGCAGAAGGAGGAGATCATCAAGGCGGCGGTGGACCACGTTCACTGGCTGGTGCCGCGCACGCAACCCAACCTGGACCCGGCCTACGATTCGGGCATCAAGCGCGAAGCGAAGAAAAGCCTGTTCTGGACCGTGCTGACGTATTTCACCAACTTCCGCAACCGGATGGTCAACATGGCCATCCGCCTCGCCCACGAGTATCGGCGGACGGGAAACCTGAAGAAGTTGCTGGCGGGGCTTGTGCCGCTTTTCATGATCACCCTGGCCTATACCCTCAAGGGCAAGACACAGCGGGCCATCAGCGGAGGGAAGACCCCGTTGGGTGGGATCGGCGGCGACCTCGCCGAGAACGCACTGGGAAACCTGTACGGCGCCGGCGAGGTCGCCCACGCCCTACGGGCGCGGAGCGGATACGCGGCCCGGTTGCGGGGGATCCCGGCGGCGTCAGCCATCACCGATGTCCTCGGGGGCTTGGTCGAAATGCGACGGATGATCACCGACGGGCCCAAGGTGCGCGGCCCCGCCGCATGGCGGGCGACGAAGGGCCTGGTGCGCGGGACGGGCATGATGCTGGGACTGCCGACGCCGATCCTTTTCAGCCTGATCCGATCCATGGGCCGGATCGGCGAGGGAGAACCGGCCGAGGAGAAAAAGGCGGACCTGGAGTCGCTGGCCTGGAAGGCGAGCGGCGAGGGCGCCGGGGCGGCGGCGGCGGTTGAGAAACTTAAAGTCGCTGGCATGACATTTACTCAAGCCCGGCTCGCTCTGCGTGCGGCGATGCAGGCGCGGGGCGACCGGAGCGCCAAGGCGTGGTTCGAGCGGTCGCGTGCGCTCAGGAAGGCATGGTACGGGACGGACGGGGCGGTGCCGGCAGGCGAACGGCAGGCCGGCCTATCCAGGAGTCGGGCAAGAGGGGGATTGCCCGTCCTGGGGCAATCTGGCGCGTCGTTCGGAGCGGCCGGCGTAGAAAATAGGCGTTTGGGCGGATTTCGAGGGGAAACGGCACCGGCGTTCCCCGGACGAACGGGGCGAGGCGGGGCCCTGACGCGGGCCTGAAGGCCCGGAGGAGAGATGCGATGGCGAAGACACTGGTTCCACTCACGACTTCGGGCAAGGTGACGACGGCGGCCGACGCGGCGGTGACGCTGATCACGGTGCCGGCGGGGGCGCGGTACACCAGCGTCCTCTTCCGGAACTACTCGGTGAACGACGCCCTCGTGTCGATCGACGGCGGGACCGTGTGGATCCCGCTGGGCGCCGGAGAGTCGGCGGGGTTCCAGGACGTCCAGATCTGGAAGACGGTGCAGGTGAAGAACGCGGGCGCGGGCCTCAACGTAACGGTGTCGGCGGAGATCTGGTAATACAACGGAAACGGCTATCCGCAGATGACGCAGATGACGCAGATGAACGCAGATAAATATATGGGAACAAAAACAGCACTGCTGTCATCTGCGTAAATCTGCGTAATCTGCGGATTGGGGTTGAAGGCCAAGGGAAACACGGGAAGGAGAGCGAAGATGAAAAAGCGAATCGTTTTGGCCGTGGCAGGCGCGGTGTTGCTGGGGCTGGGTGTCCTGGCCTCGATGGGGCAGGTCGGCGGCCTGACCAACGTTTTCTTGAAGGCCATGGCGGCGGACCTGAATGAGTTGACGGACGCGCCGGTCGCCAAGACGCTTACGCCCCTGGTGAAAGAGGTCGGGACCAGCGGGATAGGCGTGCCGCTCGTGGCGTCCGAAACCTTCGCGCGAAAAGCGTACCTGACGGCAAAGAAAACGGCTGGCGCGAACACGGGGCTGGTCTATATCGGCGATAGCACCGTGGACGTTGCCGGACCTCAGCAGAACCAACTTGCGCCGGGAGATTTTATTGTTATCGACTTCGGCCCCGGAACCAAGTTCGACCTCGCCCTAGTCTACATCGACTGCGCTGCGGGCAACACAGATGGCGTAACGGGCTGGTACGTCGCGCCGTGACCTGGGCCTGAACTGAGGAGGTTTCGTCATGAAGCGCATTTTGCTTGCGGTTTTCCTGCTGCTCGCCTTCGCGGTTCCGGCGTGGGGGGGCGCAACCAATGATGTTGATGTCTATTGGACCGGCGAGGATTACGCCGCCGATGGGAACACCTACGATTTTCAGAATCCCACCGGCAACAACTGGCGACTCGTGTCCGACGATTCGCCCTTGGGAGCGGGGAACTTCCCCGGCGCGACCGGCTGCACGCTGAACTTCCTCGACAGCGCCCTCCTGGTCGTCGGTGGTCTTCCCGGCACGAACCTGCCCAACGCAGGCGAATCCTTCATCCTCGTGATTCGGGACGATGGGGAACCGGGATGGGATACTAATTTGCTCGATTTCTGCGGGGTGGGCAACTGGTCGTATTCGGCTTTGACTATTGGGGGTCCGCTAGAGCATAACTCTATTGTTTCCATCACCAAAGATTCTGCCGTTGGCGGGACCATAACGGTGTGGGCTGGCCCCATCATCAAAGTTGACCTAGCCAATGCCAGTATAACAGCAGAATCGGGTTCCTTTTTGTTCGCGGTTTATGGAATAGATGTAGCGCTAACGCAGAAACTGACGACCAAAATTGGAAGTTGCTTGCTTGTTGACCTGGGAACACTTACTCTCAACGGCGGATGTGATTTAGCAGGAACATTGAGACTTCTTGATGGGGCCATCATTGATGCCGTTTCACCCATCGTCGTCACGGCGGACGGGGTGGAAGTGGATTGGGACTATGACCACTGGGCGGGAGGACCAGGAACGCTTTATGGTGGATTCAATGCTGCGGGGTTTTCGGTCACGCACACCAACACCACCGGCGCGACGCTCACTTGCGACCAGGCGGGCGACCTCGAACTCGGCGGCGACGCGACCGGCCTCGCGGTCACAATCTCGGCGGCGGTTGACCTCGACGGCGATATGGACATCTATTCCCTCGCGATGGGGGCGAACGTCACCTGCGCTGCAGCGCGGGCGACTACTGTCGGGGCGGGCGGGTTCGAGATGACCGCCGGAATCTTGACCGGCGAACTCGACGTGGACCTCTCCGCTGCGGCGGGGGCGGGTGCCTACACGCAGACCGATGGAACCATCGCGGCGGATGCGGTGCTGAATGTGACGACCGGCACGGGCGGGTTCACCTACGCTGCGGGGACGTTGACGGGGAATATAGACATAACGACGGGCGCGGCGACGACGACCGCTGTTTGGGATACAACCACTAACAAGTTTCGGACCTTGACCATCAACGCCTCAATCACCCCCTCGGGAAAGATTCGATGCAAGGCTCTGGCGGGTGCGGCCGCCATCGTGACGGATACCAACAAAGATATCAGGTTGTATCCCATCGCCAACGATTTTTGGACGTACACCGGAACACTCAGCGGGGCCGGAGGAGCCACCATTGGCCTACCCGCTTCGCGCTCGAACTCAGACGCGATTGAACTCTCCAATTCGCCGCTTATTGTTTTCACCGAAATAACTTCAGGCACGACAACGCTGACGGCGGGAACGGTAAGTACCGGGACAGGCGCGCTGTCTGTGTATGCGGCGGCGGGCGCCAACCCGGTGACAGTGGCGGGACTTTCGACGAGCGCCTTGACCTGCTCGACGGTTGCGCTTGGTAATCCATCGCTCACAAATCAAGGCGGTTCGCTGACGCTGCGGCCTGGCGTCCATGTCGTCACCAGCACGATTGCGCGAGGCGCGGTGGCAACGACCAACAACGTCTTCAACCCGCAAGGGCGGGTCATTCTCGGCGGGACCATGACGGGGACGGGCATCGTCGTGACGCCGACCTACGAGGGCGAGATCGACTGTGGCGGCACGGCTCGGGTGACGGCGGTGACGAGCACGGGCAGGCGGCTTGTCGTGCGGCGGGCCGTGGATGCTGCGGGCGCGCCCGTGCGGTCGTGGAATGGTGACTCTTGTACCAACGTGCGATTCTTGGGTCGCAAGAAAATCGGCGCACCGGGCGTCAACTAGGGAGCGGGTCAATGGCGACGGCGGAAGAACGGTTGGCGACGCTGGAAGCCGAGGTTGGGTCGGCGAACACCAAACTGGACCGCATCGAAACAGCACTCCTGGGAAACGGTGCGCCCGGCCTGGTGGTGCGCGTGGACCGGCTGGAGCACGGGCGCAAGGCATGGCTGGTGATTGCCGCGCCGACGGCGCTTGCCATCATCGGCGTGTGCCTGCGGGCAATAATTTGGGGGTTCTGAGTCAAAGAGCGGGGGGATGAAAGGAGAGCAGGGATGACCGAAGAACTGAAGTTGCTGGTAGTGCCGCTCGTGGCGGCGCTGATGATGGCGGTGAAGATGTTGCCGCCCTTGCAGCCTGAGGCGCGGCGGTGGGCCCTGCCGTGGATCGCCATGATCCTCGGCGTGGGGGCCTGCGTGCTCCTCTCGGAGCCGCTGACCCGGATGGTGGTTTTTCAGGGGATCGTGTACGGCCTCGCGGCAGCTGGTCTGTACGATGCGGCGGGCAAGCCGGCCGTGGCGGCGATCATCGCCAACAAGAACGGGGCGATGCTCCTCTTGTGCGGGGGCCTGGTCCTCGTGGCCGGGTGCTCGGTGCATCCGGCGACGATAAGGGTCCTCGAGTTCGAGCGCGAGTGCCTGGACAGCGAGGAGATCGAGGTCTATGCCCGGTACCAGGCCGACCGGGCGGTCATCGAGGCGTCAATCGAGAACATCTGGAACGCCTGCTATGCCGACATCGAGGCGCACCAGCCGCCGGATCCCGCCTGGACACTCACGACCATCAAGGGCACCCGGGCCGCGACCGACCTCCTGGACGACCGGCTCGCCGCGCTGGTGGAAGCCCGGCTCATCGCCCTCGACAACCTCGCGGCACGCAAGGAGGTTCTCTCCCGCGCCGCGGCTCTGGTCGAAAAGAGCCAACAATGGCCGGCGGATGCGAAAGAGTGGGCGGCGGAACTCCGCGAACTGCTCGAAAAGAAATAGCCGCACGGCGTAGCGGAACCGGCGGCCGACTGGCAACCTGAACCCCTGAAAATCAGAAGGGAAAAGACCATGAGTTTCGACCCGAAGGAAGTCATCGAAAAAGCGACCGGCGAGGCGATTGATGCGTTTTACGCCTCGCGCCCCAACCTGAAGCGCGCCATCGAGGCCGTGCCGAAACTCCGCGACGAGCAGGTGGAGTCGCTTCGCAAGACGCCCGCCTATCAGGCGCTGCTGGCGGGGGTTACGAAAGCCGAGCAGGCGGCCGACACTTTCACGGCGGTCCAGGCGATCGTGGCCGCGGTGATACCGGCTCTCCTCGGCCGGGGTGCGTAGGCGGACGCCCGTCTCGCCCTGGCTCGAGGCCTGTCGGCCGCCGAGGCGGACGCCCGTCTCGCCCTGGCTCGAGGCCTGTCGGTCGCCGAGGCGGACGCCGCTGGCGCCAGCAACCGCCGCGGGGTCGGGGGGAAGTGGTGTAGAATCGGCGCGCGCCTTTTCGGCGGGAGAGGCGCGAAAAAAAACTCCGCGCGAAGCGTCCGCATAAGTCCCTGCCATTTCAGCACTTAGGCGATTTCCGGAAATCGCTCCCGGAATTGTCTTGACTTGTCCCCGCCAAATGCCGATGATGCCGGTGGCGTTGCAGGGAGCCATTACAATGCCAAGCGAAGGCGCTCCAAGGGAAAAAGGAAGTCGGGTCGCGGCACCTGCGCGCCTACCGTTGGGCCTTCGCGGCCTTGCGACGCCAACGCGCAGGACCGCGGCCTTTGCCATTCCACACATACACCGAAGGGCATAGGTCCGATAACCGGCATCACCCGCCGTTGATTATCGGACCCTGCCCGGAAAGGGTCGGGCGTTATGTTGCGTGGCACAACAAACAGAACCGGTTTTAGACGACTAACCGCTGTCACCCCATCGCCGTTTTCCCCGAAGTTCCCGTGCAACTCCAGAGGGGAAAGGAGTTACAATGGACAGGTTTCGCGCGCGCCTGGGGGGGCCGTCGCAATGCGGACGTGGGTGTATCTCCAACACATATGCGAGTGTTGGGAATGGTGGGAAATCCCCGCCGCCCCGCGCGTTGCGGGAATCTACATCGAGGTCATCCGCTCCACCCCCTGCCCCAAGTGCCACGCCAAGGCCACCAAGCTCGTCCAGGCCCGCGAAACCCTCGGACCGGCCTACCGAGAGTACGCCCGAGCCTTCTTGCGGCGCCCGGCTTCTTGAGCGGGGGTCCGGAGCCGAGGCGGTCGAGCGGATCGTCGGCCTCGTAGCCGCCCGCGCATTCCTCAAGGATCTCCAAGCCCACGCCCATCGTTGCGAGGAAGATGTTCGGACGTCCGGCGCGGGGACGGTGCTCTATCCTACCGCCGCCGCTATCGCCAACTTCATCGACTGCCGCCTCAGCCGCATGGACCCCCCTGCCCCGCCTGCCCCGCTGGGGTTGGACCCGGGCGGGGAGCCTGCATAAGGATGATGCCATGGCCTTTGAGAGACCGACAGTCGCCCGCCCTGTAGTAGAGGAACTCTCACTACAGGGCCCGTCCCCTTCCAAGTCGCCCTCCCCACGACGGTCGCCATACCTCGCGGTCTGTCGAACCCGCGGGCGGTCGGGGACGGGATGGTCCGGATCGGTTCCGGGCTTCGCGTCAACCGTTCGCTACGCAACGCGCGAGGCCCGGGCCGTCCGGCTGAATGAAAGGCGGTTCTGAGATGCCGGAAACCGAGGCGGGGCGGAAGACGGCGCGGGACATGGAGGAGCGGGTGACGGACGCCATTTGCCGGTTCAACCTGGCGAGACTCCGCGGCCTGTGGACGGAGGCGCGGCAGGCGCTGGCCGCGGCGGATCGGGCGCTGGAACTGCTGGAGGAACTGGAACGGAAGAAGCGGCCCCAATGAAGCGAACGGCAAAAGGCAATGACTGATGGAGGCCGGTGATGGACATCATCATCACGACGCCGAAGCGTGAAATGGCGAACGCCGCCCGGGAGGCGGAGGACTGCAAGCGCGACGGGGACGGAGAATACTTCCGCCAATTTCCGATCAACCGCGCGCCGTGGATCCTGCCGGGTCAGCGAGTCTTTTACGTCGAGGACGGTTTCATCCGCGGCTTTGCCCGGGTCGTTCGGGTCCATACGACGAACGGCCGGGTACCCTGCGCGACGACCGGACGTCTCTGGCCCGCCGGGTTTTACGTGTTCATGGACGCGACGACCTGGACGTGGATCCGCCCGATCCCGAAGAAGGGCTTCCGAGGATTCCGCTATGCCGGGCGAAAGTGGCAGGGGCGGTGCGTCGTCGAAGTCGGCGGCTGGCTGGATCCGAAACCGGAGGTGGAGGGAGGCGGGGCATGAACCGTGAGCGGGATTTTCGGCACACGCCGGAGGCGGGACTTGGCTGGTTGCCGAAAAATCGGACGCGAGAAAAGCAGGCGCCGCAACCACCGCCGACGGTCGGGCGCGATTGGGGCGTCGTGGCGATCTTCCTGGCGACGGCGATCGTGGTCGGGGCGGTGATGTTCGGATCGTGCATGGCGAAGATCGAAGCAGTGACCGGCAGGGCGGCGGCTGCGCGTCCCCCCTCGCAGACCGCCGTTCCTGTCGGGACCGAAATGGAACCAGAGGAGGTGGGCGGCTGCGTGTGGCAGGGAGGAGACATCCCTGTGGTGGAACTGTCCCCCGACGCGATCCTGGCAGGTTGTACGGTGAACGCGTCCAAGGTCGGTGCGACGCCGACCACGCATGCCGCCCAACCGCCCATCGTTTTACAAGCAGACGCGTCCGCCGGTAGAGACGGAAGTTTCCATGCAGGAAACACGCCGCCAGCGAACCTTCGCATCAAGGCAGTCGCTGGTCCCGGTGGGCGTCGTTTTTGGCGCGCGACGATCCATCACACGGCGACGCCGCCGGACAATCCGGCCGAACGGGTCCGCTCGATCAGCGCCGATCACCGCGCCCGCGGATGGGACGGCATCGGCTACCATTTCCTGATCGCCGAGGATGGGACGGTCTTTCCGGGCCGGCTACTCGACCGCCAGGGGGCCCACGTCAAGGGGGAGAATGAGGGGAACCTCGGGATCGCCTTCATCGGCACCTACACGGACCGGGCTCCGCCCGAGGCGGCGCTGGCCGCCGTCCGGCGGCTTCTGGCGACGTGGGGGTTCGGGCCCGACGCGGTCTACTTCCACAAGGACCTCGCGGCGACGGAATGCCCAGGGACGTGGGACAAGGGCGTGCTTTTCTGAAAGGAGGCGGACGATGGCGAAGGAAGAGACGACGCTGGAGAAGATGAGGAAGTTCCGGGATGCCGTCACGACGGGGCAGATGCAGGTGAAGGCGGCGACAAACGAGATCGAGGCTCTGGCCTCTGGCACGAACGCCAACATCGACAATCTTTTCGTCAGGATCATGCCCGATGGCAGAATCACTCTTACGCTTCTACCTCAAGATGCAACGATCACCCTTTCCGAGCGCCAGTTCCTCGGCCTGATGGGTTGGGGGCGGAAACATGTGGGCGAGGGGCCGAACGGGAAGGATTGAGGCGAACCGAAGAACGGCGAACGGCGTAGGAAAGACAGAAAGGACACGCGATGGCGGAAGAGACGACGTTGGCGAAGATAAAAGATGAAGCCGGTTGGACGGTTCTGTTTGGCGTAACGAAACGCCGTTGTACACAACAACTGCGGGAAGAAGATGGAAAGCCGGTTTTTTTCAATACCGAAGAAGAGGCGAAGGCGTGTGCCAAGAAGGTCGCGAGCGCTTGCGGACATGCCAGGTGGGTGCGGCGAGAACGAAAAGGATAGGCGCGATGGCGGGCGAAAGTCAACCGTGGGAAGCCCCGAACGAATACGTTCATCCTGTCGCCAGGGAGCCGGGCGCGGCGCCCTGCCGAAAAACCCAGACCGTCCGCGATCTCCTCGGCCCGTCGTTCCCGCGGATCGTCTGCCTCTGCGGATCGACGCGATTCAAGGCCGATTTCGCGGCGGCGAACCTGCGGGAGACGCTGGCCGGGCGGATCGTCCTGACGGTCGGCTGTACCATCCACAGCGACGAAGAATTGAGGTTGGGCCCGGACGCGAAGCAGCGGCTGGACGAGTTGCACTTCCGGAAGATCGACCTGGCGGACGAGGTGCTCGTGTTGAACGTCTGCGGATACATCGGCCCTTCGACGGGCAACGAACTGGCCTACGCCTTGGGGTCGAAGAAGCCGGTGCGGACGCTCGAGCCGATGGACTTGGAGAAGTGGCGGGCGGAGCGGGACCGGCAGATGAACACAACGGCCATGAAGAACCTGGATCGGTAGTCCGGAGTCCGGATTTCGGAATGCGGATTGGACGGCGAAAAAAACGTCCCACGTGCGTGCGATGCGGGTGCAAGAAGCCGGTGGATGAGTTCCGCTGGTGCAGCCGGTGCCGGGGCAGCCATCGCCAGAACGCCGAGGCCCGGAAACCGAAGGCCGCGGCGGACCGGAAACGGCGGACGTGCCTGGCGTGCGGCAAGTCGTTCTGGAGCGAGGGGCCGGAGAACCGGCGATGCCCGCGATGCACGACGGCCCTGTCGGGCGTGGTGGAGGTGCCGAAACGGAAGGTGTTCATATAGCGCAGCCGCTTGCGGCTTAGCGGCCGTTGGGGAATGACGGAATGACGGCGGACCAGACAGAACTGCTCAGGATCATCCGGCATCACTGCCAGGGGCTGGCGGGGGCGAGGACGATCGAGGCCCTGGGCGCGATGATGGGCGGCCGGGGCTTCAAGGTCGCCAGGCGGTGGGTCGAGGCGGCGATCCACGACCTGGTCTTGCACGGCTATCCGGTCGGCACGACCTGCGTCGGGCCGGAGAAGGGCGTCTTCTGGATCCGGACGGTCGCGGACTGGCAGGTGGCCTATGACAATATCGAGATGCGCTTTCGTCCCCTCGCCCAGCGCCGCCGGGCGTTGCTGGATCTCCGGCGCCGGAAGTTGCGGCCCCTGCGGATAACCGATGGGACGGGCGCGGCGGAGGTCGAGGTCGGCGAGGACGGGCGACTCTCGCGGACACCGACGGATCCCGGAGGCCAGGGCAGGTTGTTCGAGGCGGCGGGACAACGTTGCCCGCCATAGCCGCCGACGTCGGCGGCTCGGCGCCGCTCGCGGCGAAGCGGCCATTTTCAACGCAGAGAACGCAGAGGCAAGAGAGGATGGGCGATGAAATGTAAAAAGTGCGGCAAAGAGGTTGAAACGGTCGTGAGTTTCAGCACGCCCGGAGAGTCGGAGACGCCGGCGATTTGCCTCCGTTGTTTCAGGCGGGCGGGCATAAATATCGTAGCGAGTGCGAAAAAGATGGCCGCGAATGCCAAGGCCCGGGCGGCGAAAGGGGGCGGATGAGTGTGGTTCCTGACGGCTTCAATATCCTCGCGTTGTGCGCCGGGGGCGGCGGACTCGAACTCGGAATCGAACTCGCCCTGCCGGCGGCTCGAACGGTCTGTGCAGTGGAGATCGAAGCCTTCGCTTGCGAGGTACTGGCGTCGGCGCATGAAAACCTGGGCCTGGGTGCGCCGCTTGGCTGGACGGATATTCGCTCCTTCGACGGCCGCCCCTGGCGCGGAGTGGTGGATTGCGTCGCTGCGGGCATCCCGTGCCAGCCCCACAGCGTCGCTGGCAAGCGCCTGGGAGCGGGCGACGAGCGGAATCTTTGGCCCGATGCGGCCCGCGTTATTCGGGAGTGCGGAGCGCCCTTCGTCTTTCTCGAAAACGTCGGCGGAGCGGTCGCTTTTTTCGGAGAGCATGTCGTCGCTGGACTGGAAGCAATGGGCTACCGAACTGAGGCGGGACTTTTCAGCGCGGAGGAAATCGGCGCGACGCACGGCCGGGAACGGCTCTTCGTCCTGGCTTACGCCCCACGGCTTTGCGAAGCGGGACAAGGACGGGAAGATCGGGGGGGCGGCGGGGGAATTGAACGAGCAGGCGCGGCTGTGGCAGACGCCGCAAGAACCGAAGGGCGAAGGAACGGGCCGGAGCGGGGACCGCAAGGGCGAACCGCTCCTGGACGGGCAGGCGCGGAACTGGCCGACGCCAAGCACGTGCCAACGGGGACCGGAGGAGCGGGCGTCGAAAGCGACGAGGCCGGGGACGGGCGGCGTGGACCTGCAGACGGAAGTGCGGAATTGGCCGACGCCGAAGGGGCGCGACCACATAGGGCTGAGTCAACGTGGCAAGTTTGTCGAGGGGTTGAAGAATGCACTGCCGAACATGGCCTGCCACTTTTCCCTCCCGGCCCCGGCGACCTCGAGGCCTGGCGGGCGGTCCTCGCCCGGGACCCATCGCTTGAACCCGCGATTTGTGGAGTGGCTGATGGGCTGGCCTCGAGGGTGGACAGCCTTTCGATGCTCGGCAACGGAGTTGTCCCGCTGGCGGCGGCGTATGCGTTCGCGATTCTGCTGGCTCGTCTGGAACACACGATGAAGGATAGGTGATGAGCACGGGCGACTTCCGGATGCCGTTCGGCGTGCACAAGGATAAGCCGCTCTCGGAGATTCCGACGGAGTACCTGGACTTCGTGCTCGGTTTCGAGAACCTCTGGCCCTCGACGCGGGACGCGATCCTCGCGCACCTGCGGACGCGGGCGGACTGGAACAGGCAGAATGAGGAGGATGGCTGATGGAAAAACGCGGACTGGTCAATGCCTACCAATGCCGAGTGTGCGCCGAGGTCGTTATGACGATCACCATGAACACCGGAACCACCCCGGCGTCGATGCGCTGCTCCTGCCGCGAGGGGGCGATGAAGTGGTCGTGCTGGTACAGAATTTCCGGTCATTTCGACCTGCTACCCGTGACCCACGCCTGGTATCGCCCCCGGTCGGGCGACGGCCTCGACCCCCCGACGCTGGACCACCTGCAACACGGCGGCCTGATCCTGGCCCCGCTGGCGGAAGCGGCACGAGAGGCGTTGACGGGGATCGAGCCGACGGGTGACGAGTGGGTGGATTGGCGGCCGTGGCTCGAGGCGCGGTACGGGAAGGCGGATTGAAAGGACAACGGCGATGGCCTCGCTCTTGAACCGTGCCCAGGTGCGGCGATTCATCCTGACGAGGGCGGCGGAACTGCGGCCCGATTGGGGGTGCACGCGGGTGTCGGCGGAGGCCCTGGCGGACATCGAGGCGGTCCTCAGGCTCCGGCTGATCGCGACGATCAAGGCGCATCCGACGATGGGGAAGACGTTTAGGCCGTGAATGAGACAAAAGGCAAACGGCAAAAAGCAATGACCAAGGGACAGGAAAGGAGCCGGACATGAAAAAGTCGCAGGCGTACCCCAGCAGTTACCTCGCGCAGGACGATGTGCGGGAGGGGCCCATTCGCGCGACCATCGCCGACGTGCGGATCGAGACCATCGGCCAGGGCGAGAGGGCCGCGGAAAAGCCGGTGGTGCATTTTCAGGAGAAGAACTTCAAAACCTTCCCCCTCAATCAGACCAACTGGGCGACCATCGAGGCGATTTACGGCGAAGAATCGGACGCCTGGAAAGGACGGCCCATCGAGTTGTACCTCGACCCGGGCGTGAAGTTCGGGCTCGAGACGGTTGGCGGCGTCCGGGTCCGCATCCCGACCGGCGCCGACGGGGCGATCCTCAGCATGGAAGCCGCCCTGGCCGAAGCCCTGAAGGTGGGGATGACGCGGGACGAGTTCGTCGCGGCCCTGAAGGCCAAGGGCCTGAAGGGCTACACGCCCGCGAAAGACTCGGCCGTGGCCCGCGAGGTCCTGGCGGCGGCCCAGGCCGCCGAGGCGGACAAGATGGACGACACGATACCGTTTTAGAGCAAACGGCAAACGACAATGACCAAAGACGGCGTGACGCTGGTGACGGGGGACGTGCGGGAGGTGCTGCGCGGCCTGCCCGCCGAGTCGGTCCACTGCTGCATCACCTCGCCGCCGTACTGGGGCCTGCGGGCCTACGGGACGGAGCCGCAGGTGTGGGGCGGACGGGCGGATTGTGGACACGAGTGGGGCGAGGGCGGTCCCGGTCGGTCCCGCGATCGGCAACACGTCTCCGAGGCCCCGGGCGCTCGAGGCGGTGGCCTGAAGGCGTCCGCGAAGAATCATTCGACGCCGGGCGGCGACTCTTTCTGCCGGAAGTGCGGCGCGTGGCGCGGGGAGTTGGGCCAGGAGCCGATGCCCGCCCTTTTCGTCGAGCACCTGGTTGAGGTGTTCCGCGAGGTCCGGCGCGTGATGAGGCCGGACGCGACGCTGTGGCTGAACATGGGCGATTCGTATGGTTCCGGTGGAACCTCGACGAATCGGGCCCCGCGGATATTGGGCGAGGGTGGTTGCCACTCATGGACGAAGCGAGAACAGAGTACTGCGCGGTCGGCCGTTGGGGAGATCAAGCCCAAAGACCTCTGCGAAATCCCGTCCGATGTGGTCCGCGCGCTCCGCGCCGACGGCTGGTGGCTCCGGTCGCGCATCCCGTGGCTGAAGCGGAACGCCATGCCGGAATCGACGAATGACCGGCCGACGCAGGCGGTAGAGTATGTGTTCCTGCTGTCGAAATCGGCCCGGTACTTCTATGACGGCGAGGCGGTGAAGGTGCGCTCCGCATATCCAGACGACCTTCGGCGTCCGCTTGGAAGCGAGGGTGCTTGGCAACTCGATGGAAGAAAAAGGGGGTCTCAAGGTGGGGGCAAGCCGTATGACCACGATGCTTCTCGCCGCGCCCGCCGCAACTCCGACTGGTTCTTCGAGTCCTGGCAGGGACTCTATGCGGACGACGACCCCAACCCCGACGGAGAAGGCGGGGCAAGCGGGAGCCCCCTGGCCTTTGTCGTCAACCCTGCCGCGTTCAAGCAAGCCCACTTCGCCACGTTCCCGCCGAAACTCGTCGAGCCGATGGTGAAGGTCGGGACGAGCGTGAAGGGATGCTGCCCGCGGTGCGGAAAGCCGTGGGAACGAGTGGTGGAGAGGACCGCTAATCCTTCCAAGGCGGCCAACGCGGGCGGGGAGGACCTGACCTGCGGCGCGCCGAACATGGGCGGAAACCGGCAAACGAGCAAGGGGCTACACCGAAACGACGGGAACGCCAACACGGGAGAACCCGTCCGCACCCTCGGCTGGCGACCGGGGTGCGCGTGCTATTCGATCCAGTGGGCTGCCGCGATCGAAGAAGAATGGCCCCGGCTCCCGCGGACTCGCAACGGCCGCAAACGCAAGGGACAGGATGCATGGACGCGACGGGAGAAGCGGGCGCGGGCTTACGCTGATCGCTGCGTCGTCCCGCGTCGGCACGCGGAGTTCGAGGCCGAACCCTGCACCGTCCTCGACCCGTTCAGCGGCGCGGGCACGACGGCGATGGTGGCCGCGCAACTCGGACGCCGGGCCATCGGCATCGACCTCTCGGAGAAATACAACCGGATGGCGGCGGCGCGGATTGGCAAGGCCCTCAGGCCCGCGACGTTCGTGGATCAGGACGCCGGGACGGAGATGTCGCTGCTCGCCTCGACGGCGAAGCCTGGCGGGCCGGCTGAGAAGGAACCAACCCTGCCACTGGGCGCCCTGAGAGGATTCACCGATGGATGAACCGTTCTACAAAGCCTCGCGGGCGATGCTGGCCCGGACGGACCTGACGCTGGCCGAGAAACTGGTGCGGATCGTCCGGGCACACTGGCTGGCGTTCGAGGGGCGGGAGCCCACGGCGGCGGAGACGGCCCGGGCGACGGGGCTGAGCGAGCGCCAGATCTACCGGATTCTGGCCCGGAAAAAGGGTGCTTTCAACGCAGAGGACGCAGAGGCCGCAGAGAAGGCCAAGGCCGGACTCGGGGAAAAACGGCGGGGCCGACTGACAGGATGTCAGGCCAAACCACTGACAGGATGTCATGACAAAATGTCAGTAAAAACTGACAAGATGTCAGTCCCCGGCCCGGACGCTTGTAGTAAGTCTTATGGTGTTATGAGAGATGTAGACAAAGAGAGAGGCATGATAACGGCCCCCTCCCCTTCCGCTGCGCGGGGGCAAAAAAAGGAAGAAACGGACGGCCTCGCCGAGGCGGCGGCCAAGGCGGGCGAACAGGGCGGGATGTTTGCCATGCTGGCCCTGAAGGGCCGGGCCGGCGGTGGCAAGTGGCCCCTGGCCCGGTGGATCGGCCAGGCGGAGGAGGACGAGGCGGCGAGGCGGTTTTCTCGCGCCGACCTGGAGGCGTTCGTGGCCTCGAGGACCTCGATCACCGAGGCCCCCTGGCTCCTGGCCGGGGCGGTCCGGCGGCACGCCCAGGCGGCGAAACAGGCGGCGTTCCGGGAACGGCTGAGGACGATCCGGGTGGAGGGGTT
>DATKUU010000183.1:0-3538 GCA_035530455.1 Phycisphaerae bacterium | reverse complement strand
AACCGGCGGAAGGATGAAAGAAAAGGCGGAAGGCTGAAGTATGAAGGCAGAAGTCAGAAACAATGGCAGCAACAATGGCAACGCGGAGCTCCTTACTTCCGCCTTCCGCCTTCCGCCTTCTGACTTATCCTTCCGCCTTCCGCCTTCTGACTTCTGACTTGAACGATGAGCATTGAACAGTCAACATTCTCCGGCGTTGTCTCGGCCGAGGCGTTCGCCGCCTCCGGGCTGATGCTCGCGTCGTACCCGGCGCCGGCCGCCAAGGAGATGAGCCTCGGCCAGACGGCGGCCGAGTGGTTCTCCGCCTGGAACGAATCCGGCCGGCGCGGCTACGATGGGCCGGACCGGCCGGCCAGCCAGAGCGTGTGGGCCTATGCCTGCATCTCGGCGATCGCCGGCGCGGTCGGCAGCGTGCCCCTGGCCGTCAGCCGCAACCGGGCCTCCGGCACGCGCGGCCTGTGGAACCTCCGCCACGTCCGCACGGGGCCCAGGGCCGTCCGCAAGGTTGCGGCGGCGCACGCGAGGGCGGTCGAGGGCGAGATCGTCGAGTCCGGGCCGCTGGTGGAACTCCTCGGCGAACCGATGCCTGGCCTGACTCAGCGGCAGTGGATCGAGCGGATCGTGGGGTACCTCTACGCATGCGGCCGCGTGCACGTGCTGAAGGCCGAACTCGTCGGCAGCCGGCCGACGATGCTCGTGCCGATCCCCGGCAGCCGGACAAAGCCGCTCTACGCGAAGGCCGGCCAATACAAACGAATCGTCGGGTGGGAGCTCGCCGGCCCCGACGGCGACCGATACGCCGTCCCCGCCGAGATGCTCATCACCCTGACGCTGTTTAGCGCCGACGATCCCGACGCGGGCCTGGCGCCCCACGAGCCGGGCAGGCTGTCGATCGCGGCGGACTACAACGCCGCCCGCCACGTGGCCGCGTCATTCTCCAACGGCTGCGAGCCCGGCGGAATTATTAAAATAGAGGGGCCTTATTCGGCCGAGGTCAACTCGCAGATCCGCCAGGCATGGCAGCAGCGACACGGCGGCGCGGACAACGCCCGCAAGCTCGCGGTCCTGTTCGGCAACGCCGATTACAAGACCGTCGCCCAGACGATGACGGACATGGGCTTCCCCACCGTCAAACAGTCCAGCCGCGAGGAGATCTGCGCCACGTACCGCGTGCCCGCGTCGGTGGCCGGGTTTTTCGGCACGACCGGCGACGCCAGCGCGTACGTCCTGGCCGAGCAGCAGCGGTTCTGGCAGGACACGGCAGGCGTCCTCTGCGAGAAGCTGGCCACGGCCATCAACATCGGCGTGGCCCCGCTGGTCGAGCCCGGGCTCGAGGTCTGGGCGGACCTGGAGGATGTCCCCGTCTACCAGGCCATGCGCCAGGCCAACATGCGGAGCGTCGGCGAACTGTGGACCAAGGGCGTGCCCCTGGCGGATTTGAGTGACATGCTGGACCTCGGCGTGCCCGAGCGGCCGCAGCACCGCATCGGATACCTGCCGGCAGGGCTCATCCCCGCCGCCGATATCGCCGGCCCGCCCAATGGCGGAGAGACTGCGCCGCCGCCGCAGTCCGATTCCATCGGACAAGAAACAACGGAACCGGGAACCGGGAACCAGGAACCCGGCAAAGCAAACAACGGAACCGGGAACCAGGAACCAGGAACCAGGCGATCAATACCGGGTTCCGAGTTCCGGGCTCCAGGTTCCGCTGTTTCTCGGCCGTCCGCCGCTGACGTCTTGGCCGCATCGCTGTGGAAGGCGTGGGAGGCATCCTGGCGGCCGACCGCCAGGGCAATGGAGCAGATGCTCCGCTCGCACCTGCTGATGCAGGAACGACGCGTGCTGGCCGCACTCAAAGAGGCGGAACTGGGAACCGGCAGTGCCGCTGCTTCTTCTCCGGGTTCCAGGTTCCAGGCTCCGGGTTCCGCTGTTAAATCCCCGGAGGTCGTCGCGCGAGTCCTGTTCGACATCTTCGGCAGCCGCGAGTCCGCCCAGGCCCTCGAGGCCAGGGTCCGCGTGTTCATGGCCGACGCCCGCGAACTCGGCATCCGCCAGGCCCTGGCCGAATCCGGCCTGGCCGGCGACGCGCTGGCCCAGGCCCTGCGGGAGATGACGGCCAACCCCGAGATCATCAACGGCCTGCGGGCCGACCAGGTCCGCATCTCCACGCTGGTGAACAACCGCACACGCAACCTCCTCCGGGCGGAACTTCAGACGGGCCTGGAGGCCGGCGAGGGCATCCGCGACCTGGCCAGCAGGGTCCAGGGCGTCATGCAGGGCCGCAGGGCCCAGGCGTACACCATCGCCCGCAACAGCGTCGCCCAGGCGATCAGCCACGCCCGCTACACCGCCCAGCAGGGCTACGCCACGCACGAGATCTGGATCCACAGCCGAGGACCCGGCGAGCGGAGGCAGACCCACGTGGACGCCGAGTTCCGCTACCGACAGCAGCCCAAGCCCATCGGGGAGCTCTGGCAGATCGGCGCGGCGCAGCTCCGCTACCCGAGAGACCCCCAGGGCCCGCCCGCAGAGGTCATCAACTGCCAGTGCATGGCGATCGGCAAACGGATAACGGCGGAACCGGGAACCGGGAACCGGGAACCCGGAAAAGCAAAGAACGTTCTCGACATCCTGGCCGCGCAGGCGGCGGAGGGGTTCGTGCAGGCCGCCGCCGCGACGGGCCTGTTAAGGGAGCAAACAAATGAGTGACACAAAACCCGCCGCTTCTTCTCCGGGTTCCGGGTTCCAGGCTCCGGGTTCCGCCGTGTCTTCTTCTCCGGGTTCCAGGTTCCAGGCTCCCGGCTCCGCCGTTTCTTCCCCGGGTTCCGCCGTTTCTGACGGCGCGGTAACGCCCTGCAAAACGGTCGATATCGCCCCGTCCGATGAGCTCGCCCAGGGCCGCATCGTCAAGGGTTTTGTGCAATCGAAAACCGTCAACGCGGACGCCCGCACGGTGGACGGGCTGGCCAGCACGATCAGCCTGGACCGCGACGGCGACGTGATCCTGCCCGCCGCGTTCCGCAAGGACCTCAGGCGGTTTCTCGGCACCAACGCGCCGTTTTTAGCCGCGCACCGCCACCGCAGCGACGACGGCGCGCCCACCCAGATCGGCTGGGTGATGGACGCCAGGGTCACCGCAACGGCCCTCCAGTGCACGTTCAAATACGCGACCACGGACATGGGCGAGCAGTGGTGGAAACTGGCCGCCGATGGCAGCGGCAAGGGCCATGCGTTCTCGGTCGGGTTCATCCCGCGCCAGTACATCACGGGCACCGTGGCGGACCTGACGGCTCAGTTCCCCGAGCTGGCGGATGTGTTCCGCCAGGCGGGCCGGAAAAATGAGGACCGGTCCGTGGTCTACACCCAGGTGGAGCTATTAGAAATCTCCGCCTGCCCCGTCCCGAGCAATCGCGAGAGCCTGCAACTGCTGGGCAAGCTGTTCGACAGCCAGGTCGCGGGCGAGGCCGGCGCGGCGGCCGCCGCCAAGGAACTGGAGAAGCTCGTCGCCTCCGCCGTCGAGGCGGCAATCCGCAATCCG
>DATKUU010000182.1:0-6536 GCA_035530455.1 Phycisphaerae bacterium | reverse complement strand
AACAACATGCACGGCATACCCGGCCCGGGCCAATCGCTGTTCCACACCCCCAACTCCGGCTCTCTCCTTATCCCTTTTGAGCCCGTTGACATCTGTTCTCTGCGTTCTCGGCGTTCTCTGCGTTTGAGAACACAGCGTAGTAGTACTAGGTTCTGGCGGCGGCTTGTCGGCAGACGTCCGCCAGTTCCTCCGCCGACCGCCGCGCATCGAACCGCTCAAGGACCGCCCGTCGGCCTGCGGCTCCGAGCGCCCGCGCCCGGCCGGCGTCGCCGAGGAGCGCCCCGACCGCGTCGGCAAGCGCCCGCGCATCGCCCGGCTCGACGAGCACTCCGCCGCCCGTCGCTTCGATCAACTCCACCGCCCCGCCGTGTCGCGAGACGACGGCCGGCACGCCCGACGCCAGCGCCTCCAGGATGTACGCCCCATATGCCGCGGGGTGATTCGTCGGGACGGCAAGGACCGAAAGCGTCCGCAGAAACGCCTGGCGCTCGCCTCGCGGGAGGTTCGGGAGGAACTCGACGGCGTCGGCGAAGCCCCCGGATGCCACACGACGCCGCACCTCTTCCATCACGCGGGCGCCTCCCGGCGCGGCGCCGCCCGCGGCCCGCAGCCTCAGGCGCTCCAGCCCCGGCCGCCTCCGAAGTAGCGCAAACGCCTCCAGGAGGGCGGCAAGGTCCTTGCCCGGCTCGACGGCACCGAGAAAACCGAGCACCGGCGGGTCGGGCGGCGTCGCGGCCGGCCCGTAGCCCTCCGGCCGGATGCCGTAACGCACGACCGCGACGCGGTCCGGCGCGACGGCGAGACGCTCCGCCATCAGGCCGCGATAGTACGCGCTCGGCGCGACAAACGCCGCGACCTCGGCCGCGCACGCCCTGAGGAGCGCCCACGCTTCCCGGCGCTGGGGCGGCGGGAGCGCGTCCACGAACGCGTCCTCGTCCTGGAGGAGGCAGACGACGGGCGCGCCGGCGCGCTCGCGGATGGGACGCGCCAGACCCGCCAGGAGCGCATCGGAGAGCAGGACGACCTCGGGCCGGCGCTCGGCCAGGTGCGCGACGAGCCGGCGAACTTCCTTGGCCTGCGGGCCGGCCTCGCCGCGGAGCATCGCAAGGAGCGTCCCGCCGAGGTCGGCGGCGCTCGTCATGGCCGACCGGTGCGCCGCCCAGCGGAGCAGGCGGCGCGAATCGAGCAGGCGGTCGAGCCATCGCGGCGTCCGGCGGAAAAGCGCGAACTTCTGCTGGAGGTGGACGTTGACGCCGCCGAGGAAGATCGGCCCCTCCGTCTCGCCCGCCCGGCCGTCGGCCCTGATCGGCAGGTAGAGGGGCACGAGATCCGGCTCGTGTCCGGCGGCGCGCCACGCCTCCGCAAGGTCGGTGTCGCGCAGACAATTCTCACAGTAGAAGACGCCGCACGTCCCGGGCACCAGGTGCGCGATTCTCACGGCTCGGTCGCTCCCTCCGGCGGACCGAACGCAACCACCGCGCCGTCCTCGGCGCCGACGATAATCCTTCCGGCGGCGACGGCGGGCGAACCGGTCACCGCCCCGCCGATCTCGAACGACCAGACCTCCTGCCCGTCCGACAGACGCACCAGGTACAGCCATCCGCCGGTCGACCCGAAGACGACCCGCTCGCCCCAGACGACGGGCGAAGCGTCCACCGCGCCGCGCGCCCGGAAGGTCCATCGCACGTCCCCGCTCGCCGCGTCGAAGCAGCGCAAGCGCCCGTCCTGCGAACCGACGACCACTGCGCCTTGCGCCAGGGCCGGCGACGAGAGAATCGGCACGTTGGCGTCCTCCGACGTCCAGACGGTCCGGCCACCCTCGAGGTCCACGCAGAGCAGCCGACCGCCGTAGGTGCCGACGTACGCCAGGCCGCCCGAGACGGCGGGCGAGCCGGGGATATAGGCCCCGGCGTCCAGGGTCCACAAGGGCCGACCGTCCTCCAGCGCGACGGCGCGCAGGAGGCCGTCGCATCCGCCGAAGACGACGCGTCCCCCGGCGACGGCGGCGGAGCCGTTGATATAGTTCTCCGTCTCGCAGGTCCAAAGGGGGCGGCCCGTCGCGGCGTCGAGGCAGTAAAGGCGGCCGTCGTAACTGCCGACGAGGATGCGGCCGTTGTCGGCGGTCGCGCCGCCGCGAATCTCGCCGCCCGTCTCGTACTTCCACAGGAGCGTGCCGTCACCCGAGTCGAGCGCGTAGAGAAACGCGTCCAGCGATCCGACAAACACGCGCCCCTCCAGGACGCAGAGCGCCGCCTCGACCGCGCCTCCGGTCTGGAAAACCCACACCTCTCGGCCGGACGCCAGGTCAAGGGCATAGACGCGACCGTCGTCGGAGCCGACGAAGACGCGCCCGCCCGCGACAACCGGCGACGACTTGACCGGCCCGGCGGTGGCAAAGCGCCACTCGAGCACAAGCGAGTCGGAGGCGGACACGTCGGGCGGCGCGCTGGAGCGGCACCCGGCCGCGGACCCCAGTGCCGCCGCGCAGACCAGGAGGAGAAGGAAACCGGCACGGTGCATCGCACGCTCCTCGCTCTCCGCCCAGCGGACTCCGGCGCCGGGGTCCCTTTGGCACAAGTCCTCTCCCGGCAGCGGTATCTTACGAAGCCGGAGGCGGGGGAGTCAAACCCGTCGGCGGAGGAAGGCCCGTCGCATTGCGGGCGCGGTTCGGGTATCCTGGAGGAAGCGTGCGGCCCAGCCGGTCGGCCGGGCGGAGCGCACGCAGCCACCCATCGGTAGGAGGACACGTCATGGCACTGGACGCGAAGCAGGTCGAGGTCTGGTCGGCGAGCATCGAGGACCGGGCGGGCGGACTGGCGGGAAAACTGGAAGCCCTGTCCCAGGGGGGCGCGGCGCTGGACTTCGTCGTCGCCCGCCGCGCGCCCGAGAAGCCGGGGACCGGCGTCGTTTTCATCGCGCCGCTGGCCGGCGAGAAAGAGAAGCAGGCGGCGAAGGCGGCCGGCTTCGCCCTCAGCGCCAGCCTCCATTCCGTGCGCGTCGAGGGGGCCGACAAGCCCGGCATGGGGGCGCACCTGACGCGCGCGCTGGCCGATGCGAGGATCAACCTGCGCGGGCTTTCCGCCGCCGCCATCGGCAAGCGATTTGTCTGCTACCTAGCGCTGGATTCGGCGAGCGATGCGGAGAAGGCCATCGCGCTGCTGAAGAAACTCTGAGCGGGGGCGGCATCCCCACCTTTAACCAAAGGGTGGCGGGTCTCCCGACCCGCCACCCTTACAATCCCGGCGCGCCGGACAACAATCGCGAGCGCGCCGAAAGCAAGCAGCGCCAGCGTGGCGGGCCTGCCCGCCGTAGCCCCGTGCCCGGCTCTCCCATCAAGGGAGAGGGAGGATGAACGGCTCTCTGAACAAACCGGCTTTCCGGTCGATTCGACGGTCCAGGAGCCGGATTGCTGCGCTGAGTCCCCGCCGCAGGACCGTATAATGGGACGAACCCCGACGGGAAAGGACAACCGTGACTCGACGGAATGAAGGCCTGGCAACTCTGATCCTGGCGGGGCTCCTGGCGGGTACCGCCTGGGCCGGAGCGGACGCGCCGACAGACACCGCCGCGACCGCCTCCGCCGACTGGCCGCGATTCCACGGGCCGGACGGCCTGGGCGTCGCCGGCGGCGAGGGCGCCGACGCCTGGACCGCCGCCACCGGAGGAAAGGTCCTCTGGAAAACAGCCACCCCCCTGCCGGGCGCAAGTTCGCCCATCGTCCGGGGAAATCGCATTTTTCTGACGGGCGCTTCGCCGACGGAGCGCGCGGTCTATGCTTTCGACGCCGACTCCGGGCAACTCGTGTGGACCGGCGCCGTCGCCGACGTTCCCGGCAGTCCGGCCGAAGCCTCTGGGGTCAACGAGGAAACCGGCTACGCAGCGCCGACGCCGGCGACGGACGGACGGCGCGTCTATGCCATTTTCGCAAACGGCGACGTCGCCGCCTTCACGCTCGACGGCCAGGCGGCCTGGGCCGTGAACGTCGGCGCTCCCGCGAATCCGTACGGCCACGCGTCCAGCCTCGCCCTTTGCGAGAACCTTGTGCTCGTCCAACTCGATCCCGCGTCAGTCAAGGACGGCGGCGCGAAGATGCTCGCCCTCGACGCCGAGACCGGCAAGACCGTCTGGGAGGTGAAGCGGCCGGTCCACGAATCGTGGGCGACGCCCATCCTCGTCGCCGGGCCGAACGGTCCACAGATCGTCACGAGCGCCGACTCGGCCATCCTGGCGCACGATCCGAAGGACGGCCACATCCTCTGGAAAGTCGAATGCGCCGGGTCGGAGATGGCCCCCTCCCCCATCGCGGCGGGGGGACTGGTCATCGCCTCGATTGCCTATGACAAGGTGTACGCCATCCGGCCGGGCGACGGCGACGCAGCCAAACCGGAAGTCGTCTGGACCTTCGAGGACGTCGTGCCGAACCTCCCCACCCCCGTCGCCGACGGCGAGAGCGTGTACCTGGTGGAGGCGAACGGCATGATGGCGTGCTGTGAATCCGGCACGGGAAAGAAGGTCTGGGAACAGGACCTTGTGGCGTCCTTCTACGCTTCGCCCATCCTCGCCGCGGGGCGACTTTTCCTCGTCAGCCGAAAGGGCGACCTCTTCGTCCTCAAGGCCGGCCGAGCTTACGAAGCGGTCGCGCGCGTGCCGCTCGGCGAGCCGTGCGACGCTTCGCCCGCCTTTGCCTCCGGCCGCCTCTTCATCCGCAGCGCCAAACACCTTTTCGCGCTCGGCCCGGAGAAATGACCGTCCCCGGCGAAAAGTCGCCCCGGATAATTACCCCAGGGGTAATTATCCGATAAACCTCGTGACCACAAAAGGTTAGGGTGATTTCCAGCAACACAACAAAGCCCGCCGGGGGAGATGGTTTCGGTCTGCGGCGGGTGAAGCGGACGCTAAAGCGTCTCCGGTCGGCGGCGGACGTCCGGGCCGAAGACCTCGTGGACCTTGGCGTCCATTTCCTCGTCGCTGATGGCGGTGGCGCGCCCCTCGTCGTACTCCGACGCGATCCAGTCCACGATCCGCGCGATCCGAGCATCGTCCTTCGAGAGGCTCCCGTCCACCTCATACCGCTCCTGGACCCAGTGGAGGACGCCGGCGGCGCCGCTCTTGTCGGTAATGGCCACGCGATACGGACACTTGAGGATCCCCTCGGTGTCAAAGGGGTTGTAGATTTCTTCATTCTTCAGCAGGCCGTCCGCATGGATGCCCGCGCGGGTGACGTTGAAATCGCGCCCCACCAGCGGATAGCGCGCGGGGATTTCGTAGCCGATCTCGCGGCGGTAGTAGTCGGCCATCTCGGTGATGACCGAATAGTCCACGCCCTCGGTCTCGCCCCAGAGCATGGCGTGCTCGACGACCAGGCCCTCGAGGGGCGGGTTCCCCGTCCGCTCGCCGATGGAGAGCAGCGTCCCGTTGGCGGCGCTGCACCCGTGCAGCCAGGCGCTCGTCGCGTTGACCAGCACCTTGTGGAAATCGTTGTGGCCGTGCCACTCCAGCCACTCGGGCGGCACGCCGGCCTGGCGGCGCAGACAGTAGATGATTTTGGCGACCGACCGCGGCAACTGGGCGCCGGTGTACGGTACGCCGTAGCCGAGCGTGTCGCACGCGCGGATTTTAATCGGCGTCTCGTGCTGCTCGGCCAGTTTCATCAGCTCCGCCGCGAACGGGATGACGAACCCCTCGAAGTCGGCCCGAGTGATGTCCTCGAAGTGGCAGCGCGGCGTGATGCCCTCGTCCAGGGCGGCACGCACGATGTCCAGATACATGTCGAGCGCCTGCCGGCGCGTCCGGCGCAACTTCAGGAATATGTGATAGTCCGAGCAACTCGTCAGGATGCCCGTCTCCTTCAGGCCCATCTCCTTGACGAGCTTAAAGTCGCTCTTGACAGCCCGAATCCAGCCGGTCACCTGCGGGTAGTCGAACCCCAGTTCCAGACACTTCTCGACCGCCTCGCGGTCCTTCTTCGAATAGAGGAAGAACTCGCTGGCGCGCACGAGGCCCCTCGGCCCCGCCAGCCGGTGCAGGAACGTATAGAGATCCACGATCTGCTTCACAGTGTACGGCGGGCAGGCCTGCTGACCGTCGCGGAACGTGGTGTCCGTGATCCACGTTTCCGGGGGGATGAAGGTCGGCACGCGTTCGTGGCTGAACGGAATCTTCGGAAACCGGCTGTACGGGAAGATGTCGCGGTAGAGGTTCGGCTCCTCGGTGTCTTCCAGTTTGGTCGGCCGAAGTTCCGTGTAGAACGACTGCGTGTTTTTGTCGTAATAAAGCATCCACGGCCCCCTGTTGGCCCGGCCGGCCGGCGAGGCCCCACAGGCGCCCGCCGACCCTCTTCCGGGTCCCGCAATTATAGACAGTCCCCGCCGCCCGTCAATACACGGCCCCCGCTACCACGTGTCAACGCAAAGTAGAAATGTCCTCTTTCCCGCAAAGTAGGAATGTCCGCTTTTTCTGGAAGGGCTGGCGCCAAGGGTGATCGGCCGCGGGACGTCGGGGGGGGGGGGCCGGAGCGACGGGGGGTGGGGGGGTGG
>DATKUU010000181.1:0-4162 GCA_035530455.1 Phycisphaerae bacterium | reverse complement strand
CGCGTAGTCGTAAAGCGGCATCCGGTTCTCCCTCGCCGCCAAACGAAAAGGGCCCCGACCTCCCGCTAGCAGGTCGGAGCCCTTTGGCTTTTTCTCAAGCGCGACGGCCGGCCGGCCGCCTCGTTTGGCGATTATTCAGTTTTCAGACAGTCTCCACCGGCACTGGCTCTTCGGCTACCGGCCTGCCTGCCCCACCAGCAAGCGTTTCCGCCCCCGCCGGTGCCCCTGGACCACCTGCTCCAACCTGGGGCAACGTGGGCACCGCCGCCGCTATAAAATCCTCCGGTTTCGGCAACAGGGCGTCCGCCTCCGCGATCCCCGCCGCCGTCAAGATTCTCCGGACCGCCTCCACCACGAGGTCCGGCCGGTTCGCCTGTTGGTAGAGCGGCAGCAACACCTCCGCCGCCAGTTCCTTGAGCACCGCCCCCTGTTCCAGGCGTGCGCTCCGCTGCGTCCCGCCCTCTTCCAGCATCACGCGCAAGTCCCGCCGGATGATTTCGAGCGGCTGCTTGGGTTTCCAAAATCGGGCCAACTCCGGTCCCACGATGGCCTCGACGCCCAACTCCGTGATCTCCGTTCCGGGCGACTCCAGCATCAGCCGGCGAACCTCCGTCCAACTGAGGTTCTCCTGCGGCACCAATCCGAGCACCTCGTCCGTCTTGGGATCGAACACGAACATCTCTACCGCCGTCCCCAACGGCATCATCACATGGGCCATCGCCAGGAGTCCCCGGTGTATCTCCGCGACGAACGCCTCGTAGGCCCGCAGGCGGTTCGACACCTTCACGGTCGAGGCCTCCCGGCTCATCCGGGCCTCGAAAGCCGTGTTGAACGTCCCCTCGCCGCCCCGCAGGATCTCGTTCTGCATCGAGGCGATGTCCGTCACCTCCCGCCATACCTTCAGGGCCTCCAAAATGACCGGCGGGAAGTCCGCCAGGTCCGCCTGTTTGACCAGCGGCCGGCCCTGGTCATCGAGGGCGTCCGGGATCGTCGCCGTCTCAAAGTCCTTAAGCGCCCTCTCAATCTCGTCCCGGTTTTTGCCCAAGCTCCTCGAGAGCAACCACCTCATCGCCAACTGAAATCGCATGCGCCAAGCGAAGTCCCCCAGGGCCGACTCGAACGCCTTGTTGCCCTTGTTCGTGTGCCGGTAATCCGGGAAACTCGCCACCGTCTCGCCGTCGTCATTGAACGCAAGCCAGATCACCGGCCACTCGTCGGTGTCCAGCGCCAGTTCCTTCGGCCAGTCGTCCTCGTCCGCTATGGGTCCCCGGTCGTCCAGGCCCTCGACGATCCGCACGAACCTTCTGGGCTCGCGAAGCCCCTGGGCGTCCAGGAACCGTTCCAGGTGCGGTCCCTTCTCCGGTTCTCGTTCGGCGTCGGGGTCCTCTTCCAGGATGGATTGTTCCGCCTGGCTCGACAGACCCGGCGTGTCGTCCGGCGCCTCATCGTACAGAGCGTATTCGTTCCGCCCAAAGAAGTTCCACACCCGGCACCGGTCGAGGGTCGCCCGGCACTTCCCCTGGGCCTGCAGTTTCCGGGCGCTCGTCTCCACAAGGGTCGTTTCCCCGCTCGCCTCTTCCTCCCGCGGGGGTTTCGTCTTTCTGGCTGCATCGCGCAAGGTCCGGACGGGGATGCCCGTCTCGCGGTGCAGCATCTCCGGGCTGACGAACTCGACGTAGGCCTGCCACCCCGCCCGCCTGGGGTTGCCGCCGCAGTTAGAATCCCACCGGACCTGCTCGGGCTTGATCTCCTGAATGCTCGGGATCATCCTCGCCAAGTCCCACTTCCGCACGACGCATCCCGCGTTGACGATCAGACACGATTGCAGGGCCCGCAGGGCCTCGCCCTCGAGCGCGAGTTCCCTCTTGAAATACTGCGCCAAGGCCGTGTCGCACGCCGCCTGCCCCTGCACATCCGGCTCTTTGTCACGCCCCTCCGCCGGCAGGAACCGCATCGCCGTCCATCCCTGGTCGAGGAACGCCTTCAGCGTATCCACCTGGCCGCGGAAGAGGTTCGCCCACTCCTGGTCGGCCTCCTCCTTGCCGCCGGCGTACTGGCGCCGGGCCCGCTTCCACTCCTCCAGGGGATACTCCTCGCCCGTGTCGATGAGGTTGAGGTAAAACTCCTGGATTTTCTTTGCGCGCTCCGCCCGGTCCACCGGAGGATCGGCGACGCCTACGCCCTCATCTTCGTCGGCCACGTTTGCGCTCCTGTTCCTCGGCCTTCAAGAGCCTGTCGTAAATGTCTTCCGGCACCACGCGGCGGGGCGCTTGATACGTCATCCCCGCCGTCTGCCTGCCGTACCGCACCACGTCCGCCCCCTCATCGTTCACGTCCACCGGCTTCTCCGGGGCGGCGTGCCGCAAGGGATCGCCTCGGGGCTCCTCGTATCGAAGGCTCGCGCACTCCTCGTACAGCGATTGCACGCCCTCGGCGCACTCCGGGGCGAACCATATCGCCGGCTTCGACGCCAGCACCTGAAGCGTCCCTGGCTCCAGCGCCGCCATCTTCCCGTGCGGCTTGCGATGGAACAGGCTCCACCTCGCCAGGGCCGACACCAATCCCGTGCTGACCGCATCGTACCCGGCCCGGCTGTTGTCCGCCCGCCGCAGTGCGAGGCCGGCGTCCTGGTACACGCCCGCCCACGTGTTGCCCGTCTCGGGGTTTCGCGCCCAGATCGCCGGGTCCGCGATGTTCGCCTCGATGGCCTCCTCGGGCCTGGTCCGGTCTAGGATCGCCAGCACGTTTTCCGCAATGGTCCGGTCCGCCGCGTAGTACTGGCGATACCAATACTGGTCCCCCGCCGCGTTCACCGCCACCCATCCGCAGCAGGTCGGGTGCCGCATCCCCTGGTCGATCACGCGGTAGCGGGTCCAAGCCGGGCCGACGATCTCCTCCCACGCCTTGCGCAGCACGTGGACCTCGCGCGTGAGCATCGGCCAGACGCGGACGCCGGCCGTGATGGGCTGCATCTCGTACTCGCGCAACCACCCCGCGCTCTCCCGCCCGCCGTACAGGGCCGCCACGCGGTTCGCCCAGCCCTCATCGTGGGCCGGATTGTCCGACCAGTGCACCGGCTGGACATAGAACCCGCACCCCAGCCGCCGGGCCGGATGCTTGAACTTGAACGGTTTGACCGCCGTTGCCGCCACCATCAGGCCTTTGCAACCTCCTTCGTTGCCCAGTCCTCCACACCCTGGAGCGTGTGCCTGCGTACCTGGATTCCCGCATTGACGAACGCCCCGGTCCACCAGTCGAAGATCCGCCTTTCCGTCATCCACCGTTCCTCGTCCCGCTTTCGCGGCAGGTCATGTCCCTCGTCCGCCGCCCCGCCCTCCCCCTCCATATCGAAGCCGAAGAGGTCCACCTCCTTCGGCCTGAGGATCCACGCCAGGCCCAGGGCCGCCAGGCCGCTGAAAGCGTTCCACTGGGCGCAAGGTGCGCCGGTGTCGGGGTACCTCGGCACGTCGCCCGTCGGCGGCGGCATCAGCCGGTGCACGTCGTTCTGGAATATCTTCGGCCAGGCCCGCCATGCGTCCAGTGCCGGCCCGGCCGTGATCCGTTGGTGCCAGTCGTTGTGTCCGAACAGGATCGGATGGCCTACCGGATCGCACGTCTCGAACATCGCATGGTCGCACGCGACCCAGTAATCGAAAAATCCCTTTTCCACCACCGCATTGACGCCGATCCTCTTGACAACCCCGAAAACATCGGGCAGTTCATGCGGGAACCACGTCTCGTTCCCGCTCGGTCCGCCGCTGACGACGATCACATGCTCTACGGTTTCTGAAAAAACCATGTCGTCTCCGCTCCCAGCCGTATCTCCGTCGCCACGGCGACGGCCCCCGACCCTCGGCACTCCGCGCACAACCGTCCGTTGCTTCTCAGCCCCTCTTCCTTCCGAAACGCCCGCACCGCCTGCGGCACCATGAACTTCTCGAACCGCGGCCGGTTTTCGTACCAGTCATGCCCGCCGACCACGCCGCCCCGCCGGACCTTCGGGTACCAGAGATGGAGGTCCCGCAAAACCCCGTTGAATGTGTGCTCGGCGTCAATGAACACGAAATCCAGGACCTCATCCTTCAGCATATCGGCCGCGTCCCCGCTCTCCGCCTTCAACACCACGGCCCGCTCCTTGGCAAACCTCGCCGCCTCTCTGGCC
>DATKUU010000180.1:0-9762 GCA_035530455.1 Phycisphaerae bacterium | reverse complement strand
GCGACCTGGGCCGGTAGGGGCCTTGGCCGGGGAGAAGCAGGCGCAAGGGCGAAGCGGGCGTCTCGGCCGATCACCCTTGGCGCCAGCCCTTCCAGAAAAAGCGGACATTCCTACTTTGCGGGAAAGAGGACATTTCTACTTTGCGTTGACAGCAAGACTTTCGAGGGGGATTCTGTATCGCCGCAGGAAGTAATGAGCCATTCATTGAGGACGGTGGTCGAAAAGCTACCGCCCTTCTCCTGTACCAGTTGCCGCGCCGCCTCAATGGCGAGGGTCTGATCGAGTTCAACATGGGTGGCCTGTCCGCAAGATTATATGGAGCAAAGTAAAACTGCCCTCAAACTGTCCTCAAAATGCCTCTCGAGATGGTAAAAAACCGCCAATATCTCTTCGAGCACGACAAGGCGCTAGAGACGGCAGAAAGCATCGCCACCCGTGGCTATTTCCCGAACGAGCCGCTTCTTGCGATCATGGAGAACGGGCGGTATGTAGTTGTGGAGGGCAATCGTCGACTCGCGGCTCTTAAAGTGCTACGCGAGCCTGGGCTTCTCGAAGGTTCGTTAGCGCGTCAAGTCGAGCGACTTTCTCGCCGGATCGCTGACCCAAGAGTAATTGCGAAGGTTCCCGTCACTATTGCGCCGAGTCGCCAAGCGACAGATCGACAGATCGCGGGACGACACATCGGTAGCCCAGTTCTTGCATGGCAGGCAGAGAATCGAGCGAGTTTTATCCTCGACAAGCTCGCCGAAGGATACAGCAACGATGATCTACGCGATGAACTCGGCTTTTCGCTACCAGACATCCAACAGGCCCGGCAGACAAGAGCCATCGCTGACATGGCACGCTCGCTTGATCTTCCCGATGAAGTGAAAGCCAAGCTCGATAATCCTAGAGCCAAGCTCTTCACAACGCTCGAACGCGTTTTTGATTCTTCCGTGGGGCGAGATTACCTCAAAGTTGAGCCTGACCCCGATCACGGACTTCGTGGGACCACGACGAAGAAACAGTTCGTCCGCGGCTTTACGAAACTCGTAACCGATGTAGCGCTCGGGAAGCAATCCTCGCGGACGCTGAACACCAACGACAATATCCAAGCCTATTTCGAATCTTGGGATTCCAAGGAGCGACCCGCAAAGAAGCAAGGCTCATTTGTCCCCTCGGATATTATAACGGGCGAGTCTGTCGCATCATCCGGTCACGCGCCGAAAGCTATGCCACCGAAGAAGTCCAAGCAAGAAAGCAAAACGGTTCTTCCACGAGACTTCAAGGTTAGGTTCGGGAATGAACGGCTCATCGATATTCGCCGCGAACTGACCAAGCTCAAGCGTGAGGACTTTCCGAATGCTGGGGCCGTTTTGCTTCGGGTCTTTTTTGAACTCGGGGTACTGGACTACCTTAAACGCACTGGAGAGCTTCCAGGGATCATCACGAATCTAGAGAAGAAAGAGGGTCGGAAGCTTCCTTTCGGTGTGCCGACGATGAAGCAGCTTGTCCCGGAGATTGGGCGGATTGCAAAGCAAAGATTGGCTCCCGCCGATGCAAGAAAGGTTGAAAGGGCAATCCGATACGACGCTGCTGCCCCATTTACGATCAGTGACTTGCATGCCTTTGTTCATTCCTCAGACCTGCCTAGCGAACGGGATATTCTGCAATTCTGGCTGCGGACAGAGCCCCTTTTCCGAATGATGCTAGAACAAGATTCCGGGGGCGCGAAGGAATGAAAACATCGAGCCCACTGCGGTATCCCGGCGGCAAGTCAGCGATGGCGGGTCTACTAAGTCAAATCCGAAGATTAAACGGCCTCGGGGATCGAGCGATTGCCGAGCCCTTCGCTGGTGGGGCCGGTGCGTCGCTTACGTTGCTGTACCTCGAAGAGACCCACGAGATACTTGTCAACGATGCGGACCCCGCGATTCACAACTTTTGGTGGAGCCTCGTAAACCGACCTCATCCGTTTGTGGCTATGCTCTCAAAGACGCGTGTGAGTATGGCTGAATGGCGTCGTCAGCGAGACGTGTACAGAAAGTGCGGTCGCGTGTCTCGTCTCCGTCGGGGATTCTCGGCGTTCTTCCTCAACCGATGCAATCGGTCCGGGATCATTATGAACGGGGGTCCTATTGGTGGTGTGAAGCAAACAGGCAAATGGAAGCTCAATGCGAGGTTCAATAAACCAGAGCTTCGGCACCGGTGTGAGAAGGTTGCCGAATACCGAGATCGCGTTCACGTGTCTGGCCGTGATGGAATAGATTTCATTAAGAGCCTCAAGGCAGAGTCCATCTTCTTCTTCATTGACCCACCGTACTTTGTCAAAGGGCAAACGCTTTATCTGGACGCCTTGGATGAGGAATACCACATTGCTCTTTCGACTCAGTTGAAGACCATGTCGGATGCGTCTTGGGTGTTGACTTACGATGATTGTCCCGAAATCCATCGATTATATCGGGGTTGGGCAAAGATCCGGCCATTCTCGCTCCGCTATGCTGCAGCAGAGCGGCGAAGCGGGAAGGAAGTCCTTATTACTCCGAAGTGGATACGTCTACCTGCATCGCAAACATCTGCTGCCGTCTCTTGGTGAGCGGCTAACTCGTTTCCCTGCCTTCCGCACCGCACCCCAATCCGACGTTTCGAACTTCCGCCGCATAAGCCAAGCGGCCAAACCCGACATCCCACGCAAAGATCAACCCCCTTCCGCAAAAAGACAAGGGTGGAGGCGATGCCTTGTCCTTATGCCGGAAGGGAGTGCCAACGTGCCATGCCACACCTTTTGTCCAAACGCCCCGCGTCATTACCGTCGGGTGGAAGGCCCGAAGGTCGAACCACCGTTGGAGTGATACCCCGAAGGTGGATTGTGAGGAAAGGCCTACACTTCAGATGTTAACCGTTTGGTTGCAGGTTCGAGTCCTGCCCGGGGAGCCATGAACGCAAAAACGGCCATTGGCCGTTTTTTGTTTAAGAGGTCCTGCCGAGCCGTAACTCGCGCCCGTAACGCGCCTTGCCGCAACCACTTACGCGCCCGATCGCACCCGCGCGGCCCGTTCTAGCCCTTCGCTCTCAAACTCTCGGCCCTCTCGCGGCGGTCCGGTTAGCGAACACGTTCGAGGTGAGCCCGTGAAGCGGGCAAACGCGACATCGCAAGAGGAGCCGGCTAACCGCCATGAGCCATAGGGCAGTCGGTCTACATCAGTGTGGGCACGAACACCTCGGTGTCCCATCTTGTGGTTTACGCTTGCGACGGTTTGCTGTGCAAGATACCCTCCACTGGCACGACCCAGGGATGTCGGTGGTGAGCGTATAGGGGTTTGCCTAACTTCTACAGCGTGCGATTCGCAAGACACCGTTCCGGAGCAGCAACTTTAGCCAAGCCTGTTCCAAAGCACCTCAGGGAGTGGCGTACATGGACAAACAACCTTTCTCGCCAAGGCAGTTTCTAAAGGCCAGACGGCCAGAGCGATTCTCAGATTCGGTCGCCGAATCCCAGCAGGTGCTTGACCGGTCGATCTTGGAGTACCATCTGGCGTCGATCACAAGCCGCAACCAGGAGATGGACTTTCAGCAGTTTGCTTAACGGTGCCGTCCGCTACCGTTGGCAGGAAGTCGAAGCGTGGCTGGCGTCCCGTGCGTCGGTTGAGTAAGCAGCCCTCTCGCCGAACGCGAATCAGTTGGTGTTTTCCCATTGCTGCTCCCAGCGTGTTTTTGCCGCCGCTTTTCTTTCGGCAGGCTGCGGCTTCGGATCGACGATGTCTTCTGCGTCGGTTCCGAGGCTAGCCGCACTGGGCTGCGTCTTCTGGTCGAGTCGCCTCAGAACCTCTTCAAGGAGTGCGTGGGTCTTGTCCTTTGACGGGGCATTCTCATCGTCCGGCTTGGTGAATTCCACGGTGTCGTGCATCTCCTCGGGGACGAGGGCCGCGTAGTGCCGCCGGCAGATTTCCGGGGAGTTCCCCATGAGGGTGGCGATCTTGTAGAGCGACTCGCCTTTCTGGGCCAACTGGCTCCCGAAGGTGTGCCGGAAGTCTCCGCAGCCCCATAGGAGGCCCTTGGCCCGATTCAACACCCGGAGGTCGTTCGAGAGGTTGTCGGGATCCCACTTTTTGCCTTCGGGGGACGGGAAGAACCACGTGGATCCCTCGCGGGGACGGTAGTCCCGAAGGACTGTATGCAATGTCTCGCTGATAGGCACTACCCGGTTCCGCCGGGTCTTGGGCTGCCAGGATTGGCCGTCGATCGTCTTGGCCCGGACACGGATCAGCCGGAGCTCCAGGTCGACGTCCTCACGTGTCAGCCACGTCACCTCTTCACGCCGGAGTCCTGCGTAGATGCAGGTCGCGACGGCCGCGTGCAGCACAGGGCGCCCCTTGAGTGCCTCAATCTGTTCCTCGATCTGGTCGAGGGTGAGGAATCGGATCTCCGGGGCGGGTTCGCGCCGTCGCTCCACGGCCGAGGCCGGGTTGGGATGGCGGCGGTCCCTGGAGCAGAAGCCGTGGTGCCTGATGGCGTACTCGAACAGCCGGTGCAACAGTTCGCGGATGCCGTTGGCGGTCTTGGGCGCCCACTGGCTTCGCCTGACCCTGGAGTCGAGGAACCGGTTGATAACTTCGGTCGTCACGTCCTCAAGGAGTTTCGCGTTGATGTGGTCGCCCGCGTATTTGTCTGGCCGGGGCCTGGCCTGCCGTCTGGCAGGGCTCCCGGCCGGTTTGATCTTCAGGGCCTCGCAGATCTCGCCGAACAGGTTCCTCAAGCGGCTCACGTCCTTGCGGTAGGACCTGTAGGTCTGCCGGGTCTTGAGGTGTCCGCAGAACGTCTCGAGCAGCGCGGGCAGGGGGAGGCGGCTTGCCTGCGGCAGGTCGCCGAGCGAGAGTTCATACTCAAGCTTGCGAATCTTGTCGCGGGCGATCCGCGGGTCGTCGGTGTGCAGGGACTTCTGGACCTGGCGACCGTTCAGGTAGTAACTGGCCCAGTACTGCGTGCGGCGTTTGTACAGGCAAGCCATGGCAGCCTCCTTTTTTCTGTGGCGCACGCTGCCATGCACAGAGTCTAGCGGAGGCTGTCCCGCGGGCGTTTACGGGTGGCCGACGTGTCACTGACGTAAGGACAAAACAGTTACAATTTAGTGACACGCGCGCCCGCAACAAAAAAGCAAGGGCAGCCAAGTGGCTGTCCTTGCTGGCCTTACGTGGTAGCGGGGGCAGGATTCGAACCTGCGACCTTCGGGTTATGAGCCCGACGAGCTACCTGGCTGCTCCACCCCGCGATTCTGCACGTATCTTATCGGATGAAACGGTCCCGTCAAGCCCGAAGTTGCGGCGGCCTAGATCGAACTGTTTGTCCCGAACGTCTCCGCCTCCGGTCCGAACGCCTCACGCGGTGAGAGCGGCTCGAATCGCGTGTACCGCCGGATCCACGTTAGGTGGATCGTCCCGACCGGGCCGTTGCGCTGCTTGGCCAGGATCAGATCGGCCTTGCCCTTGGTTTCTTCATATTCCTTTGATCCTTGGGCATGGCGCATCTCTTCGCGGTGCAGGAGCATGACAACGTCGGCATCTTCTTCAAGAGTCCCTGAGTCCCGGAGATCCGCAAGTTTGGGGTACCAAGAATCTTGGCCCGGTCGGCGCAATTGGGCAACAGCGATGATCGGAACGCCCAGTGACCTTGCGAGAGACTTCAGGCAGTGACTTATACGGCTCATTTTGTAGTAGGGCGGCTCATCGCTTGCGGGGTCCATCAGATGCAGATAATCGATGACTATAAGATCGGCTTGCCCGCTTGCTGCCGCGTGTCGGCATTTTCCGATCAACTGCTCCAGCGAAAGGGCGGGCGTGTCGTCGATGTAGAGGGGCACCTCAAGGAGCCGTGACGCTGCGTCGCGCACCTTCGCGGCCTCGTCGTTCGAGAGCGTCCCTTTACGCAGCCTTTGGCCGTCCACTTTCGCCCGGGACGAAAGCAGCCGCAGGCCGAGCGCCTCGCGGCTCATCTCGAGGCTGAAGAACGCCACCGGTTTCTCGAGGTCCACGGCGATGTGCTCAGCGATGTTGAGGGCTAAGGTGCTCTTTCCAACACTTGGCCATGACGCAATTACAATAAGATCCTCGGGTTGCAAGCCGCGGGTGATATCGTCCAGTTCATAAAACCCGGTTTCCAGGCCTGTGATCGCGCGTCCTCCCTGTAAGTCTAGGTGCTGCATTGTCTGTTCAAGGACAACCTTGACTGTTGCAGCCTCCGAAGGTTGGCTAGGCGAACGAGAAAACCAGTTCTTCTGTTGCTGGGAGTCCGCAGAGGGAATGGATGATTCAGGCATTGTATTTTCCCTTGGCATCAATAACGAATTTCCTTAAAACGGAATATCCTTGTTGCCTTCCTCCGGGGTCTAATACGGCTCTTGGTCTTCTTCGCCTGCCGCCACGCCTGCCGGGCCGTAAGCGCCCGACGCGTTGGGGCCTGTCATTTCGCGAGGGCTCAGCGGCTCGAATCGCGTGTACCGCCAGATCCATGTCAGATGGATCGTCCCGACCGGGCCGTTGCGCTGCTTGGCCAGGATCAGATCGGCCTTGCCCTTGGTTTCTTCATATTCCTTCGATCCTTGGGCATGGCGCATCTCTTCGCGGTGCAGGAGCATGACAACGTCGGCGTCCTGTTCGATGGCGCCCGATTCGCGGAGGTCGCTCAGTCGCGGCTGGGTCCGTTCCTCGCTTTCGCGGCGTAATTGCGAGATGGCCAGGACCGGGATGTTCAGTTCTCTCGCCAGGGACTTGATGCCTCGGCTGATGTTGGCGACCTCGACCTGGCGGTTCTCCTCGCGCTGGCCCGTGGTCATCAGTTGCAGGTAATCCACGATGACCAGTTCGATCCTGTGGCGCGCCAGCAGACGCCGCGCCTTGGCCCGCAGGTCAATGATCCTGAGGCCCGGCGTGTCGTCAATGTAGAGGGGCACCTCGTAGAGCCGCGCGGCCGCGTCGCGGACGTGCTCGGCCTCGTCGTTCGTGAGCGTCCCTTTGCGCAGTCGCTGTCCGTCCACTTTCGCCCGGGACGAAAGGAGCCTGAGCGCCAGGGACTCGCGGCTCATTTCGATGGAGAAGAAGGCGACGGGCTTTTCGAGGTCCACGGCGATGTGCTCGGCGAGGTTGAGGGCCAGCGCGCTTTTGCCGACGCTGGGGCGGGCCGCCAGGACGATCATCTCGCCCTTCTGCAGGCCGCGCGTCATGTCGTCCAGTTCGTAGAAGCCGGTCTCCAGGCCCGTGATGGCCCGTCCCCCCTGGAAGTCGAGTGTCTGCATGACCTGGCTGAGGATGGTCCGCACGTCGGCCGCCTGGCCGACGATCTTTCGCTCGGTGACCTCGAAGACGCGCTGCTCGCACCGGTCGAGGATGTTGTCCACCGGGTCGCCCGAGCTGAGCGCGTCGCGTGCAATCTCGCCGGCCGCGTGCACCAGGCCGCGCAGGAGCGCCTTGTCTTTGACGATCCGGGCGTAATACTCGGCGTTCGCCGCCGAGGCCACGCTGTTATACACCTCGACGATGGTATCGCGCCCGCCGATTTCCTCCAGTTTCCCCGCGTCGCGCAGCGCCTGCTCCAGCAGCACCCCGTCCAGCGGCTTATTGTCCTCGAAGTGTTTCTTCAGGAAGTCGAAGATGATGCGGTGCTCCGGCCGGAAGAAACAGTCGGCGTCGAGGTATTCCAGGCAGAGGCCCAGCGTGTCCGGGTCCATCATCATCGAGCCGAGGACGGCGCGCTCCGCCTCGTCGCTGTGCGGCGGGACTTTTGCAAGCAGCGGATCGTCCGGCATGGGTCACCCGGCTGTGTGCGATTCGTGCGACCGCGACGACCGCTTTATACCGCATCGGGGGCGCGCCTGCAAGAGAACTTTGTGCCGATCCCGGACGATGGCCGACGGCCTGCGCCCAACGGCCGACGCGATCAGCCATGGGAAAACTCTTGGGGCTTTTGTCTGGGATTTTTTGTGCTTGACGAGGGGGGGGGGGGGGTAGGGTATAGTCCCGTTGGTAAGGAAAGACAGGAGAAGCAGCACCATGTTGGGACAAGGGGGGACGGCGGTGGCTCGCAGGGCTCACTCTGGCTTGGGCTCGCGCTGGGCGATTATCACTTCACTGGCGCTGGTATTCGTTGCGATTGCGGTGAGACACCCGGCGGCATCGCCACCGGAAGGTCCCGCCGAAACGTGGACCGTTTTCGACCGCCCCGGCCAATTCATCACCGCCCTCTGCGCCGCCGATGACACCCTCTGGATCGGGACCGAGGATAAGGGCCTGTGGCGGCTTGACCTCTCGGCCGATCCCGCAAAGCCGGACGCATGGAAACAATTCACCGGCAAGGACGGTCCGAACACCGAGCACGTCTATGCGATTGCCGTGGACGCCGCCGGACGCGTCTGGGTCGGCACGCTCAACCAGGGCGTCAGCGTCTATAACGGCCGCGAGTGGCGGACCTACGGCGTCCTGGACGGCTGCGCGGGTGAACGGGTCTTCGCCCTCGCCGCCGACCGCACCCCGAAACGTGGACATGTCTGGATCGGCACCGACCAGGGCCTCGTGTGCTGGTCGCCCGACACCACTGAGCGCGGCGCCTGGCGCACCTACACGCGGGCCGACGGCCTTCCCTCCGACCAAATCTACGCCCTGGCCGTGGACCCGAGGAGCGGCCGGGTGTGGGTCGGCACGGAATGCGACGGCCTGGCCTCGGCCGACCTGCCTTATGACAAATGGACATGCGTCCGTGCCCAGGCGGAACGCTCCGGCGACGAGGGGCAGGCCCGCGGAGTCGGCGTCCTCTACCGCCCCCACGGCCCGCTCCCGACCGCCCCCGGCCTTCCCTCGAACCTCTCGAACGACCTCCTGATCCTGCCCAACGGAACCGTCGTCTATGCGACGAATTACGGCCTGGGCATCGGCGCGGAAGGCGGCCGCCGATGGACCGCCTGGCAGGGACTCTCGAAGGAACCGTTCGAGAACTATCTGCGCGGCCTGGCGGCCGACGCGCGGGGCGGCCTCTGGCTGGCCACCCGCCACTTGGGCCTGGCGCGCCTGGACCTTGCGACCGGCGCGGTGAGAACGTATCGTACCAGCCGCCCTGAAGAGGATGCTCCGCCGCCACCGCCCAGCCTGCCCGACGACTACGTTTTCGACGTGGCCGTGACGGCCGACGGCGACGTGTGGGCCGCCACCTACGGCGGCGGCCTGGCGCGGCTCCGAGGCGTCTTGCCGCCGAAGTCCGCCGATTCGCGGTCGGTCGTTTCCGTCAATCCGCAATCCGAAATCCAAAATCCGCAATCGTGTCCTTCCCTTCCCGCTCCCGCCGGCCCGCCGTCGCTCGACGAACTCAACGCCATGCTGGCCGACTTGGCCAAGGTCCCCTTCGTCCCGCCCGAGCGGCAGCCCCCGGTCGTCCGCCTCGACGACGATTGGCTGACCAAAGGCGACTGGCTGGGGCGGTGCGGGCGGTATTGGGCATGTCTGTGTGCTTTCGTCAGCCCGCAGGATTACTATTACGGAACCAGCGAGGAGGCGGTCAAATACACGGCGATGATCGGCCCACAGTGTGAGCAGTACGATTCCATTCGATATTGGATTCATTGGCTCTACACGCAGAACCCCAACACCTTGGAGATGCCCACCTCTTACCTGGACAGCCGGGTGCAACGAGGTTTGACGACCTGGGCCGTCAATCGCCGCCAGGCCGAGTGGGATGACCACGGCGAGGCGTATCCGATGTCCAAGGATGGCCCCCAACTTTTTATGACTTTTGAGGTTCCGA